>NC_019695.1:601504-902256 GCF_000317125.1 Chroococcidiopsis thermalis PCC 7203
TATTGGAGAAGCAGAAATTCTATATAATTTTCAATCAGACAAACTTCAAGAAAGCAGAATAAGTTCTGATTCCGATCTGATTACCGTTCCTTTAGTCCCGGCAATTCGACAAGAAGCTGTGGTTATTCCCGATTCCCCTCCACCAGCGTCCGTACAAATTAAGAAAAAAATCGAGCCATTTGAAATCCGTCACAAGATAATGCTTCAAATCAATCCCTTGCAAGCAAAAATCTTACTATTTTCCGCGACCGAACATCAATTTGATTGGACTCAACAAGATTGGGCGGCTTTACGCAGTACGGAGCTATACGAATTAATTCGGAATATAACTTATACTTGTCAATCTTTTGAAGCTTTAGTTGATACTCTCGATATAACAGCCCGAAAGCTGGACAAGCCGCACGAGTACCTAGCGATCGCTAATATTATCAGTCAAGCACTTAAACCCATGTTTTGAAGTTTGTATTTTAACTTTTAGCTTTTAGTTTTTGACTTCAGTTGCAATATTTACCGCGCATAATTTATGGATGCTAACGAACTCATACAACGATATGCAAAGGGAGAAATTAATTTTAGCGGTTTGGAATTAAAAGGAATTAATTTATTTGGTGCAGATCTCGTTAGTATTAATTTAACTCAAACCGATTTACGTAGTGCTAATTTAATTTTTGCTTATTTAAATAGAGCGCAGTTACACAAGGCTAATTTAAGTAGCACAAAATTAAGTGGCGCTAACTTAACACAAGCCGATTTACGTGAAATTAAGTTAAACGATGCCGATTTACACGGAGCAATTTTGCAAGGTGCAGATCTGCGCAGTGCCGATCTGAGGCTAGCTAATCTACTCGATGCAAATTTGATCGATGCAGATTTACGTAATGCTAATTTGAGCGGTGCTAACTTAACAGGTGTCTGTCTTCGCGGTGCTAACCTCAGACAAGAACAGAAAGAATACGCTGCTAATTTGCGCAGTACAAGATTGTTTCAAGCCGATTTGCGGGGGGCAAATATGGCAGGTGTAGATTTGTCTGGAGCTGACCTGCGCTGTGCTAATTTAGTTGAAGTCAATTTGCGAGGTGCTAACCTATACGGCGCTAATTTAAGTGAGGCAAATTTAGCCGATGCATTTCTCAGCGATGCTAATTTGGATCGGGCAATTTTGAGAGAAGCAAACTTAAGTAATACTAAACTAGAACGAGTGTTAATGAATGAAGCAGATCTAACCCGTGCTAATTTAAGCCATGCGATCGCACCTGATAGTAAACTGACTAAAACCAATTTGAGTTATGCTAACTTGACCAAAGCTAGAATGAATCGAGTCGATTTCAGTCGCGCTAACTTACTAGCAGCAATTTTAATTGATAGCTCGTTAATTGAAGGCTTTTTGGCACGAACAAACTTAACCGATGCAAACTTAGATAACGCTAACTTATTTAAAGCCGAAATCAGTAGCGCCAACCTCACGGGTGCAACCTTACGCGGTGCGACAATGCCAGATGGTAGTATTAATAGTTAATTTCAAAATGAAATTGTCATAGTGAGGTGAGCAATGCCCACCCTACAATTTTGACTTTTAACTTTTCACTTTTGACTTACCTATGACTGCATTTCGAGTTGGGGTAGCTGGTCCTGTCGGTTCGGGAAAAACGGCTTTAGTCGAGGCGCTATGCAAGCATCTACGTCAGCAATATAACATTGCGGTAGTGACAAACGATATCTATACTCAAGAAGACGCTCAGTTTTTGGTACGCGCTCAAGCACTCTCAAGCGATCGCATTTTGGGTGTAGAGACTGGCGGTTGTCCGCACACAGCGATTCGCGAAGATGCTTCAATGAATATAGCCGCGATCGAACAGTTAGAACAAAAATTTCTCAATCTGGACTTAGTATTTCTAGAAAGTGGTGGTGATAACCTCGCAGCTACTTTTAGTCCTGAGTTAGTAGACCTGACAATTTACGTGATTGATGTTGCAGCAGGTGATAAAATTCCCCGTAAAGGTGGACCAGGGATTACCAAATCAGATTTGTTAGTGATTAATAAAACCGACCTCGCTCCTTATGTTGGAGCCGATTTAAGCGTCATGGAACGGGATGCGAAGAAAATGCGCGGCGATAAACCGTTTATTTTTACAAATCTGAAAACTCAGGCTGGATTAACAGAGGCGATCGCATTTATCGAGAGTTATATCTAAATATAAACGTTAGGGGCGCAAATCTAGCGTTTTCCGTGTAGGTGTCATACATGCGTAGGGGCGCACAGCCGTGCGCCCCTACAAATTTATTCGATGCTGCAAATCTTATACCAATTTCAGATCTGCATATTCTGCTAGAACATCATCAGAACTGAGGGTGTCACCTTCAGCTTGAGGTGTCCATAACACTTCAATCGCCAAGAGTTTATCGCTTGGAATACTACCAAATTGACGTAGAGCTTGACGCAGATCGTCAGTACTATTGATTGTTGGTATTTGCAATTTACCCAAAGTCGCTGCAATCAGAGTGACGACGATGTATTCACCGGGATCTTTCACAGCTAAATCGCTACTACCAGAGCCGTCACCTGCTGGTAATTCTGCTTTAGGCGTTGCAGCCTTGAGCTGATTGTTGACGTTGGAAAGAGTTTCTTCGCTAAACTTGCTACGTTCTGCCAAGGATAAACGGTTAAACTCAGCTTCTGCACCCGTCAAGCGAGATTGCTGAGTGCTACCACCAGCATAAACCCAATATTCGGGGTGGCGTAACAGAGCTAAAGAAGCTTCTTGCAATACTTCTACTCTACCTTCAGGAGAGTTAGTATCTGCGAGTTCGGCAATCCGGTTGAGTTCAGCCTGTAAGCCTCTTGCCTCAGCCAACAAACCGACTTGTACGCGAGTCACACTGACAGTAGGATTACTATCGTATTCTAATTCCTCTACGCTACCACCACTGCTAGCACGTCGGAAGGCTTGTAACATAAAGTTGG
The DNA here is from genome assembly GCF_000317125.1 of Chroococcidiopsis thermalis PCC 7203. Classification (GTDB taxonomy): domain Bacteria; phylum Cyanobacteriota; class Cyanobacteriia; order Cyanobacteriales; family Chroococcidiopsidaceae; genus Chroococcidiopsis; species Chroococcidiopsis thermalis. The sequence goes on from NC_019695.1 coordinate 604,467, forward strand.
CGATCGCAAAGAAGATCAGGATTGTAAACAAGCCGCCAAAGCCGCCGCCGATGCCAAAGAAGGGAAACAGGAAAGGAAACCCAAATCCACCACCAGGGTAAGGCGCGTAGTAGCCACCACCACCGGGAGCGTATGTTCTAGGAGTAGAGTAGCCGCGGCTAGGCGCTCTAAAAGAGCCACCACCAATCCGACCACCACTAGCTGCTAATGCATTATCTGCCTGACCAAACGCTAAAGTAGCGATTAGACCGAATACGAACAAAGATTTTATCAACGGTTTCATGACTGAAAGCAGTTTATTACGCATATCTCACTGCCCGAAAAACAATATTGACTTTGGTTTATTTCCTTTAGGGTAATACGATTTGCCCTTAGTAATAACTCCAAATGATTTGCAGTTGCTTATAGCGTTTAATTCTGACACCGTGCTAGCTATTTGCTTTGCACCAACTACATTTACTAATTTATCGCTTCTAACCCAGCCCTAACCTGTCACTGAGGTAGGATTACCGTACCTTAGAGGATGAAAGAACTATGGCGCAGCCATAGTTCTTTCATTTTTACTGTCCTCGAAACTCGTTCCACAAGGCTACCCAGTCATCGTAATTAGGTACGGTTTCCCAGAAGTGGATTTGGCTGTAGTAGTTTTCGATGTCTTCTAGATGGGAGTCACGACGCTGTTCGGCGGTGAGTAGCGGTAAAACTTGCTTAGAAACAGCCCAGTAGCCAGTAACCTCTGTCATAGGTTTCTGAGCTTCTCCCGTCAGCATATAATCCATCCAAGCATGGGCGATTTCTTTGTTGGGAGAGCCTTTGAGTAACATCCAAGAATCGCTCCATCCAGTAGTTCCTTCTTGAGGAATAGTCGCTCCTACAGGAAAGTTAGCGCGTTTTAGTTCTTCAATTGCTACGGGCCAACCCCACGCCAGAGCAATTTCTTTATTTAAAAAGAGTTGGGCTAACTCTCCTTGGCTATTCCAGAATTTTCTGACCTGCGGACGCAAGCGGAAAAGATCGGGTTTAATTTCTGTTGCTAGCCGTTCTTTACTAATGTCGTAGATATTAGAGCTACCTTTCCACAACGCCACATCAGCATTGAAGATGGGATAGTCAGGTAGAGATACTTTACCTTGATATTCTGGTTGATAGAGGACATCCCAGCTTTGCGGTTCAGATTTGACGACGGATTTGTCGTAAATCAAAAAATCTGGTCCCCAAGCAATCGAAACACCATAGGCTTGACCGTCAAAGGTGTTATACGCTGGTTGCTGAAAAATTGGGAATAGATCTTTGTAGTTGGGGACTAAACTTAAATCGATCGCCTCTACTAAATTGGCATCATATAAGCGTTTGGTTAAGTCTCCCGAAGCAGTGACGAGATCGTATGACTTGCCTTTACTGGCTTTAATCTTGGCATACATCTCATCTGAGGAGCCTGCATAAGTTGGAATGACTTTACAACCATATTTTTGCTCGAATGGTTTGGCAAAAGAGGCATCCATATATCCCTCCCAGCCAATTATTCGTAAAGTGCAGCTTTTGGCTTGGGCGATTTCAGGAAAGGACAGACACGCTACCAGTACGAAACAAATGCTAACGATACTTGCTATCAGTCGCTTCATCATAACTGTCTTTGATTCTGAGTGAGTCACGCGATCGCATTCCACCACAAAATTCAGTGGTAGGGTTTGTAATACGATAAGCTCCGCATTCAGTTAAGGTGATAGTTTTTTCGATTTTCTTATCATCTGGTTGTCATTGGTAGTTGGTAGTTGGTAGTTGGTAGTTGTCCCCCTTGTCCCCCTTTGCCCCCTTGTCCCCACTCCCTCCGGTCGCGGGGTCCCCCTTGTCCCCCTTGTCCCCCTTGTCCCCCTTGTCCCCCTTTGCCCCCTTGTCCCCCTTGTCCCCCTTGTCCCCCTTGTCCCCCTTGTCCCCACACCCCTTCCTCACGCACCACTCACTTGAAGCTAAGCTAGATTTATTCCTTAATAATTGGCTGCGATGAAATTCAAGCGATCGCAAATCGGATTACTATCACTCTTCCTCTGTTGGGGCGCTATCATACCAGCAGCTACAGCAGCAGAGACGGTAACTTTTCGCTTAGGCTCGTTCGAGCAGAAAATCGAAATGAAGGATTTAGAGCGCTTTGCTAAGAAGGGAAAGTTATCGGGTAGCTTGCAACTCTACGCGCCTTGGCTGACGGATGATGTGAGAGATACGTTAAATCGCCGTTTAGATCTCGATCCGAAAAAGTTTGACCGTTCGATGAAACGCTGGCAACGTTCTGCTAGTGGGAAACAACTGCTAGCGGCTTTAGGGTTAGCTTTTCCCGACATGACAGTAGAGCAATTACACGCTGCTGTTTCTCTGGCTTCGCGAGAATACGATGGGATGAATATTATCAATCTATTGCGTTCTTATCCCGAAGAAAATATTACCGTGGATTTGAGCCAAGTTGCCGGATTGGATTTATCCAACGTGCGATCGCCCACTGCATCGGATGAGGTAGATTCAGAAATTAACCGCAGATGAAAAAAATAAATCGCTTTACGAAATCGCAAAATCTGGCTTTACGTTTATTTATAATTCTTTTACTAACCGCGATCGCAATCTGGGTGTTGCGCGGCTTGGGAATTATCACGTTTCTCCCTGGTGGTATTATTTGGATTTTACTGTTAGTGGCGATCGCGGCAGGTGTTTTCAGCCGTTTTCAACGCAGGTGGGTTCGCTTCTAGTCTGCAATTGAACTCCAGGTATAAACTTTACTAATCAACCTTAAGGGCGACGGCACGGAATTTAGAGGTTGGTATTCTCCTAAATGAAATAGCGTGAAAAATCTGTTCTAGGAGAACAAAATGACGGCTACAGGAGAGCAAACTCAACCAGCAGTTACAACGGCTGAGCGTACTGTTTCGGCAATTTTCAAAGAGAAGGAACAAGTCGATAATGTCATTCGCCGTTTGCTAGATCGGGGTGTTTCCCGCGATGACATTTCTGTAATTGGGAAAAACTTCCACTCGGAAACTAAAATTGCTGGCTTTCTAACGAAGAAAGATGTAATTTTAGGTGGCTTGAAACAAGGAGCAATTTTTGGTTCTCTGTTTGGTTCAGCTCTTGGTTTGCTGACAGGAGTAGGAGTGTTATTTGTACCTTTTGTTGGTACGCTGGTAGCAGCAGGTCCCATTGGTGCGGCTTTGTTAGGTGCTGCTACTGGTGCGATCGCGGGTAGTGCGGGTGCGGGTTTAGCTTCTGCTTTGGCGACTCTAGGAATGCCAGAAGATAAAGCCACAATTTATCAAACTCGCATCGAAGCGGGTGATTTTATGGTAGGTGTTGAGGTTCCCGCAAATAAATCTGGCGAGATTCAACTATTACTTGAAAGTGCTGGTGGTGAAGAAGTACATATTAATGAAACGCCTCTACCGCGCTTTGGAAAAGGACAAATTGAAGATCCTAGCCATTTGTCTCCCGAAATCCGGTCTCATCTATCGGAAGACGCACAAAGACTATTCGTTGCTAATTACAACAGAGAACTCGCTCAATCTGGCGATGAATCCAAAGCCGAACATCACGCTTGGGATGTAGTGCGCGAACAGTTCGAGCAAGATGAAAACGGCATTTGGTCTAAATCAAAAATGACCGTATAATTTCTTTTTATGTTTTGCAGGGGCGCATAGTTGTGCGCCCCTACAGCATATATAATTTCATGCTGGAGCTGAAAAATGCAGAAATATATCTGTAGCGTCTGTGGTTACATCTACGATCCAGAAGCAGGAGATCCAGAAGCAGAAATAGAACCAGGTACGCAATTTGAGGATATACCAGATGATTGGGTATGTCCGGTTTGTGCGGCTGCAAAAGAGATGTTTGAGCCAGAAAACTAGATTGGGGTTCTTCCTCCAGCCATTAATAACCCAATTGTTTCTATTGTTGCCCTTTCTCGATCTAAAACATCGATAAATTCGCCCCGATATATGACTGCTATGCGATCGCTCATTGCCATAACTTCCTCTAATTCTGTAGAAATATAGAGGATAGCCGCACCGCGATCGCGTTGAGATAATAATTGTTGTTGTACTGCTGCTGTCGCCCCCACATCTAGCCCCCGCGTCGGTTGCATGGCGATAATCAATGATGGTTCTCGATCTAATTCTCGTGCTAAGACAACTTTCTGCTGATTTCCACCTGATAGCTGGCTTACCTTCACATTCCCATCAGAAGCGCGAATATCAAATTGCTGAATTTTAGTCTCGGCATTTTGCTCTATAACCTGTTTTTGTAGCAAGAAACGCCTCACAAAAGGTAACTGTATAAAAGTTTTTAAGATTAAATTATTTGCAATACTAAACCCCATTATCAAACCCATTGTTTGACGATCTTCAGGGATATAACCTATTTGTAATTCTCGAACTCGCTTTTGTGGATTCCATAACGTCACGTCTCGTCCATCCAAGCAAATTTTTCCAGCTTTTACAGAACGCAAACCCGCGATCGCATCTGCTAATTCTCGCTGTCCGTTCCCATCAACTCCAGCAACACCTAGAATTTCGCCTGCATGAAGTTGAAACGAAATATTTCTGATTGCGGCAACACCGCGATCGTCTTCCACTTGTAAAGACTGTACGGACAATATTTTTTTTCCTAGAGAAGTTGCAGATTTATGTAACTGTAAAACAATTTCTCGTCCTACCATTAATTCTGCTAACTGTTGCGGACTAGAAGCTTTTGTTGTGGTATTTGCTACGACTTGACCTCGCCGTAATATAGTTACGGTGTCGCATAAACTTATGACTTCTTCCAGCTTGTGGCTGATAAATATAATTGTTTGTCCGGCTGCTGCTAGCTGTCGTAAAATTGCAATTAAAGATTCAACTTCTGAGGGTGTGAGTACGGCTGTCGGTTCATCTAATATTAATAGCCGGGCTTGACGGTACAAAGCCTTCAGGATTTCTACTCGCTGTTGTACCCCTACTGGCAAATCTCCTACTTTTGCTTTTGGATCGACTTCTAAACTATAAATTTGAGATAATTCAGTAATTTCTTGTTGTTTATGTCGCAAATTTAAATTAAAGCGATCGCCCGTTCCTAAAATAATGTTTTCTGTGACTGTGAGTTGCGGTACGAGCATGAAATGTTGGTGAATCATGCCAATGCCAAGTTGAATTGCCTTATTAGAGGAATTAATTAAAACTGGTTTATCTTCTAAATAAATTTGCCCGCCATCCGGCTGATAAAGTCCGCTGAGAATATTCATTAAAGTAGACTTACCCGCGCCATTTTCTCCTAAAAGCGCGTGAATCGTTCCAGCAGCCACGCTCAAACTAATGTTATCGTTAGCCACAAACGAACCAAAGCGTTTAGTAATTCCTTCTAGGCGTAAATAAGTCATGTCGATGCTGTCTTCACGCATCGCGTCTCTTTTCCACCTTCCTGACAATTTTCAAATGTAATTTTATTATCGATAATTGCTTGTCTAGTACCTAGAACTTTTTTTTGCAATCCTTCTGGAACCATTTGACCGAACTTACCTAAATTTAAAATATCTGGTCTTGCTAAACCAAGGGCATAGGTTTGACCTTTAATTTGACCGTTTTTTGCTTGTTCGGCAAGAAAGGCGATCGCGAGATCGATGCGCTTTAAAGCACTTGTTAAAACTGCTTTTGGCGCAACATTTAATTGATCTGTCGTATTGCCAAAAGCGTAAATTCCTTTATCGCTAGCTGCTTGTAATACTGCTGGAGATGAATTGTCCAACCATTGATAAATCACATCTGCACCCGATGAAATAATTGCCAAAGTTGCTTCTTTTGCCCTAGCAATATCATTCCAATCGCCTGTAAAACTAGAACTGATTTGTACGTTAGGTTTAACAGATTTTGCCCCTAACTCAAACCCGCGCAATTCTTGTAATGTAGCCTCAAAAGATTGTCCGGCTAAATAAGCTAATCTATTTGATTTTGTCATTGATGCCGCAATGATGCCGCATAAATAGCTAGCTTGTAAATGATCGATGCGTAATGCAGCTACGTTTTCTGCATTTACAGAACCATTCACGGCGACAAAAAACGTTTTAGGAAACTGAGTTGCGACTTGTTCCACTGCTGCGTCAAATTGTCCCCCGTGGGCGAAGACGACGTTAAAACCGCGACGGGCGAAGTCTGACAAAGCCTCGGCTTGATCTGGTTGCGCGACTTGTTCGACGTAAGCCGTTTCCGCCTCCAGCTTTTGTTTGGCGATGTTTACGCCTTCGTAACCTGCTTGATTCCAAGCTTTGTCCGATCTTACCCCAGGCAGGGCGATCGCCACCTTAAATCCTTCACCACCCCCCGCAGCAGTGGGGCTGTTGCTTGTTTGGGTAGGATTAGAATTGCCGCAAGCCTTGAGTAACAAACTCGTACTCAATGCAGCCGAACCGTAGAGTAAAAATTTACGCCGACTGATTTCTAACATATCGCGTCCCTTCAATTAAGGAGTACCAATTTAGTTACTTATACGTTTTATTTATTAAAAATGGTATTTTATAATACTTTAAAATGGTTTATCTACTCCCTGCTCCCTACTCCCTACTCCCTGCTCCCTGTTATAATTAACAAACCACAGCAGCACAAAGAAATGACTACAGCAAATACAGTACAACAATTACAGGCTGAGTGGGTGACGCAGGAAAAATTTCAGCGTTATGGGCAATTAATTCTTCCCAGTCACGATGGTAAAGCTTACGATTCAAACGATGCTCAATTAAATTTGCAAGATGGTATACCGCGATTTTATATTATGCGGTTACAGCGACGAGGGCGAAAATTTCATACCATAACTCGTCATGTAAAATGCACTCAGTGTTTGGGTTCGTTAGCAGGAAAAGATTGGTTAATTGCCGTTGCACCTCCTAATAATGATGTCAATACACCAGCACTAGAAGAAATAAAGGCTTTTCGGATTCCTGGGAATTGTTTTATTAAATTAGCAATAGGAACTTGGCACGCTGGACCATATTTCGAGCATGAAATGGTAGATTTCTATAATTTAGAATTATCCGATACGAATGTAGTAGACCATTTCACCCATAATTTTCTTCAGAGCGATCGCTTGGAGTTTGAGATTATTTAGCTGTTTATTTTATTTCTATTCCCGCTTGTAATTCCAAAGCTTTGATTGCTGCTGAAGCATTTTCCTCGCTCCAGCCGTGGTTTACCGCAGCTTTAACTGTCTCCCGGGCAAGTGCGATCGCGGGAATAGGAGAATTATTATCTTGGGCGAGTTGCGCGATTAAATTTGCATCTTTTAACAACCACTTCAAGGCAAAACTCGTACTAAAATCTCTTTTAACTAACGTACTTCCCATCCCATCAAAAATGGGTGATTTAAAATCAGTTACGTGCAAAACATCGAGTACATCTTGAGGATTTAATCCCGCTTTTTTGGCTAAGATCATAGCTTCCCCAAGGGCTTCAATTTGGGAAATTACAACTGCGTTACCAACTAATTTCATTGTCGCGCCCATGCCCGTTTCGCCCATATAATGAATGGTTTCGCTTAAGGGTTCGAGGATGGGTTTAACTTTTTCAAAAACTTCTTTCTTGCCACCGACAACAATCCACAAACCACCAGCCGCAGACTCATTTTTACTGCCAAAAACGGGTGCATCGATAAATTCTATACCCTTCTCTGCATATGCAACTGCTTCCCGCCGACTTGTATTTGGATGAACGGTACTCATATCGATCGCAATTTGTCCCTGATGCACCCCAGAAAGAATACCATCTTCACCAAAAACCGTATCTGCGATCGCTTCTTCATTGCTCAAACAATACATGACGATCTCAGCATTAGCTACTGCTTGTGCTGGCGTATTGGCTTGAGTCGCGCCTTTTTCTACCCAAGGAGTGCAGCGATCCGGTGTCCGATTCCAGACTGTAACCGAATGTCCGGCTTGGAGGAGATTACCCACCATCCCGCTACCCATAATCCCTAAGCCAAGATATGCAATCTTCATGAAATTACCTAGTTTGCGATCGTCTAAGAGGGAATCTAGCTCGTTTTAACGGGAATTCTCGTCTACATATTGGAGGATAATTTTATTGGTAATTGGTAATTGGTAATTGGTAATTGGTGGCTAATGGCTAGATGTTTCGGTCGAGTCACTGATAACTGACAACTGACAACTGACAACTAAAACTGCTATATGTCAATACCTCCACTTAACACAGAAACGATTTGGGCGATTTTGAATGAAGAAATTGACGATAATATGGTGAATCAATTAGTTTGGCACTATCTAGGCTATCGTTACAACGAAACAAATAATGTTTGGGATACTACAAATGTAGCTCCAGAATGGCGTGACGAGTATCCCACTACGCCCCCAGATTTCATTGATAGTCGCCCAGCCAGCGTTAAGCTGACTCGTTCGATTCCGTCAGAAAACAAGCAATTATTAAAAGAACAATTGGGTTTTAAAGGTTACAAAATTGGTGAATTTGGTCCACGTCAAACTCGCCGCGCTACAGTTGCTAATTGGTTGTTGAGTTATATGCAATTGCAAAAACCTTGAATTACAATTTCAAAAATTGCGTGTACGATGCTGGTAGGGGCGCATAGGTGTGCGCCCCTACTGATTATGCATGTTAATTAATTCTCTACCGATCGCGTCGAGATTGATATTGCCTAAGATACCATTGCCTTAATTCTTTGTAACTATTGACAGCTAACCCCAAAAGAATCAGCGCTACAATACCTCCTAATTGTGGTGCTTTCAAAGCTAAATAAACGAGGAAAATACACAAGCTATCTTGCAGAAAAGATAGCCAAAGAGGAAAACGATTCCAACGATAAAACCACCCAGCTTGGATCAGTTGTAAGAGTAAAGCCACAAAGCCGCCAACTAAGCCAATTAAAATTTTTGGTACACCTTGAATAAGCGCGATCGCTAATATAGCTCCGATAATTGGGCAGAGTGGTAAATATGCGATTTGCAGCAAGCGCTGACCGAGCAAATTTTTTGAGGCGATTAACTCAATTAAACAACAACTTATCAGAATACCTAACACGATTGGCGGATAAATATTAGATAAAATGGGAACGTTGTACCAAAAGTCTTCCCCCTGCAACAATCCTAGAACCAGCAAAGGCAAAGTAATTCTAATTCCCGCCGCCGCCGAAATCGAAAGCGCCGCTAAAATTTCTACTATCGCAACATCTAAACTCAATTATCTCCTAAAGTTAGCTATTCTCCTGCCCAAGGGTTTTCAAAAAATGTCACGCAAAGACGCAAAGGCGCAAAGCAACCTCTTAGCATCTTTGCGTCTTTGCGCGATCGAAATCCAGAATTTCTTTATCTTATCTAAATCCCCAATCTTTGATATACCTCTTCTAAATGTTGTAGATGATGCTGGGGATCGAAACAAGCTTCAATTTCTTCAGGTGAAAGTGTTTGGGCAATCCGAGAATCCTTTGCCACCAAATCGTGAAAATTTCCGCTTGGTGTGTTCCAAGCTTGATGGGCGCAGGATTGGACGATCGCATAAGCTTCTTCTCGGCTCATGCCTTTTTCGATTAAAGTTAATAGCACTCGCTGACTAAAGACAACACCCCCGTAAACATTCATGTTTCGCGCCATGTTTTCGGGATACACCAGCAGATTCTGCACCAGATCTGTTGTTTCTTTCAACATAAAATGCGTCAAAATGCAAGCATCTGGTAGCATTACTCTTTCAACGGAACTGTGGGAAATATCGCGTTCGTGCCACAAAGCAACGTTTTCTAAAGCTGCTACAGCGGCAGCGCGCACCATCCGTGCCATCCCCGTGAGGCGTTCGGAACGGATCGGGTTGCGCTTATGAGGCATGGCTGAGGAACCTTTTTGCCCCTTGGAGAAATATTCTTCTACTTCAAGTACATCCGTGCGTTGGAGGTTGCGAATCTCGACGGCAAAGCGTTCGATGGAGGCGGTTAAGAGTGCTAAATGATTGACAAAATTGGCGTGGCGATCGCGAGAAATGACTTGAGTTGAGGCTGTATCTGGCTTGAGTCCGAGTTTAGCACAGGCGATCGCTTCCACGCGCGGCTCAATGTTGGCATAAGTTCCTACCGCACCGGAAATCTTCCCCACAGCGATTTCTTCTCGCATCCTAGTGAGGCGTTCTTGGTGGCGCAAGACTTCGGCTAACCAACCAGCTAGCTTAAAGCCAAATGTAATCGGTTCGGCGTGAATTCCGTGCGATCGCCCAATTGCTACCGTGTGACGGTGCTGCTGTGCTTGTTTGCGGATGGCAGCGATGACATCTGCTAACCGTGCCAAAATCAAATCTAGACTAGCGACAAGTTGTAGCGCCAACGCTGTATCGAGTACATCCGAACTTGTCATGCCTAAGTGGATGTAGCGCCCTGCATCGCCAACATATTCATTCACGTTTGTCAAGAAAGCGATGACATCGTGACGAACTTCTGCTTCAATTTCTAAGATTCTTTGGGGGTCAAAATTTGCCTTTGCTTTAATTTCTGCTACCGCTGCTGCTGGGGTATATCCCAGTTCCGCCTGTGCTTCGCACACTGCAATTTCTACTTGCAGCCACGTCTTAAATTTATATGTCTCCGTCCAGATTTCGCCCATTTCGGGCAGAGTATAACGCTCGATCACGACCGCCACAGAATCCAACTGTCATATTTTACCAGGAAGGGAGCAGGGAGCAGGGAGCAGTGACCAGTGACCAGCCAGCAATCCACTATACCCCACACCCCACACCCTTTCTTCACCAGGCACTAGCCACTCCCGACTCCCACCGTAACATTAGACCTCCTGCGTGAATACTTTATTTGTCATCCACACGCGAAGCGAAATATCTTCGGTGATTCTTCACTACACTACGTTTCGTACCCTTCGGGAAGGCTTCGCCAACAGAATGACATCTATAGTTTTTGATTCATGCAGGAGGTCTATTCTAACCGTTGACAACCGTACCACCGTTGGGATGAATCACTTGACCTGCAATATAGGAAGAGTCATCTGAGGCGAGAAATACGTAGCTGGGGGCAATTTCCTCTGGCTGTCCGGGTCTTTGCATCGGGACTTGCTTACCAAAATTGGCAACTTTATCTTCTGGGAAAGTTGAAGGAATTAGGGGAGTCCAAACCGGACCAGGGGCAACGGCATTGACGCGAATGCCTTTTTCAATCAAGCTCTTGGATAGCGATCGCGTAAAGGCAACGATCGCGCCTTTGGTGGAAGAGTAATCTAACAGTGTTGGATTGCCTTGATATGCGGTGACAGAAGTTGTATTGACGATCGCGCTACCTTCTTTTAAGTGAGGCATTGCTGCCTTTGTCATGAAGAACATGCTAAAAATATTGGTGCGGAAAGTACGTTCCAATTGTTCGGCGCTGATCTGTTCGATGCTTTCTTGGGGATGCTGTTCGGCGGCGTTATTCACCAAAATATCGAGTTTGCCAAATTCATCAATCGTTTGTTGTATGGCTTGCTTACAGAAGTTTTCATCGCCAATATCGCCCGCGATCGCCACCGCCTTTTTACCTTGTTCTTCTACGAGACGCTTTGTTTCTTTCGCATCGTCGTGTTCGTTCAAGTAGAGGATTGCCACATCTGCGCCTTCTTTAGCATAAGCAATGGCTACTGCCCGTCCGATGCCGCTATCGCCGCCAGTAATTAGCGCTACTTTACCCTGCAACTTCCCACTACCACGATATTTAGAGTCATCGGCTTTGGGTTGAGGAGTCATTTCGGACTCTTTTCCTGGTCTTTGTTCTTGCTGTTGAGGAGGTTGTAACGTTTGTTCTTCTGGCATAAACTTTCTCCTAAATTTGACATTTGTAATGATTTCACTCCGCTTAATTTAGCTAATTGTTCGATTGCGGTTATTCAGTCTGAAGGTGGAAACAGATACAGAATGCGATCGCTCTTTTGGTGTATGGATATTTGTATCCGCAATAGTTAATTGTTGAGAATTATTGATTGCTCCTTAGGACATATATTGCAAAAAATGTGGTTGTAGTACGATCGCAATTAGCGGGATCGCCAAGGATTGAAGGGCAAGGGCAATGCAGATATTAGACCGTCATCTATCGACACAGGTAGAAACATTTCGTCAGTTACAAATGCAGTTGCGCGATCGATGGAAAAATGTAGAAAGCTTCGATCGAAGTGACGGAGATATTTTAGTCATTCCCTCTCTGAGTGTCGATCAGCGAGAGATTCAAAAAATTGAAGGCGTGTTGCATTACGAAGAACGCCTGCTGTTTTCGTTAATTCGCTTGCAAAATCCCCGCACGCGACTGATTTATATTACATCTCAGCCCCTACATCCCAGCGTCATCGATTATTACTTACAACTGTTACCAGGCATTCCTTTTTCTCACGCCCGCGATCGCTTATTACTTTTATCTACCTACGATTCTTCCTTCAAACCACTGACTCAAAAAATTTTAGAACGACCCCGCCTGATCGAGCGAATTAAGCAAGCACTGCGGCGGGATCAATCGTTTATGATTTGTTACAACACTTCCCCTTGGGAAAGAGAGTTATCTCTCAAGTTAGAAATTCCTCTTTATGCTGCCGATCCCGATCTCACAATTTGGGGGACAAAAAGCGGTAGTCGGCAAATTTTCGCTGAGAGTGGCGTGCCTCATCCCGATGGGTGTCACGATCGCCTCGATAGTGTAGACGATTTAGCCACAGCAACTGCTGAATTATGGGAACGCCAACCGCATCTCAAACGCATGGTGGTCAAATTAAATGAGGGAATTTCTGGCGAAGCAAATGCTCTTTTCGACCTAAAACCTTTACAGGAATTTGCCCCAGGAAAAATTTCTCATGGCGATCGCGTTGCTGCTATCAAAGATAGTCTACCTTCTTTGCGATTTCAAGCCACATCAGAAAATTGGACAAATTATGCTAGCCGCGTTCCCGAATTAGGAGCAATTGTTGAAGCGTTTGTTGAAGGAGAAGTGAAGCGATCGCCCAGCGTTCAAGGTCGAATTTTACCTGATGGCACGGTTGAAATTCTCTCTACTCACGACCAGATTTTAGGTGGTCCAGACGGACAAATTTATCTTGGCTGTCGGTTTCCCGCTGACGAAGCTTATCGAGTGCAGTTACAAGATTTGGGTTTAAAAATTGGCTGGACTTTAGCAAAAAAAGGTGCTTTAGAACGGTTTGGCATTGATTTCATGGCTGTACAGCAAGCTGATGGTAACTGGGACTTGCAAGCAATAGAAATCAACCTTCGTAAAGGTGGAACGACCCATCCTTTCATGACATTAAAGTTATTAACTAACGGGCGCTATGACCTTTCAACCGGACTATTCTACAGCCAACAAGGGCGAGCAAAGTATTATGTTGCTACCGACAATTTACATAAGAAACGCTATCGAGGTCTATTACCAAATGATTTAATGGATATTATCGCTTCTCACCGCTTGCACTTCGACACAGGAACGGAAACGGGGACTGTTTTTCATTTGATGGGTTGTCTGTCAGAATTTGGCAAACTAGGCTTGACAAGTATCGGTGACTCCCCTCAACAAGCAGAAGATATCTATCAAAAGGTGATCAAAGTCTTAGACGGAGAGACAAAATCTCATCATAACGCTGCTGCTACTACTACTGCCCAGCAGATTATTCCCTTCGGCTGGCGATTGGAAGGAGGTTGATCGGGGGATGGCGGAAAGTGTTTGCTTTTACCTCAAAGCTTCACATCTTTAAGATTTTACAAACTCTTGCTAGTTTCTAAAGCTTTGATAATATCTACATAGTGGAGCGGGCTAAAATAGCCAAGACTGATTAAGCTGGAAAAAAGCTTAAATTTTCCACTTCAAATTTATGACAAACTTTCAGCCAGTACAATCTCTCTCACCTACTAAATCGAGCGATCGCGTTGTCGATTACTTCACCAAGCAAGCTTACGCGATCGGTTATATGGCTGGTTTTTTGGTTGCTTGTCTAGATGATTTTTGTAACTGGTTGGCGATGCTAATTGCAGAATAGTTACTGGCGATCGGTTACGGCTAATTTGGTTTTAGAGAAAGATTTTATATCTCTAATCTAAAGCAAATATATCAATGATAATAATATTGTTTTTAACATAAGTTATTACAAGACAATTGAGTATAGTAGAGCGCGGAAAGGTTAGGACAAATCAATTTCATCTGCTCCCTACTCTCTGCTCTCTGCTCCCTATACAAGACAACTCAATCCAAAAATAGTTTTGAACAGTTTCGCCTACCCAGGTATTGGGTAGGTTTCTTTTTTACATACCCATAATTTCGTAACCAGCATCGACATATATCACTTGACCCGTGATCCCGCTAGCTAAGTCGCTGCACAGGAAAGCTGCGGTGTTACCCACTTCAGTTTGCGTGACTGTGCGACGCAAGGGAGCAACTTGCTCGACATGATGAATCATATCTAAGATTCCACCTACTGCTGAAGAAGCTAGGGTACGAATTGGACCGGCGGAAATAGCATTCACCCTGATGTTTTGCGGTCCCATTTCAGATGCAAGATACCGCACGCTCATTTCTAAAGCTGCTTTAGCAATTCCCATCACGTTGTAGTTAGGAATTACTCGCACGCCGCCTAAATATGTAAGAGTGACAATACTACCCCCTGCTGTCATCAGGGGTTTAGCAGCTCCGCTCAATTGCAGTAAAGAGTAAGCACTAATATCTAGAGCTTTAGCGTAACCCGATCGCGAAGTACCGCTGATATCTCCGCTCAAGTCATCCTTGTTAGCAAAGGCAAGGCAATGGATTAGAATATCTAATTTCTCCCATTTTTCTGCGATCGCCTGAAAGGTAGATTGAATCTGCGCTTCATTCTGCACGTCACAGGGCAAAAACAGGCTGGGGTTCAGGGGAGCTACTAGATCGGCAACTTTTGTTTCCATCCTGCCGCGTTCGTCTGGTAAATAGGTGATCCCCAGGTTTGCACCAGCTTTGTGTAACTGTTGGGCGATCCCCCAAGCAATGGAGCGGTTATTGGCTATGCCAGTTACAAGGGCATTTTTTCCAGTTAAATCTAGCATACAAACTGTGTCAGGCTACGTCAGGAAACACATTAGCAGCATACACCTATATCAGTGACTAGTGACTGGTGACTAGTCACTAGAAAAGAGTCTAGTTCCATCAGTGACTACTTCCACTAGCCACTAGCCACTAGCCACTAGCCACTTAGTCACTCACTACTCACAACTTTTTCAAATCAATTAGCTAGAATTTAAGTAAAATGCCTTATTCTCACTTAAGATATATTGGCAAGTAGTTTTCATGCTAAGTAATTGAGATTAGAGGATACAATACTTTGCCATTTTTGCTTTGGAATCGAGTTATTTGCGGTCTATTCAAGCTTTTGTAGCTTTGAATACAAAAAAACTGGAAGATTCTGATTTAGATGCATAAAGAGCAGATCTTCTGGATTTTGACTCGATCTGTTTAATGATGATGTTATCTGGTGTAGTCTTTACGGACATCTGGTTGGGCAAGGAATATGGTCGTGACGCAAGATAGACCGCTAGCACAGGTATTTCGGCAGGTAGGAGCAGGTTCGTTTCCACCAGTCGTAGAAGTATTTGAACGGGGCAAAACAATATTTTTTCCTGGCGATCCGGCAGAACGGGTCTATTTCTTACTCAAAGGCGCGGTGAAGTTGTCTAGAGTATATGAAGCAGGAGAAGAGATCACCGTTGCACTATTGCGAGAAAATAGCGTATTCGGCGTGCTGTCGCTGCTGACAGGCAATCGTAGCGATCGCTTTTATCATGCAGTAGCTTTTACACCAGTGGAGTTACTCTCAGCACCAATCGAGCAAGTCGAGCAAGCGCTGAAAGAAAATCCCGATCTGTCAATGTTAATGCTGCGGGGCTTATCTTCGCGGATCTTGCAGACAGAAATGATGATTGAAACCCTGGCTCACCGCGATATGGGTTCGCGCTTGGTCAGTTTCTTATTAATTCTGTGCCGCGATTTCGGTCTTCCCAGTCCAGATGGGATCACGGTCGATCTCAAGCTTTCCCATCAGGCGATCGCAGAAGCTATTGGTTCTACCCGCGTTACCGTCACCCGCTTGCTAGGAGACTTGCGCGATAAAAACATGATCTCCATCCACAAAAAGAAAATCACCGTTCACAACCCCGTCATATTGAGTCAGCAGTTTACTTAGTGGTTAGTGGCTGGTGGCTGGTGGCTAGAGAGACAAGGGAGACAAGGGGGACAAGGGGGACAAGGGGGACAAGGGAGACAAGGGAGACAAGGGGGACAAGGGGGACAAGGGGGACAAGGGGGACAAGGGGGACAAGGGAGACAAGGGGGACAAGGGGGACAAGGGAGACAAGGAAGCAGGTGTGCAGGTGGGCAGAGGAGATAAAATAACTAACTGGTCACTGGTCACTGGTCACTGGTCACTGATAACTGACTCCCTACTCCTTCATTATTAGGATAGGCTGTATCTGGATGACGTAAATCGCAACAAGAAATGTCCACCGGATTCATCTGGATTGCAGCAATTATTATTTTGGGGGGTGTAATCGCGACGGTGGGCGATCGCATCGGCACGAAAGTAGGCAAAGCGCGGCTGAGTTTGTTTAAACTGCGCCCCCGCAACACAGCTACTTTGATTACCATCTTGACTGGGATGGTGATTTCTTTTTCCACTTTGGGGGTTTTGCTAGCTTTTGACAAGAGGTTGCGAGATGGGATCTTTGAGATTGGTAGGGTACAACGATTGCTGGAATTAAGGCGACAAGATTTAACCGAAACTCGCCAGCAATTAGAAACAACTACCAAAGCCAAAACTCAAGTCGAGCAAGAACTGACTCAAGCCAGGGAAGAACAGAAAGCTCAGCAGATAGAAGCTCAAAGACAGCAAGCACTAGCCCAAAAGCGGTTGAAAGAAATTAATCAGTCTTTACGGGCAGCGTTAACTAAACAAGTACAAACCCAAGCTCAACTCAACCGGACTCGCAGTCAACTTAAGCAAATCTCCTCGCAATATCAGCAAGCTCAAGCGCAACTGAATACGGTGACTGGGCAAGCACGCAAGCTGCGTCAAGAAATTCAACAGAACCAGAAAGAACTGCAAGCATTAGTTGCCCAACGAAACCAACTCAAAACAAGAATTAACCAGCAAGACCGAGAAATTGCCAAATTAGACGCAGAAATTCAGCGGCGAGACCTAAGTATTGCCCAAAGAGAAGCTTTGCTGAAAGATTTGGAAAAAGAAGCAATTGCTTTAGCAAGGAACTTACAACTGCTGCGCCAAGGGAATCTGGCATTAGTCAGGGGTCAAGTACTAGCGGCGCGGGTAGTGCGCATCGTTCGTCCTTCAGCCGCTCGTCAAGCTATCGAAGAAATTCTGCGCGAAGCTAACCGTAATGCGATGAATCAAACTCAACCTGGAGTAGAAAAAATTTCCCAAAGGGTTGTCAAAATTTCGGAAAAACAAGTCGAACAGCTCATCAAGCAAATTGACGATGGGCAAGATTATCTTGTCCGCATTCTTGCTGCAAATAATTATGTAGTAGGGGAAAGTTCCGTGCAAGTTTTTGCTGATGTGGCACTGAATCAACAAGTCTTTAAACCTGGAGAAGTCTTATCTAGGATCGAAGCGAACCCAGCAGTAATGACAACTAGAGAAGTGAGACAGCGGATAGATTTGTTGTTAGAAGCTGCTAAATTTAGCGCTCAACGTGCCGGAGTGTTAGATGAGAATCTCCTGATTGCCGACAATCGTATCCAAACCCTAATTCGCTTTTTCGAGCAACTCCAGAGCTACGATCGCCCGCTAGAATTGAAAGCGATCGCCGCTCAGAATATTTACACTGCTGGACCTATAGCTGTGGAGCTACTGGCAACCCAAAACGGACAGGTGATATTTAGTACTCAACAAAGTTTACCGCAGCCGACTGAGCAGGGAGCAGGGAGCGGGGAGCAGGGAGCAGGGAGCAGAGGAGCAGAGGAGCAGGGAGCAGGGAGCAGAGGAGCAGAGAACCAGGAAGCAGAGAGTGGGGAGTAGGTATGGGGATGGACTCAACTGTGATATTAGGCTTCGATCCTGGTCGAGATAAATGCGGTGTGGCAGTGATGGGGCTGGATGGTAATTTGTCCTACCATCAAGTTGTACCAGCTACAGAAGCGATCGCCACTATTCAAGCGTTACGCCAACAATATCCCATCTCCCTATTGGTTATGGGCGATCGAACCACATCCAAACAGTGGCAGCAAAAAATTAGTCAAGCACAACTAGAACCGCTAACAATAGTCATGGTAGACGAACGTAACACGACTTTAGAAGCACGCGATCGCTACTGGCAGATGTATCCTCCAACTGGTCTTTCTCGCCTCATCCCGCAGGGAATGCGTCAACCCCCACGGGCGATCGACGATATCGTAGCAATATTGCTCATTGAAAGATATTTAGATGCTGGTAATGGGTAATGGGAGCTTCAGGAACAGCAACTAAAAACTACTAACCAACAACTACCAACTACCAACTACCAATTACCAATCGTTAAATTTCTGCCCGAATTTTAAATGCGTAATCTCCGCCTGGTTCTAGCTGATAATCCCGTTGCTCTAAAAAGCGACCAAGAGGTTCTTGGATCAATGCCCGTCCTTGCGAAGGTTTAACAGATAACTCGCCTCGGTGAAATCGCCACTGGAATTGCCACTCAAAATTACCAGCGCACACTTCTCCCTCTAGCAAACCGTGCTGCCAAGATTGTCGTGTAATCCGAACGTGGGCAACAGTTTCTGGTAATCGTTTACGACTCACAATGATACTACCGTTATGAAATGCTTTCCGAATGACTTACTTCCCACAATACCAAAACCAACTTATAGGATCGAAGAGGCGAAAGCGATCTTTCTAACGAAAGAAAGTGAGTCTTGAGTGGTTAGTGGCTGGTGGCTGGCGGCTAGATTCCTAGTTTTCGTCTTCACTAGTCACTAGTCACTAGTCACTGAAAACTGAGATTATTTCCATCTATGCACGAGCCTTTAGAAGAGACGGAATTAGCCGATGAATTAGATAAGGCAATTTGGGGCTTTGATGATATTCAGGCAGAAATTAACTACAAACAGGCAAAAGATACTCTTCATAACTTAGTCACTCGTCTCGACCTCAAACCACAAGAACGAGAGGGATTAGAAACGGAGATCGCCCAGTTAGAGACGATGCTGGAAAATCTAGAGCAGAGGGTGGTGCAAATTGCTGTCTTCGGTATGGTAGGTAGGGGAAAATCATCTCTACTTAATGCTTTGTTAGGGCAGCAAGTCTTTGAAACGGGTCCACTGCATGGCGTGACTCGCAGCACTCAAAAAGCACAGTGGGAAGTTACAGAAGAAACTATTGGTGCGGGCGATCGCTACGTTAAATTTACCTTGCCTAGTAGCGGCGATTCTCAAGTAGAATTGATTGACACCCCCGGCTTAGATGAGGTTGATGGAGAAACTCGCGCTGCTCTCGCCGCGCAAATTGCCAATCGTGCCGATCTGATTTTATTTGCGATCGCCGGAGATATGACGCAAGTAGAACACAAGGCTCTTTCCCAACTGCGAGACGTTGGCAAGCCGATCCTGTTGGTATTTAATAAAATCGACCAATATCCCCAAGCCGACCGGATAGCGATCTATCAAAAAATTCGCGACGAACGAGTCAAAGAATTACTCTCTCCCGATGAAATTGTCATGGCGGCGGCTTCTCCTTTGACCAAAAAAGCGATCGTGCGTCCTGATGGAACCAGAAGCGTGCAACTCAGCCAGGGACAGCCGCAAGTTGAGGAATTAAAGTTAAAAATTCTCGAAATTTTACATCGGGAAGGCAAAGCTTTAGTTGCCCTCAATACAATGCTTTATGCCGACAACGTGAACGAGCAAATTGTCAAGCGTAAACTCGAAATTCGTGCCAGCAGTGCCGATCGCCTAATTTGGCGGGCAACCATGACCAAAGCCGTAGCGATCGCCCTCAACCCAATAATGATGGTCGATCTGCTCAGTGGAGCTGCGATCGATGCGATCCTCATCCTGTCTTTAGCTAAGTTATATGACATCCCGATGTCACAGACGGGAGCCTTGCAATTGCTACAAAAAATCGCCCTGAGTTTGGGCGGAATTAGTGCCAGCCAATTGCTAGCCAATTTGGGTTTGAGTTCCCTGAAAAGCCTACTTGGTATAGCTACCCCCGCTACCGGGGGCATTACTCTGGCTCCCTACCTTTCTGTTGCTATTACCCAAGCAGGTGTGGCGGGTGTTTCTGCTTACAGCATCGGACAAGTGACAAAAGCATATCTTGCTAACGGCGCAACTTGGGGACCAGAAGGACCAAAAGCGGTCATTACTCGCATTTTGTCCTCCCTCGACCAAACTTCGATTCTGAATCGGATTAAAGATGAGTTGGTAGCGAAACTAGGGGCGAGGGGTTAGTGGCTAGTAGTTAGTGGCTAGCGGCTAGTATTCTCTAGCCACCAGCAACTATCTCACGTCCGTGGAGGTAAATTCCGCTGCTGCTTGAAGGATTCGAGAATTTCCCGTACTTGTTGTCCGGCTATTTCCCGACCACCCAAACCGAAGGCGATCGCAGAAGCAACAGCGATCGCGCCAAATAGCAATCCGAATGCTAAATTTACGATATCTTGGGCAATCCCAATCTGTTGCAGCGCCATTGCTGAGACGAGGGCAATAATTGCTATGCGGGCTATCTGTCCTAAAATCTGGGCTTGGCGATCGCCCGAACTGGTGATGATGTTGTAAGCCAAGTTTGCCAGAAATAAGCCAATGGCGAATACTACCAATCCAGCTAAAATTCGTCCAAAAATGACGATAATACCGCTTACAAGGGTAGTTAATGCGGGAATACCCAAAATATTAACTGCCGTCACCGTAGCGAACAGCATAATTCCCACAAATACAATAATGCCAACAATTTCAGCTGGTGTACGAGCGGAGATTGTAGGTGTTGGTTCCCTTTGAATGACTGTTGGCTGCCCCGTCGATGGTGGTGGCGGAATTGCTCCTGGTTCCTCATAGGTGGGGCTTGGCGCGGCGCTTCTGCGTCTGAGAGTAGGTAGTCCCAATACGGAGAAGATATTGTTGAAGCCAATACTTGTGAGAATATTCGTCACCAGATCTCCGACGAATCGTCCCAGGAAGTAAGCCAGGATGAGAATTAATGCTGCTGTAAAAATTAGTGGTAAAGCATTGAGGATCTGTTGCAACATGGCGATCGCTGGAGTCGAGATCGCATCAATGCGCAGTTGTTGTAGTGCCGCGATCGCTACTGGAATCAAAATGAGGACGTAGACAATCGTGCCAATAATGCCCGATAAAGATTGCCCTCCTGCCGTGGTTCGCAGTCCAAAGCGCGATCCTGCTTGGTCAATTCCAGTTGAGATCAGCAAATTAGTGACGATCCGACGCACTACAGTCGCCAACAACCAACCAGCAGCAGCAATAATGACTGCTACCAAAATATTTGGCAACGCTGAGAGAATCTCGCTCACCAAACCCTCTATTGGTTGTAATGCTTGCTGCAAACCAAGAGTATCGAGGATAGGAATTAAAAACAGCAAAAATATAAACCAGTACAAGGCATTACCAATCGTATCGCTCAGCGATACTTGGTTTGGTGGTCGGGTTACTCCTTGCGGTCGCTGGTCTAAACGCTCGTCCAGCCTAGCAGCGCGTAGTCCTCGGACTGTAATCAACTTCACGATCGTCGCAATCGCCCAAGCTACACCCAGAAAGATCAGCGCTCCTAGTATTCGAGGAATGAAGCTCAGTACAGTATTGAGAAAGCCACCCAAAGGACGAGATACGACCTCTAGTTGGAGTGCGTTTAGCACCGCTACTACGGTGAAGAGAATCACAATCCAATAGACTAGGTTGGCAATCAGTTCTTCGACTCTGGGTAAGTCGCGGCTATCCGAACGACCAGTAATACTTGCTGCAATGCGATTGTCAATATCCGTGCGATTGAGGATGCCTTTGACTATAGCTTTAGCGATCGCAGCCACGATCAAACCAAGCGCCAGAATCAAGACTGCTCCCAGCAAGTTAGGAATAAACGCTAACAAGCTACCCCAAATATTTTGTACGTAATCCACACTTCGCTCAACAGCCTGTTGTCCCTGCTGTACTGGTGGTGCTGCTTGCGCCAAATGTTGCCAAGACGCTTGCAGGGGTCTATCCCAGTTAGTCGAGTGGGTTATCCCGTGCCAAATTGCATTCATAATTTTCCGAGTTAACTGTAAATTTCATGAGGAGAGAATACCAGTCATCGCTCTTTTTGGTAGCAGAACTGGGAATTCTGCTACAACTCCCTTGTATTTTTGTACTTTGTCAGCAAATTAGCTAGTGAGGAGAAATATAGAGTTCTTATACAGAGTGATTCCTCAGTTTCTCATTCCACATCTACCTTAGTGAGTAGTTATGCCAGAAGAATCCCCGGATTAGTGAGTTTTCAGATTTTCATCATTGTGATAGATGCGAAATCAAATCAGTTTGCTCGTAAAGATTATGATTAAATTTTCTGATAAATGGGAGATAAGGGAGCAGAGAGTAATTCACAAGTCGCTCTTTCGCAAGTCGCTCTTTCGCAGTCGCAAGCCAAGCCTGAGCGCACCACGCACCACTCACTACACCCCACACCCTAGTTCTGAACGCACCACTCACCACCCAATTACCAACTACCAACTACCAACTACCAACTACCCATTACCCATTACCCATACCCTGACAACTGATAACTGAACAAATGACACAAATATTTGAACAATCAATTGAGATTGCTGCTAGTGCAACGGCTGTCGAGCGTTGCATTACCGACTTGCATCTAATGCATCGGTGGTTGAACCCAGCCCTGCGTTGCGAACCTGTAGGCGAGTGGAGTACGGAAATAGGTAGCCGCAGCCGTTTTCTTATTCAAGTTCCCTTAGTCAAACCAACTTTAGAATGCGTCACGCTCGATCGCGCTCCCGGGTTAATTGTCTGGGGGTTTGAGGGTTTTTTTCGGGGTAGCGATCGCTGGGAGTGTCAGCCTTTACCCCAAGGAACGCGCCTGCTTAACCGCTTTGAATTTGAGATTCCCAATCCCATCGTTAGCTGGGGTTTCCACACCTTCGCCGCCCCCTGGACGCAAGCAGACATGAAAACTCAACTCCAGCGCCTCAAGCAGGTTGCAGAGGAAGTGAAATGAGTGGTGAAGAGGGTGTAGGGTATGGAGACAAGGGAGACAAGGAAGACAAGGGAGACAAGGGAGACAAGGGAGACAAGGGAGCAAGACAATTCAAAATTCCCCACACCCTTTGTTCACTGGTCACTGGTCACTGGTCACTGGTCACTGATAACTGTCCTATCCTCTTCCCAGTTGACTCAACAACTTGCGAATTACTGGAGCATCTTCTGCATGGGGGGCTTGGGCAAGATAGGATTCAAAGTCGGAAATGGCTGAAAACCAATGTCCCAACTGGTAGTTGATTAAACCGCGATCGCGTGTTTCACCTGGGATATCTGGAAACAATAGCAAAATCTTTTCTACTGTTCCCAGTGCTTTTTCTAAATCCTGCTGTTGTAAATAAATATACTTCAAATTTGTCAGCATCCGTGCTAAGAATTGCCGATGAGTCACCGATCGCAAAAATTCCGCTCGTAATGCTACAGGCTGTCCGTAAATTTGGCTCAATTTTGCTTGACAGTCCTGGGGAAACAGTACTTCACCGCGATTGAAGGCATCGACAAAAATTTCCATTTCCGGTATGTCAGGACGAATCAGGAAATGCCCTGGCATTCCCACTCCAACCATCGGAAAGTCAATTCGCTTAGCTAACTCTAGGTAGATTAGCGATAGTGTAATCGGGATTCCCGTCCGTCGCTCGATCGCATCGTTTAAGAAGCTATTACGCGGATCGTGATATTCATTAACATTTCCTTTAAATCCTAAGTCTTCATATAAGTATTGATTAATAGTGTGAATGACACGTAAGGGATACCTCTGAATAGGTAGCCGCTCTAGTAATTCTTCTGCCATCGTATCTAGAGCGTTGAGATATTCTGCTGGATCGAGGTCTTGATATTCCTCCTGAGCAATGTACAGAGCTGCTTTGGCTAGATCGATCTGCTCATCAGAGCGATCGATCTCTTGAGAGAAAAATTGCCTTGCTACCGGAACCATCACTAATTGCAAAGAATAATAAGGATCGTTTTACACTCTTTACATAAATTAAAACAGACAACACAGTATAAATGGTGCATCCTTAAGGTCAGTCTTATGGAACTCAACCAGAGATAGTTGCATCAAAAACAACAAACGTGGGAAGTCAGCGATCGAGGTCAAAAATTCTGCAATCGATTTGAGCCATCAAAAACAGAAGTGTCACCACCAAATCGTTTCGATAAAACTCAACAATGGCGGCGGATCTTTTATAGCTTGCGTACCAGCATTTTAATTTGGTATGTCTTGCTATTAACTTGTAGTGCGTTTCTTTCCACCTTGGTCATCCGGCAAGTCTTACTGGCGCGCCTAGAGGCAAGACATGCAACCTCTTTGCTACAGGAAGTCAAGGAGTTTCGAGTTTTAGCTAATGGCAAAGACCCCAACACGGGAAAACCTTTTCAACATAACCTTAAAGCTTTATTTAAAGTTTTTCTCAACCGCAACATTCCTGATGACGATGAGTTTTTGATTGCCATCATCGAGGGTGAAATCGATCGCTCCAGCCCTAGAGCGCTACCCGAGCCACTAAAACAGAATTCAGAGCTAATTCAATATTTTGGTAAATTGACTCAGCCCGAACAGGGAGCCAGAGAGACTGCTGTAGGCACGATTCTCTATCGCGCTGCCCCTATTATCAGAGATGAAACTCACGGAGTCTTTGTGGTCGCTCAACTGACAGCAGGGGAACGCCAAGAAGTGAATGAAGCAATGGCAGTGATTATTCAAGTCAAAATTTTTGTCATCATTGGGGCAGCTATCCTTGCTTGGTTAGTGGCAGGTAGAACGCTGACTCCTCTACATTTACTCACGGAAACTGCACGCTCGATTCGCGAATCTGACCTCACTCGCCGCATTCCTGTCAAAGGGTCGGATGAAGTTGCCGAACTCGCAACGACATTTAATGAAATGCTCGATCGCCTCCAAGCTGCTTTCAGCAGCCAACGCAACTTCATTAACGATGCCAGTCACGAACTGCGAACGCCAATTACTATCATCCGCGGTCACTTAGAACTCATGGGCGACGATCCCCAAGAACGAGAGGAAACTGTAGCCTTGGTGACAGACGAATTAGATCGCATGAGTCGTTTTGTTGACGATCTGTTACTCCTCGCTAAGGCGGAGCAACCAAACTTTTTAAAGCTGGAAAGATTAGATCTGACTACCTTGGTAGCAGAAATTTACTCTAAAGCGATCGCCCTATCAACGGATCGCCACTGGCAGATCGATCGCCATAGCCCAGGGACAATTATTGCCGACCGTCAGCGCCTCACTCAAGCAATGATAAACTTGGCTCAGAATGCCACCCAACACACGACAACGGGAGATACGATTGCTTTAGGCTGTATGCAGAGACACAATTGGGTACGGTTATGGGTGCGCGATACGGGCGAAGGTATTTCTCTGGCAGACCAACAAAGAATTTTTGAACGCTTTGCTCGCACTACCAAAAGTCAAAGACGTTCTGAAGGTGCTGGCTTAGGCTTGGCAATCGTGCGGGCGATCGCTCAAGCTCACGGTGGCAAAATTGAACTAAGTAGTCGTCCTCATCACGGCTCTACTTTTACCATCGTACTTCCTATCGAACCCACATCAGAGATAATATCTCATGAGTAGAATTTTAATCGTCGAAGATGAACCCCGGATTAGTGCTTTTATTGAAAAAGGACTAAAAGCCAATGGCTACACAGTCTCAGTAGTTCGGGATGGCGATGAAGCTTTACTTGTAGCCAATAGCAAAGATTTTGACCTCATGATTCTCGATATAGGGCTACCGCGACAAGACGGTTGGACGATATTATCAACATTGCGCGGTCAAGGAGAATATTTACCGATCGTCATTCTCACTGCTCGCGACGATGTGAATGATAAAGTAGCGGGACTAGAGGGAGGCGCTGATGACTATATGACAAAGCCATTTCGGTTTGAAGAATTGCTGGCGCGGGTGCGTTTGCGGTTACGCGACAAAACTCAGAGCGTTACGAAGGAGATTGCGGAACTCAAAGCAGGTAATCTTGTCCTAGATTTGCGGCTGCGACAAGTTAGAATTGGCGATCGCTCGATTGAACTTTCTGCAAAAGAATTTACGTTGATCGAAACATTTCTGCGGCATCCCAATCAAGTCCTCAGCCGCGAGCAACTCCTCAGTGCTGTTTGGGGTTATGACTACGATCCTGGTTCTAATATTGTTGATGTTTATGTTGGCTATTTACGCAAAAAAATCAGTTCTCACCTGATTGAAACCGTCCGAGGTATGGGATACCGTTTCGTTAGTCAGCAGTGAACAGTTGTCAGTTATCAGTGTAGAGACGTTACATGTAACGTCTGTACATAGTTATCAGTTATCAGTCAATTCCGACCTACGACTTACCTGTTACTCTCATAAACTGTAAATTTAATTATGCGTTTAATTCTTAGCTCGATCGCCGCGATCGCTTTTCTGGCATTGCCTACAATTGTGGCAGCGCAATCTACCTCTCCTAACTCAGACAACAATCCTTCTTTTGAACTTCCACAACGCACTCCTAGAAATCCTAGCAGACCTGCCGAACCACCAGAACCACCAGAAGAATACAAAAAGAAAATCGAAGGCATTCAAGATTTAGTCAACAGTAATAAGCAGGTAAAAATAATTTGTGCCAACTATATGAACGATATAAAGTATCAGTTTCTCAGCAATAAGTTGCAGATTGATACTGGTAATAATAGTTGTGCTTTTACCATTATTAAAGAAGTTATTCAACCGCAACTGGCTGAAGGTAAACTTAGAACCTACGAATATACAGGCGATCGCGAAGGGGTAATTGTTACGTTTTAATTTAATATTTTAAGAAAGTGACTAGTGTTTAGTGGAATCGTTGACCAGAAAAAAATCTAGCCACTAGCCACTGGTTCCACCAGCCACTCACGAATAACAAATGACAAATAACTAAAAAGCTTATGAATTTTGTATATATTACCGTATGACCAAGCTAATTATTCAAATTCCTTGTTATAACGAAGCAGAAACTTTAGGAACTACTCTCTCAGCTTTGCCGCGGGAAATACCTGAAATTAGCTGTGTAGAATGGTTAATAATTGATGATGGCAGTACGGATAAAACACTTGCAGTTGCTAAAGAGTTTGGGGTCGATCGCATTGTCAGATTGAACCACAATCAAGGACTCGCAAAAGCATTTATGGCAGGGATAGAAGCCTGTCTAATCGCAGGAGCAGATATTATTGTTAATACTGATGCAGATAATCAATATTGTGCTGATGATATTCCTAAATTAATTGCTCCTATTTTATTAGGTAGAGCAGAAATTGTTATTGGCACGCGACCAATTCATAAAATTAAACACTTTTCCCCAACCAAAAAGTTTTTACAAAAATTAGGAAGTTGGGTGGTACGCCTTGCTAGTAACACGGACATTCCCGACGCACCCAGTGGTTTTCGGGCAATTAGTCGAGAAGCAGCAATGCAATTAAATGTATTTAACGAATATACTTATACGCTAGAAACGATCATTCAAGCTGGACAAAAAGGTATTCCGATTACTGCCGTTCCGATTAGAACAAATAAATATCTCAGACCTTCGCGTTTAGTTAAAAATATTCCAACTTACATTCAGCGATCGCTCTTTACAATTTTACGCATTTTCATGACATATCAGCCCCTAAAATTCTTCACAATTTTAGGCAGCATTCCTTTTAGTTTGGGTACATTGCTGGGGATTCGATGGCTGATATTTTTTCTGGATGGCACAACTCGTACTCGTATCCCTAGCTTGATTTTAGCAGCAATTTTAATTATTACTGGCGTACAATTGTGGCTTTTTGGCTTAGTTGCCGATCTCTTAGCAGTCAACCGCAAAGTATTAGAAGAAATTCAATTACGACTACGACGGGCGGATATTGAAGGGAGCAGGAGTGAAGAGAGCTGAGGGGACAAGGGGGACAAGGGGGACAAGGGGGACAAGGGGGACAAGGGGGACAAGGGGGCGAAGGGGGACAAGGGGGACAAGGGGGACAAGGGGGACAAGGGAGAAGAAACTACCAATTACCAATGACCAATTACCAATTACCAGTGTCAAATAAAAACCTGTTTGCTAAAGAAGCGATCGCTCAAATTCCTAAAATTCTAACCCTAATGGATCGTAATGTTCACAGCCCTACTTATGGATGTTGCGATCGCAATTTTTGGCATTACAAAATTATTGATTTTCCGAGCGGGATGGCACAAGAATTTGTCTTACCTCTCGCTTTAGCGTACGATACAGATTTACCAAATAACCCTTTTTATCGCCAAAGGATCGTTCCTCAGTGGGTAGAAGCAGGAATTTTATATGCTGCTCGTAGCGCTCATAAAGATGGTTCCTGTGACGATTATTTTCCCTACGAACGAGCTGCTGGTGCAGCGGCTTTTTCTCTACTTGCCTGTATTGATAGCTACACCCTATTAAAACTCAATAATCCTATCGCTCTGCAATTTTTTACTAAACGTGCTAATTGGTTGGCAAAACATCATGAAAGTGGTAGACTTACCAATCACCAAGCCTTGATTGTTTTGTGTTTTGAATTACTTTCAAACTTATTACAAACCTCTCAATGGGATCGAGCAAAAGTTCAGCGTTTAGAACGAGTTTTAGCTTGGCAAAGTAGCGAAGGCTGGTTTCAAGAATATGAAGGTTGCGATCCTGGTTATCATACTTTAACTATTTCTTGTTTAGCGCGAATTTATCAACTTAAACCCGATATTCGCATCAAAGAGGCATTAATCAAAGCGATTGAATTAGCTGCTCAGTTTGTCCATCCTGATGGTTCATACGGGGGAGAATATACTAGTCGTAATACATACAATTACTTCCCTCATGGTTTTGAATTAGTTGGGCAATGGTTTCCAGATGCTTTAAGAATTAATGATGCTTTTTTGGTTGGATTAGCCAACGGTTTAGCACCTTGTTATAGTGACGACCATATTATCGGACATCATACTTGGAATTACTTGTTGGCTTGGCGCGATTTTGTGCCTCAACGTCCTTTATCTCAATCTCGTCCTACAGGTAGAATTTGGCTATCCGAAGCGAGAATTTTAATAGATCGACTCCCTAGTACGGGCGCACAGCCGTGCGCCCCTAACAACTCTCCAACGTACGAACTCTACTTAGCACTTAATAAAGGAGGCACGTTTAAACTATTTCGTAACAACCAGTTGATAGCTTCAGATACGCAGTTTTCACTTGTGGTTAAGGAAGGTAAAAAAATTAAGAATGCGGTTGGACATTTAGTAGGAAATTATGCGATCGCTCTAGAACAAAACAAAATTACCATTCAAGGACAGTTGGGATGGGCAAAACAAAAACAAATGACACCAGCCAACTTAATGATATTACGCATAGTTATGCTGGGCTTCGGACGATTTTTTCCTAATTTGATTCGGAAGCTGTTACAAAAAGTGTTGATTGTTGGCAAGAAAGACGCACCATTCTGGTTTCAACGTCAACTGTTTTGGGAAAATGGTAAATTACAGATAATTGACGAACTAAAAGCTCAGAATTGGGAAAACGTTGTAGCTGCTGATATTGGCTGCGATCGCACTTCAATTTATGTTGTGATGAGTCGAACTTTTCAAATTGGTCAGTTGCAACCTGAATGGATTTTGACTGAAGAAGTCAAACAACTCGCCCCAGGTGAATCGCTAAAATTAGAACGGTATTTTTAAAATTTATTTTTGATATATCGTCTCTACAAGAACAGGAGTTACGCACTTGAAATCTGAGATCTCGATCCCCCCTAGTTCCCTCCTTCTAAAAAGGGGGAACTCAAAGCCCCCTTTTTAAGGGGGTTGGGGGATCGACTGCGTAAGTTTTGAGGAAATTGGAGATTTTTTAGTTCTAGATATGAAACGAATAATTTCTATTGTAGTTAGCTTAATAATTTTAGTAATTATTTATTGGAAAATCGATTTTACTAATCTCATCGAAATATTTCAAAACTCAAACATTTACTGGATGATAGTCAGTCTATGTATGGTTGTACCCATAACAACTATTACAGCATGGCGATTGCAGCAACTAGCTCCTAAACAAGCTCAATTAAGCTTTGGAGAAGCAAATAAATTAATTTTAGCTGCTAGCGTGCTGAATATGGTCTTACCTTCAAAGATGGGCGATATTGCTAAAGCTTATTTTATGCGGCAGCAAGGGCATTTGACTGGTTCTTTGTCTTTATCTTTAGTTGTTTTTGAGAAAACTTGCGATTTACTATCATTATTATTATGGTGTGTTTTGGGTTTAATTCTTTATCCTTATAAAAATTGGTTATTTTGGCTAATGACAGTAAGTGTGGGATTAGGTCTAACCCTTGGCTTACTCTTACTCAGTTCTCATAAATTCGCTCAAATATTTTTCGTCTTAAGTAAAGCGATCTCCACCAAAAAACTGAAAATTAAAATTCAAAAATTGCAATTTTCTTGGGAGGAAATGCATCATTACTTTTGGCGCGATCGCGCCAATTTGTTAAAAATAGCCTTAACTTCTATTTTTATTTGGTTTTTACACCTATTACAGATTTGGTTCTTCATTCTGGCTCTCAAAGCCTGGACACCATTTTTAGCTAATCTCGCTCTCTCTCCATTAGCGATTTTAGCAGGATTATTACCACTGACGTTTGCTGGTGTTGGCACTCGTGATGCTGCATTAATTGCATTCTACCAACCATATTTTAATGCTTCTACGGCAGCTGCTTTAGGTTTACTTTGCACATCTCGCTACTTGTTACCTGCGATTGGAGGTTTACCTTTTTTGGGACAATATTTAACGACTGTACGCAACCTTTCTCAAGAGAAGTAAAAATGAGATTTTTCTCATCTTAAATTCACAAGTTTGTTACTTTTATAGAGTAGTCTTGCACCTGTGAAGAAAATTCATGTATATTCTATTGAGTGTTTCTAGTCGCAGGGATTGTGTTACAGATTATTAGCAATAATATTCGTACAAGCATATTTGTATTTGGTGCAACGCTGGCACTAACAAATAGCGTATTTGCCAGCGAATTGAAGCAAGAAAACACAGATTTAGAGCGAGCAAATAACTTATCTTCTAGTTTTAAGGAGAGCGCACCTTACGAAGCTAACAGTCTCGAGCGGATAACGCCTGTTTCCCAACTCGACAATATTAGCGCTCGCGATTGGCAGTGGCAAACATTAAAATCTCTCAGCCAACGCTATAATACAACAATTGATTTTAATGGCGATCGCAGCTTCACACGTTATGAATTTGCCTCTACTTTAGATGCTGTTTTAACTGAGATCTCAAAACTAATTGCTACAGGTGACGCTGAACGAGTGAGTCAAGCAGACATCACCAAATTGCAAAGATTGCAAACAGAATTTGCTGCTGAATTAGCTAATCTACAAACAAGACGAGTAGAAGGATTAGAAAGTCAAACTCAACAGCTTGAAGCACAACAATTTTCTACAACTACAACTCTTTCAGGTCAAGTTATATTTGCCGTCAGCAGTGCTTTTGGTGACGAAAAAGCCGATGGTAGTAGTGAAAAAGTAGATAGCAATTTGGTTTTGAGCGATCGCGTGCGACTGACTTTTAATACTAGTTTCATGGGGGAAGATCGTCTGAGGGTGCGCATACAAGCGAATAACTTCCCCGGAGTTGAAGATGCGACTGGGACAACAATGGCGCGATTGGGATTTGAAGGGGATAGCGAGAATCAGTTTGAGTTAACTCGCATCGAGTACCGCTTTCCGGTTGGCGAACAAACTACAGTTTATGCTGGGGTCTTCGGTAGCGGAATAGATGACTTTGCCGATACAGTCAATTCTTTCCTCGATAGTAGCAGTCGGGGGGCAATATCTCGCTTTGGCAGACGCAATCCGATATACAGACAAGGTTCGGGTACGGGAGTAGGTGTTGAATACGATTTGACTGAGGAGATTTCTCTGCAACTGGGTTATGTCGCTGAAGATGCTAACGAACCGGAATCTGGAATTGGTGGTAGTGCTTACGGCGCGATCGCGCAATTGTATTTTGAGTATAGCGATCGATTTGAGTTAGGTTTAACTTACATACATTCTTACAACCAGCTAGATACAGGTACGGGAAGCGAACTAGCCAACGATCCTTTTGATGAAAACAGCGATGCTATCCGAGCAAATTCTTATGGTGTTGCTACAACTTGGCAGATTAATCCTAAATTTGCGATCGGTGGATGGATGGGTTTGACAAATGCGACAGCCGCAGATTTACCAGGTAATCCAACCGCAGAAATTTTTAACTATGCTATCACCCTTGCCTTTCCTGACTTAGGGAAAGAAGGTAGCTTAGGTGGAATTGTTATCGGTCAACCACCAAAGGTTACTAACAGCGATCTCAGCACAGATTTTCAAGACCGCAATACAGCTTGGCATTTTGAAGCATTCTACCGCTTTAAATTCAGCGAACAAATTTCAATGACTCCAGGTTTCTTAGTTATTATCAATCCCGAACACGATAACAATAACGATACTTTATATGTTGGGACAATTCGTACTACTTTTGAATTCTAATTAAGAGTTCTAATTTAGACTACCGAACTACGAACGAGCTAGAGCAATCCAAATTGATTTGTAAACGTTTCCCGTGTAGAGACGTTACATGTAACGTCTCTACACGGGCAATCGATTTCACGATTATCTAAGAGCGCTATATCTGTAGATTTGTTATAGATAAAAACTTCTCATATCCTGCTTGTAATCGACATTTACCGTCACGTTCAATAATACTACCATGAGCCATAATGACTCGATGAAAATCCCAGCAGAGAACTTTTTGAATTGACTGTTTTACCTTTTCTTTATCACGAGAAGCAAGTTTTTCTAATCTGGTTGGTTCTAAGGAGCGATCGCCTCCTATAATTCTGAAAACTAATTGTGTTTGCCAAGGAAAACTAGCATCGACATGAAATGCTGTATCTGTCAATACCAAAGTTTGGCTTTCTCGATGCCAAAATACAATTTCATTTAATATTCCCGAATTGTCGATACCTATAGTTTGAAATCCCGCAAATAAAAGATATTCAACTTCATTCAAATCGCCGATTTTACCACATTCGCTAAGGATGCGATCGCTCTTTATATCTGGTCTTTTCAAGTCTAAACCTGGAGCAATCCAAATCTCGGCATTAGGATAAATCGACTTGAAGTTGTTGAGAAAAAGATGATGATAGCAATTTGGCGCGATAATTGTGGTGACGTGACCCAGTGCGTTAATTTGCTGAATAGTTGTTTCATCAACATCAATGGGAGAAATAATTATAAGTTCGCCATTGTCAAGGCGAATTACTGTCATTCTCGTTCCCACTTCTAGACCTAAAAACTTAAGTTGCCGTTCGCCAACCCAGATATTTCGATCGATTTCTCTCAGCATAAGGTTAGGGTGTGGGGTTTACTGAATGCCATAATTAGCGATCGCCCTTCTAAACGTGAGGAATCCTCATATTTGCATAATCTGAGAAATCCTCACGTTTGTCAAGAGAGACAGATAAACCCGACCGTACGATTATCGATCCATGACTTCCAGGCATTTACCGCAACAATCCCGTAGCAGAAAAAGATTTGAGCAAATTCTGCAAGCCGCCGCCGCAGTGTTTGCCGAAGTTGGCTATGAAGCAGCTTCTACGGAGGCGATCGCACAACGGGCAAATACTTCTATTGGCTCGCTTTATCGCTTTTTTCCAGATAAATCTGCGGTTTTATACGCCTTGGCAGAGAGATATGCCGAGCAAATGCGGGATTTATTTGTCACTAAGTTCAATTCCTCAACAGTAGATCGACCTCTGGCTCAGGTGGTCAGCGATACAGTCGAAGCGTTTGATGATTTTTTCACGACCGTACCAGGGGCGCAAGCAATTATGTTGCGATCGCGAGTTTCTCCTGAGTTACAGGCGGTGAATCAACGTGCCGATCGCGAAATTGTGGCACATTTAGAAGCTTTTTTTGCCTTGCGACAACCGCAGATGGAACCAGAGCAACGCCAGCTAGCGGCTTTAGTCAGCGTAGAAATTACTGGAGCGTTACAGCTATTATCCCTTGCCCAAACAGAACGGTTACGACAGCAGATCGTGACTGAAACCAAACACATTTTAATTCGCTATCTTCAACCGCTTTTTCCCGATTGCGATCCGACAAATGAGAAAGTTGGGAGCTAATACTAAGGCGATCGCATAACCCAGATAAGCGCGATCGTCCTAATGCTAAATACTCCCATGTAGGATTATCATGAAGTCATTTGCAAGATAACTTAAGGAAACTTATCTGAGTGAATAAATGAAGAAATTTTTTATAATTTAGCAACAAAAAAGTAGGGTCAGTATTACCCACCCTACTAATAGCCAGTCACTGGTTACAAGTCGTAAGTCGTAAGTTGAAATTAACTGGTCACTGATAACTGATAACTAATAACTGATAACTGTTAAACAAAGCGATCGCCTTTACCACCTTTACGGCGAATGCCGATTACGGAAGGACGGGGTGGTCCATAAAGATCTCCAGCTAAATTGCTGGGCCAATTACTACCGCGTGGGACAGTTCTGTTTTGCGTAAACAGAGTTCCATCTAAATTCAGCATTTCAATGTCGCGATTGAGACTTTGAGGTGGATTGAAAGGAACGTTCTCCCCAGGGTGCTGCACGCAGATAATTAAGGTATCGCTGACAAAGGTAGGTCCTGTCATTTCGCAGCGCGGCGGACCGTAGGCAAAGGGTACGATCTGCCCTGCATTCTCACCATCTAGAGGAATGTAGAACAGCCAGTTATTACCGAAAACTCCAATTAAATCGGATGTTTGAATGTTGAGATCGGAGGACGCACCTTCTACCACAGCTCCAACTACTGTATGGTCGATGTTGAGTGGTTTTGCTGCTGCTCCTTCACCAAAACCGTTGTGAGAGCCAGTAGACATATCCGTGACACCCCAAACGTTATTTTGGCTGTCGAAAGCAAGGTTATCCACGTTAGCAAAACCGTCTCCTGGCTCGGCTCCTGCTTCCCCACCTTTGGCTAAGCGTTCCCAACGGAAAGTTAGACCTGTATTATCGGAACTGTTTTCAGTAATCTTAAACAGTTCTCCTGAAGGCTGTCCGGCGTTGACATCTTTGCTGTACTTAGAGACAACAAATATCCGAGAATCTGGATAACCATCGCTACCTGGCGCACCATCGGTATAAGCGATGAAGACTTCCCTTGAATTGCGAGGATTAATTTCCAAATCTTCAGGACGAGCGGTAGGAGTACCACCAATCAAGTTAGCAGCTAAAAAGGCATCAACTAACACCGCGCCTTGACTGGTATAGAAATCTGAGAGTTTCTTACCTTGGTAGTCCTTTAAAGCCGTAGCTTCATTCTCAGTGGTGATGTTGTACTTACCACCGTCTTTTGTTTGTGCGGCAATGCCGTTGCGTCGCGGTAGTGGTAGCAGTGCGTCGCGCGTCGCTTCACCCAAGGCTTGAATTTCCACCGAGCCAAGTGTGGAAGGGGAAATGGGATTGGTACTCGCACCAATCTCTAACGGTAGCCATTCACCCGTACCGTCAGGATTGTAACGAGCAGTGTAGAGCGTACCCGTCTCGAATAGTTCGCTATTTTTCTTGTCTTCAGGGGATTTGACCTTCCCTGCACTGACAAATTTATAGGTGTGTCCGCCACGGCGATCGTCACCCATATAGGCAACGAGTTTTTTGCCAGACTCCGCCACCATAGTGATATTCTCATGACGGAAGCGACCGAGAGCAGTATGTTTGCGCGATCGCCATTTGGGATCGGCGGGATCGATTTCGACCATCCAGCCGTATTTTTCCCCTACCATCCCGAATTCAGCTCCAGTCGTGCCTTCGGTGTATTCTGTCTGCGTACCGTTAGGTAGAACTGCTTCTGTAACTCCGACGAAGAACGCTTCACTAGCTTGGAAGTTCTCCTCTGCGGACACGATCGTTCCCCAGGGAGTCGTACCACCAGAACAGTTGTGTCCCGTACCGATGATTTTGCTCCCCAATCCATCGGTGTTGATGGCTTCAAACACGTCCTTAGCAGCCGTACCCGTACCGATGAGGTAGTTGAGATCGCCTTTCTGGTAGCTTTTTTCACCCCAGGATGTGACTTCTTTGTAAGCATCAGTGCGATCGCTATTGATTCCCAAGCCTGACAGGGTGTGGATGCGGCGATTTTTCGGGTCTTTGACAACGCTGTAACGTCTGTCATCACCTTGGCGAATTCTGACAATCGAGCCACCCATGTTGTAGAGAAACTCACCTAGCAGGGTGCGGTTTTTCTCGCTGATATTGATTCCTAAATAAGGGAAAGATTCGGAAAACCCTGCCAAATCTTCTGGGGTTTCAGGCGCGAGAAGAGAAATGGGGTAGGAGACGTATTCGTGGTTCACCCACAAGTAGCCGTCTTTAACAGCAATGCCGTCGTAGTGGATGCCATTACCAATGTCGTTTTCTTTTCCCCTAACTTTGGTTCCGTTAATTGGCACGAAGCCAGTGTAGTCGCAGTTGTAACCAAAATAATCGTCTGGGTTGGGGAAGACGCGATCGCCCCAGCCAACAATGACGTACCGCTCGTATTCTGGTGGTACGATGACATCATCGTAGACGGTATATTTCGTCAATCTCGCATCTGTCGATGGTTGTAAAACTTGCCCTTTTTCACTGCCTGCTGGTAGGTAACTAGGCAGTTGTTGATAAATGGGTAACGGATGGGGCAATCGTACAGGGGTGAACGATAAAGCCTCAGCTGCTTGGGCAGCGTTAGAACCAGCACCAAACAGTTTATTCTCTAGCACGGGTGAGAAAGCAGCAGCACCAACACCCGCACCGAAGAAAACTAACAGCTGCCTCCGAGTAATTCTAGACATGAAACTCCCTCTTGATTCGGAATCGCCAGATCCTCAAGTTTGAAAACGTCTGTATTGCAATTATTAGTAGAGAGTGCAGAGTGCTATTAGCTCTTGGTTCCTTCAGGTTTCAACGCGATAACTATGCTCGCGCCTTTTCTATTAGCTTATGTATTTTTAATTACAAACATATCAAACAAAAGCTTGGATTGAGCTGTAACCAAAAGACGCGCTCTCGCTTTTTCTCTACTACTAATTATTAAGACAGGGACTTATTTTCAAACAAATATTGTTGCCTCTGTTACGATAATCCCGCAACATTAAGGTGAGTTAATCGCCTGGTTAATACTGAGTCATTTTTTTACATTAGGTTGCTATAGTTAACTTTATATAGAACACAATAAGCAAATATATCTAGTCATCAATTTGCAAAATTTAGTTTGCTTGCTGAAAGCTATTTTCTCAATTCAGCTAGTAGTTTAAATGCGAGCCTATCGGATATACTTTGTTGTTTAAACAATTTTCTCCGCGTCACCTCTGCGATCGCAACAATAGATCGGTGTGTATAAAAAAATCAAAATTTGCAGAATTACGTACATTTCTCATTTCAATTAGTCATCGCGATAGGCGGGATCGTCTTCTTTTAACCTACGCGCAGTATTTACATTCGCAGGAGTACGCTGACTATCGGTTGCAGTTCCATTTGGCGATGAGGAAAAGCCTAACAAAAGTGCGGAGTTGCTGAAGTATCTCGTCCAGTGACTCAACACGGGTTGCGATCGCCAATCGACTCGCGAGACTTGAGTATGGAGTAAAGGGACTTGTTGCCCATTGCGATCGCCTACTACCGTTACAGTGATTTCTGTAACTTTGGGTTTTCGCTCGAACTCTTGCTGAATTAACTTGCTAGTCTGTGACTCAGCTTGCTGCATCAAACGAGCAAAAGAAGGCATTCCCTCAGAACTGAGGACGAGATTTAAAGATTTAGGTTGCGCTCTAGCTGGGGTAGAATACCAGCAGCTTACACACATTGTTGCGACTAAAATTGTTTTTACTGAAGCGATCGCTTTAAATAATCGAAGTTGTTGAAAAACACTCATCATCTTGACTAAATGCTTAATTTCTGCATAGCTACGAGGAGGGAAGGAGAAATGCAGACTGTTCCTAAGTTTAGCGATCGCGCTTTAATAAGTCAGTAAGTCCGGGTTAACTTTCAGTTATTAGTTATCAGTGACTCGTGGCTAGTGGCTGGTGACTAGAAAAGAATTCAGCCACCAGCCATTCACTCATGACCAACTACCAATTACCCATTACCATTTACCGACTACCGTGCCGATCATTAATAAATTCATTGAAATCGAAACCACTCAAGGAATTAATATTCACAATATTACACCAGCAATTGAGAAGATAGTATCCGCCACAGGAATTAGTAATGGACAAGTTTTAGTCTTTTCTCGTCATACTACGACCGCATTAGCGATTAATGAAGACGAAGAAAGATTACTAGAAGATATCAAAGTTTTTTTAAGCAAATTAGTACCCGAATCAGAACGCTACTTGCATAACGACTTGCACTTAAGAAAAAATATCCCGGAAGACGAGCCGATAAATGCTCACTCGC
The DNA here is from genome assembly GCF_000317125.1 of Chroococcidiopsis thermalis PCC 7203. Lineage (GTDB taxonomy): Bacteria > Cyanobacteriota > Cyanobacteriia > Cyanobacteriales > Chroococcidiopsidaceae > Chroococcidiopsis > Chroococcidiopsis thermalis. The sequence goes on from NC_019695.1 coordinate 643,171, forward strand.
ACTTAATGGCGATGATGCTTAATAATAACGAAATTATTCCCATAGTCGATGGAAAACTTGGATTAGGAACCTATCAATCAGTTTTATTTTTTGAATTAGACGGCGCTCGAAAAAGAACAATTCTGTGTCAAATTTGGGGCGAATGATAAAAGTAGGGTGGGTATTGTCCACCTTAATATAAATCAAAAACTGAGATTGTCTTTCCCTTCAGTAGAAGCCGCATCCTCATGCGTGATGGTAATTTTAGCCGCTACAGTAGAACGCCGCAGGTTACGAATTGCATCAATAGTATTTTTAATCGTACCAGCCAGGGGAACAGCTACAATTGCACCCAAAAAACCACCCATTTCAGCGCCAGTCAAGATGGCAATAAAGATCCAAATTGGGTTGAGTCCCGTAAAATTGCCCATCAATCTAGGTGCTAGCACGTTATCTTTAATTTGTTGCAACACAATTGCCGCCAAAGCAACTTGCAACCCCAGCAACCAATTTTGCACCATGACTAACAGCGTGACTGTACCAATGCCCAAGCTAGCGCCAATAAATGGGATGAGTTCAGCTACACCAATTAAAAGGGCAAACAATAGAGCAAATGGCACGTTGAGAACTACGAAAATTGGGGTTAAAGCGGCAAACATGAATAACCCCAGTAATAGTTGAGTCAGAAAGAAATTTTGAAAATTGAGTCGCAAGGAAGCACTAAACGGAAGTCCAATCTCTGGTGGTAGGAAGCTAATGAGACCGCGCCAGAGGCGATCGCCGTAGAGCAGCATGTAAAATGCCAGTACCACCACTAAAATTGTCTCGATTAACCACGACAGCGTCCCGAGGGCAACTCCAAACGCCTGTTCTGGTATAGATGGCAAGCGTCTTTCAATCGTATCGTTAACGCGATTGCTAAAACCGCTCAGATCGAGAGGTAACTTTCTTACCCGCGCCCAGCTATCTAGTCTTCCCAACTGTGTTTGAATTGTATTTAACCAATCGGGAATTCTTTGAATCAATTCGATCGTTTGGTCGTAGACCAATGGTACTAGAGTTAGACCGATCGCCACCAACAAGACTAAACTCAAAAATAGAACGACGATGACTGCCTGAGAGCGGCTAAAGCCAACTCGCTCGAAAAACCGGACTGGGTAATTGAGTAGAAAAGCCAAAATAGCCGCGATCGTCAATACGGCGATCGTATGCTGAAAATATTGAAAAGCTTGACTCAATAACCAAATATTCAGAGCAATAACAGGACCGCTCAAACCGTAAATCGCTAAACGCTGCCAAGAGGCTGAACGGCGCATTTCTCACACCACCCACAATAGTTGCTCCACCACTAATCCTCGATTTTAGTGGCAAAATCTATTTAAGTGACAGGGTAAAGTTGTAAGTCGTAAGTCGTAAGTCGTAAGTCGTAAGTTAGACATCTAAATTTGCTTCTTACCTCTTGCCAACTACCAATTACCCATTACCAATTACCAATGACCATATATGACAACTGCTGCGATCGCAAATTTGGTGCTGGGGATCTTTCTCGGCTTAATGATTCTGCTATTTATCTTCCGCATCGTGCTGACTTGGTTTCCCCAAATAGACCTTAAGCGTTTTCCATACAACTTAATTGCCATGCCAACAGATCCCTTGTTAGTACCGATGCGAAAACTTGTACCACCCATAGGCGGTGTGGATATTACCCCCATCATCTGGGTCGGAATTTTTAGCCTGTTGCGAGAAATTCTGCTCGGTCAGCAAGGACTGCTGATGATGCTGATGCATTGAAATTTTATGTAGAGACGTTACATGTAACGTCTCTACCGATCTATTTCTTCAACATCACCTGCTCGACAAAATTGGTGTAAACCTCTGCCTTGAGAAACTCTGGAGTATCTAAAATCCGTTGGTGAAAGCCGATAGTCGTCGGTACGCCTGTGAGGGCGAATTCCCGCAAGGCGCGTCGCATTCGCCTAATTGCAGTCGGACGGTCTGGTCCCCAGACGATCAGCTTACCAATCAGAGAATCGTAGTAAGGCGGGATGCGATAATCGGTGTAAACGTGAGAATCCATCCTGACTCCTGGTCCTCCAGGAGCGAGATAGCCACTGATCCGTCCTGGTGCGGGACGAAAATCTCGGTCTGGATCTTCAGCATTAATCCGACATTCAATCGCGTGTCCCCGCAACTTTACCTGCTCTTGGGTGAATTGCAGGCTTTCCCCTTGGGCAACGCGGATTTGTTCGGCAATTAAGTCAAGTCCTGTAATCATTTCCGTGACGGGATGCTCGACTTGAATCCGCGTATTCATTTCCATGAAGTAAAATTCTCCAGTTTGCGACAGGAGAAACTCTACCGTCCCCGCACCGATGTAATTAATCGACTTTGCAGCCATTACCGCGGCTGTTCCCATTTTCTCCCGTAATTCGGGGGTTAAGGCAGGGCTGGGAGCTTCTTCCAATAGCTTTTGGTGGCGGCGCTGGATCGAACAGTCCCGTTCGCCCAAGTGGACGACATTGCCGTAGCTATCTGCTAAGATTTGAAACTCAATATGGCGCGGGCGATCGACAAATTTCTCGACATACAGACCAGGGTTGCCAAAGGCGGCTTCTGCTTCTCCTTGAGCCGCTAAAAATAATCGCCCTAAATCTTCATCGCTGCGAACCAGACGCATTCCCCTGCCACCACCGCCAGCAGTGGCTTTAATCATGACTGGGTAGCCAATTTGACGCGCGATCTCCCGCGCTTCTTTTTCGTCTCTGACTAACCCATCACTCCCAGGGATGGTAGGGACTCCCGCCGCGATCATCGTTTCCTTCGCTGTGGATTTATCGCCCATAGCTCGAATTGCTTCTGGGGTTGGTCCAATAAAGGCAAGCTGGTGGTCGGCACAAATTTCCGCAAATTTCGCATTTTCCGCTAAAAAGCCATAACCAGGATGGATGGCAGTCGCGTTGCGCGTCAGAGCTGCGGCAATAATACTAGGGACGTTGAGATAACTTTTGCTACTGGGAGCTTCGCCAATACACACCGCTTCATCAGCTAATTGGACGTGGAGCGCGTCGCGGTCTACGGTTGAGTGTACCGCGATCGTCGCAATTCCCATTTCTTCACAAGTACGGAGAATTCTCAGGGCGATTTCCCCTCGGTTAGCAATCAGAATTTTGTCAAAGCGCATCTTCCAGCAAAGGATGTCGGTATCATCAGCATAGGGGTTGGCAGAATTCGTAATTCGTAATTCGTAATTCGTAATTATTTTGGCACGAGCGATCGCCTCTTTTTTGTTCAACTTTGCTGGTCTTGCTCCACAAGTATGCTAAATTATATATCTGCAAGCGCGGATGTGGCGGAATTGGTATACGCGCACGTTTGAGGGGCGTGTGGCTTTGCCTTGCGAGTTCGAGTCTCGCCATCCGCATTTTTTCAGGGAGCAGGGACGAGCTGGGAGTAGGGAGCAGTGAAGAGTAGTTAGTGTTAAATCCTCTTCAGCCCTTCCAATTGCTCGTACCTGCAAGTCTTTCTTCTGACTCCTGACTCCTGGCTCCTGACTCCTGTTATATTAATAAGAAAGTCATGAATTTTTGTAAACAAATTGACTGCGACTTATAACTTTACAGATAAGCAGGTACTACCTAAGTCTTGGCATCGTCTCTCACCCATTTGGGAAGGCGATGAGAACACTATACAACCAGGCTTGCCTCATACTCGTCTTGCTCCAGCTTGGCAGTTACTTTTGTTAGGTGATGGTTCTCCTACACGCCATTTACAATTGCTAACTGGGGAACCCACGGAAGTTGACGTGATTGATATGTCAGTAGTTGGCATGGATTTAGATGATGCACCAAGTATCATTGAAGCCGTACCAGGACCGAGATTGAGACGACAAGTGTGGTTGCGCAAACAATCAGGTCAGCGTTTGGCATATGCTGCATCTTGGTGGGAAGCCAGCCACGTAGATGAATATTTACAAAATCGTTCCTTACCAATTTGGGCTAGTCTAGCGCGTTTGCGGACTGAGCTATATCGGGACGTGCAAGGAGTTTATTACGGTCACTCAGAGGCTTTAGAAGCAGGATTTCAACACAAGGGACCCTTTTGGGGTCGTCACTACTTGTTCTGGCATCATGGAAAGCCTTTGACGTTGATTTATGAGGTGTTTTCGCCTTATTTAACAAAATATCTAGGGTTGACGCAAGTAGATTGAGGTAGTTGCCAACGAATTGCAAATCGACGTGTGCGCGAACTACTAGCAACACATATTCAATGCATATTTTTGTCATATTCGATCTTGCCGTAATCTAATTTTACGATCCGGTCTGCTAAATCGAAATAGCGATCGTCGTGGCTGACTGCTACAACTGCCTTGCCTCGGCTTCTCAGTTCTGGTAAAAGTTGAGTATAGAAAATCTTTTTGAATGCCGGATCTTGGTCGGAAGCCCATTCGTCAAAGACGTAAATCGCTCGATCTTCTAGATATGCTGTGAGGAGTGCTAGACGTTTGCGTTGTCCTTGAGAAAGTGCAGTGCTAGAGAATACTCCATTATCAATTTCAACTTTGCGATCGAGATGTAATTTTTCGAGGTATTCTTGTGCTATGCGATCGCCACTCTTTAAATTATCTAATCCCAAAAGGCGATCGAATAAATAGAAATCTGAAAACACTACCGAAAACTGCTGACGATACCACTCTCGGTTAGCATCAGTAATAGTTTGTCCGTCAAATTCTATCCTTCCAGTTTCAGGCGCGTATAGTCCAGTCAACAACTTTACGAGGGTTGATTTACCGCTACCGTTACCACCTACGATGAATATTAGTTCTCCAGGCGATAAAGTCAAATTGAGCGGTCCTAGAGTAAAGTGGTTGTCTTCTCGTTCTCCTTTATAGGCATGGGTTACTCCAGTTATTCGTAACGATTGCCAATCAGGATTTTGAATTGCTACTGGTAGTTTTCCTACTTCAGTACTGGGTGAGTTTAACGAGAGTCCCAATGTATTAATTTTTTCTAGTGCAATATTAGCTCGTAGCAGTTCCGGTAGCGCGTTGAGTACGCCACGGATGGGTGTCAGCATGAAAATTAGCGTCAAAGCATAACCAGACAATACCGCATTGGGAACCGCAAATAGCAACGGTACGACGAATAGGAATAGTCCAATTAGAACGAACAGCGCCACTAATCCCCAACTACCACCGATCGCAAATGAATTGGCTGCGGTTATGCGATAATGTTGCGATCGCACGGCTGTTGCTTGCAAGTCTTCTACTAAAAAAGCCTGTCTTCGCTGCTGGTGCAGTTTTAGTTCTTTAATTCCTTCAGTTACGGTATGGAAGTGCTGAAACAGCCTGTCTTGTTCTTCACGAGCAAATTTTAAGAAATGTCTACCGCGATAAATTAAGTATTGGTTGCTAAAAACACCTAATGGCATCAGCACCATTGTTAAGCTAAATAGCGGTAACGACAGCCAACTCAAATACAATAAGCAACCTAGCAACAATGCTACGAAAACACAAAGCATAGAGATGAGGACAGATGCATTGGCAATTATCTCAATATCTTGTGTTAAAGCCGCCAGCAGTCGTGGAATCCCAATTTCTTCTAGCTGTCGTAGAGGACAAGCTAAAATTTGACTCGTCAAATGCAGTCGAAGATCGAAAATAATCCGTTCTGCTAATCGAGCAATGTAGACTTGAGATGTTGCCGTTGAGATTAGCAGTATGAGGCAAAGTGCTACAAATCCTAGTGCTAGAACTGGGTTGACGTGATTGGTTACTCGCAATGATGTGTTAATTAGGGCAATAATTCCAGCACTACTCGCACCGCTGAGTACACTAGTCAGCACTGCTAAAGTGATACTTTGCCAAGAGGCGCTGAGAAAAAGGCGAATTAACTTCATTTACAGTTATCAGTTATCAGTTACCAGTTATCAGTCAAGAGCGATCGCAAAATAGTGAGGTAGCAATATATGAGTTTCAGTATAAATAATCTCTAGTAAATATTTAACCGATTGCTGTCATCAACTCTTTTAAAAGCTTTATTAGTAGATTGCGTATAATTATGATTCCCAAGCTAAATCTAAAGGACAACTTAAAACCCGAATATCTACTTTTTTTAGATGCACTGGCGAAAACACCATTTTCAGGAGAAATTCGCCCCGATTTTGCCAGTCGATTGATGATGTCAACTGACAATAGTATCTATCAAATTTTACCGCAAGCGGTTGTCTATCCTAAATCCGAACAAGATTTAGTGCATTTATTTCAATTAGCACAGCAAGAACCATTTAAATCTGTAACTTTCTCACCCAGAGGTGGAGGAACGGGAACTAACGGTCAATCGCTTTCCCCTGGAATTATTATTGATTGTTCTAAGTACATGCACCAGATTTTAGAAATAAATCTGGAACAGGGATGGGTACGAGTGCAGCCAGGGGTAGTTTTGGATAAATTGAATGCCGAACTAAAGCCTTATGGAGTATTTTTTGCACCGTCTTTATCTCCTAGTAACCGTGCGACGATTGGAGGTATGATTAATACTGATGCTTGCGGTCAAGGTTCGCGGATTTACGGACGCACTAGCAACCATATTTTAGAGTTAAATTGGGTTTTAGCAGATGGGACTGGGGGGCGATCGCACGCTATTAACCTTTATACATTAAATCATCTAAAGCAACAACCAAATAGCATCGGACATATTTACAGTCAAGTTAATGAAATTGTTACAACCAAGCAAAAAATCATCGAGCAAAGTTTTCCTAAAATGCCTCGATTTATGACGGGATATAACTTGGCAAAGGTTTATTCACCGCCAGAACAAACATTTAATCTAAACTGGCTTTTAGCAGGTTCGGAAGGAACGCTTGCTATTATTACCGAAGCCAAATTAAAGTTAACTCCGATTCCTAAATATAAAAAATTAATAGCCATTCACTATAACTGTTTTAACGATGCTTTATTTGCAGCAGAGACTTTATTAGCTTTTGCACCCGCAGCTATAGAAACCATTGACGAAAAAATTCTCAGTCTGGCGAGACAAGATGAGATTTATGAAAAAGTCAAACATTTTATTCTAGGTGCAAAAGCAATCAACTTAGTTGAGTTTAGCAGTGACGACTTAGAGGAATTAGCACAGAAACTTACTCGAATCTGCCAAAGCATTACCTTAAATCGAAACCAGCCTCAGCAACCAACTGGTTATTATTTGGCGCAAAACGAAACAGAAATTTCTCATTTATGGGACTTACGCAAACGTGGTGTAGGACTCCTTGGTAATACTAAAGGCGATCGCAAACCAATTGCTTTTATTGAAGATACCGCAGTTCCGCCAGCGTGTCTAGCTAACTATATTTGCGAATTTCAAACTTTACTCAATGCCTATCAGCTCGATTATGCCATGTACGGTCATGTAGACGTAGGCTGTATGCACGTTCGACCAGCACTAGACCTGAAAGTACCACAAGATGAAGCACTGATCGGAGAATTATCTGACAAAGTTGTGGCGTTGGTCAGAAAATATGGTGGTGTAATGTGGGGAGAACACGGTAAAGGTTTTCGCAGCGAATATACTCCTACCTTTTTTGGCGAACTCTATCCCGATTTAGGCAAAATCAAAGCAGCTTTCGATCCTGAAAATCGCTTAAATCCAGGCAAAATTGTCGCACCAAACGCCAGTTATAACGAAGTGGTACGAGTCGAAGCACCTTTACGGGGACATTTCGATCGCCAAGTTGCAAAAGAAGTGCGATCGCAATACGAAGTTGCTTTTAGCTGTAACGGTAATGGCGCGTGCTTTAACTACAATCCCGATGATGTCATGTGTCCGTCTGCCAAAATTACAGGCGATCGCATTCACTCGCCTAAAGGTCGTGCCAGTTTGATGAGAGAATGGTTGCGGCAATTAGCCATCAATAAAAGTGAAGAAATAGAAAAATCTGGAAGTTTACCCCTCAAGTTCTGGAATAATTTAACTAAGATCTGGGGAAGTTATGACTATTCCCATGAAGTGTATAACGGAATGCACGGTTGTCTCTCCTGTAAAGCGTGCGCTAGTCAATGTCCGATTCATGTAGACATTCCCAGTCTGAAAGCACAATTTCTCGAACTTTACCACACCCGCTATCTGAGGCATTGGCGCGATTATTTCGTTGGGAATATTGAAACTCTCGCCAATTGGCAATCTCACGCACCTGTCTTATTCAATTTTCTGACTCAAAACTTCGTGACGCGCTGGTTAATTCAAAAATTCGTGCGAATGGTCGATCCACCCGCAATCAGCACGCTGACTGTCAGACAGGGATTAAAACAAAGACAAGCACCAGTTTTTGATTTAGAGAAATTATCTACTCTTAGCAAGTTAGAACGAGCAAACAGCGTTATTTTATTGCAAGACGCTTTTACCAGCTTTTACGAATCGCAAATAGTTCTCGATACTTACGATTGCTTGCGCGAGTTAGGTTATACAGTGTACGTTCCACCTTTTTTCGTGAATGGAAAGACATTGCACGTTAAAGGGTTTTTAAAAACATTTCAAGCGATCGCGCAAAAAAATACTGACTATTTAAATCAATTAGCAAAACTAGAAATTCCCCTTGTAGGAATTGAACCTAGTATTGTCCTAACCTACCGAGATGAGTATATCAAAATTAAAGGTTTAAAAGCAAGCTTTCGAGTGCAGTTATTGCAAGAATTTTTGTGGGAAAACCAAGCGAGGTTAAAGCAAAAAATTGGCGATCGCATATCTGAATCAGATCGTTATTACTTATTCGGTCACTGTACCGAAAAAACGATTGCTTTAAACTCACAAAAACAATGGCAGCAGATTTTTCAAATGTTAAAAATTCCTTTGAGTTTAGTTGCTACAGGCTGTTGTGGCATGGCGGGTATTTACGGACATGAAGCCGAACACTATAATGAATCTCAAGGAATTTATGCTATGAGCTGGAGACGGCAAATTTCATCCGATGTAGAACAGAGAAAATTTTGTTTAGCTACTGGTTACTCTTGCCGTTCTCAGATAAAACGCTTTGATAGTTTCGTACCTTTACATCCAATTCAAGTCTTACTTTCGCACTGTAAAATATAATTAATTTAACACAAATTCTACCAATTACCAATTACCAATTACCCTAATTCTATGGACTGCATTCATCTAGAAAAAATCTGCTGTTATGGTTATACTGGATATTTACCAGAAGAACAGATATTAGGACAATGGTTTGAGGTTGATGTAACGCTGTGGTTAGATCTGTCAGTGGCGGGTAAGAGCGATGCTATTGAAGACACAATCGATTATCGTAATATTATTAGTAATGTTCAGCATTTAGTTAAGACTTCTAAGTTTGCATTAGTCGAAAAACTAGCAACAGCGATCGCGGAATCTATTTTAGCAGTGAAGGGGATAGAACAAGTTAAAGTAAAATTATCTAAACCCGCCGCACCCATACCAGATTTTAGCGGCAGAATTTCAATTGAAATTACGAGAAATGCTCGGGAATAAATTCCAATTCAATGTAGAGACGTTACATGTAACGTCTCTACATAACGTTTCTACATTGGAATCAAAACAGTAGACATATTTACCCATTCTGCATTTGCCAAAGCCTGACGCATTTGAGTTTCATCGGTAACCTTTTCATTTAAAACTCGCCCATCATAATTGAGTTTTACTTCATCTCGTTCAAATGCCCAAGGTTCAACTTTAATTTTGTCAAAATTATCATCTACAGGACTTAGAGTCAGAGTCGTTTCCCCAGATGCAGTAGGAATATCATGAAATTGCCTTTCCTCTCGCAGTCCCATACATAAAGCAAGTGATAATAAATCCCAAATTGCTACTAATTTGCGATTGCGTTGAATTACTTCTGGAGTTGTATGATTTGCATAGTAAGAGTCATTCTGTAAATAATTAACGAGCTGTTTTTGATAAGCATATTCTTGCTGCAAATATTCTTCTACTAACTGAGTAGATTCAGGTGAATTTTCCCATTTTCGGAAGCGCTCAAACAATCCCGTACCGTGGAGCGAAACCAATAACGCTGCATATCTACCGTAAGACGAAGTTAAATGCTTGACACCAGACCAAATCTTAACCGAGATTTCTGAAGGGAGTTCCATAAAATTATGGGGATAACCCGTCTGGAGATTTAAAGTCGGTTCGTTTTCCCAAAAGACCCAACCAATATCGTGTATTGCCGCACCAAGACAAACTTCTTCTCTAGGCGTAAAATTCCCAAAATCTTGATTTCCCCAAGCTTGTGCCAGACAACCTGCAATCCAAGCATGAGTTGGTTGTGCGATCGCAATTATTCCTGTTGGTGTTTGGCGGTGGAGCATCTCTCTGCGTTCTCGCTCGATTAACTTGAGATTAAATTAACATTTTCCTGTCTGTCGCCTAGCCATAGATATAGTCAATAGCTTCTGTTTTGGAAAATGGTAGAAATTTTAAACAGAGATGGATGCAGGTGGCACGTAAAATACAAATGCGATCGGTTTTTTGACTTTTAACTTTTGACTTTTGACTTTATAAAAAAACAGCCACCTCCCAAGGGAAGCAGCTGTATTCTTCACAATTGAGGTAAACAGTAGCCTACCTCTAACAAACTTTAGTAATCGAAATCTCCGCCACCCATACCAGCGCCAGCACCAGCAGGAGCGCCATCTTTTGGTTCAGGCTTATCAACCACGATACACTCAGTTGTCAGCACCATACCAGCGATAGAAGCAGCATTTTGCAGCGCGGAACGAGTCACTTTAGCAGGGTCAACAATACCAGCGCTAAACATATCGACGTACTCGTTTTTAGCAGCGTCGAAGCCGATATTGAAATCTTTTTCCTTGACGCGCTCGGCGATGACCGCACCGTTTTGACCTGCGTTTTCAGCAATCCGCTTCAGGGGAGAAGTTAGAGCGCGAGCTACAATTGATGCACCGATTAATTCTTCACCCTTGAGGCTGCTACTTGCCCACTGTTCCAACTGAGGAGCTAAGTGAGCCAAGGTTGTACCACCACCAGGAACGATACCTTCTTCTACGGCGGCTTTGGTAGCGTTAATCGCGTCTTCCAGGCGTAGTTTGCGGTCTTTCATTTCGGTTTCAGTTGCAGCACCGACTTTGACCACAGCAACGCCACCAGCTAGTTTAGCTAAGCGCTCTTGTAGCTTTTCTCTGTCGTAGGAAGATTCGGTTTCGTCCATTTGACGGCGAATCTGTTCGCAACGAGCCTTAACAGCTTGTTCGTTACCTTCAGCGACAATTGTGGTGTTGTCTTTGGTAATGGTGATCCGGCGTGCTTTACCGAGCATGTCTAGCTTGGTGTTATCCAGCTTCAGACCAGCATCTTCAGTAATCAATTGACCACCAGTGAGGATAGCGATATCTTCCAGCATAGCCTTGCGGCGATCGCCAAACCCAGGAGCCTTGACCGCAGCTACGTTGAGTACGCCACGCAGACGGTTAACAACTAGGGTTGCTAGCGCTTCTTTTTCAATATCTTCTGCCAAAATCAGCAGCGGACGACCAGAACGTGCAACTTGCTCTAGTACGGGGACTAAATCTTGTACCAAAGCAATTTTCTTGTCGGTAATCAAAATGAAAGGTTCGTCTAGAACAGCTTCCATCCGTTCGGGATCGGTAGCGAAGTAGGGAGAGATGTAACCTTTGTCAAAGCGCATCCCTTCGGTGATTTCTAGTTCGGTTGTCATGGACTTCCCTTCTTCTAGGGAAATGACACCTTCTTTACCCACCTTATCCATCGCTTCAGCGATCATGCTGCCAACTTCTTCATCGTTACCAGCAGAAATCGAACCGACTTGAGCGATCGCTTTAGAATCCTCTACAGGACGAGCGTGTTCGGCAATCTTTTCTACTAGGAAGTTAGCCGCTTTATCGATCCCGCGCTTGAGGGAAATTGCATTTGCACCCGCAGCAACGTTACGCAAGCCTTCTTTTACAATGGCGTGAGCTAATACGGTTGCAGTGGTTGTACCATCACCCGCAGCGTCATTGGTTTTGGAAGCAGCTTGACGAATTAGAGATACACCAGTGTTTTCTACGTGATCTTCTAATTCAATTTCTTTAGCGATGGTTACGCCATCATTGACGATCTGCGGTGCGCCAAACTTTTTCTCTAGCACCACGTTACGACCCTTTGGACCCAGCGTAACGGCTACCGCTTCAGCTAGAATGTCCATACCCCGTTCTAGGGCGCGACGAGCGTTTTCGTTGTAAATAATGCGCTTTGCCATAGTTGTCTTGCGATTTTGGATTTTAGATTTTGGATTTTAGATTTTGTGAATTGGTAGTTGGTAATTGGTAGTTGTGGATCTCCCATTACCCATTACCCATTACCGATTAGCTAACAACTGCTAAAATGTCTTTCTCAGACAACAGCACGTACTCATCTGTACCTAGCTTTACGTCTGTGCCAGCGTACTTAGAGTAAAGAACTTTGTCTCCAACCTTAACTTCTAATTCTTGGCGAGAACCATCATCATTACGCTTACCAGGACCAATGGCGACGATTTCACCAACTTGGGGTTTTTCCTTAGCAGTGTCGGGCAAGTACAAACCGCCAGCGGTTTTCTCTTCTGAGGCGCTGACTTTGACAAATACGCGATCGCCTAGTGGCTTAACTGTAGAAACGCTTAAAGATACTGCTGCCATACAAATTCCTTGCCTTGTTAGCACTCTCAACTCCTGAGTGCTAATTTAGCCAAAAGATAGAGATCGTGGCAACAAATTCGATTGTACGGGTTTCCGAACTAGAGAGTCGGGGGACAAGGGGGACAAGGGGGACAAGGGGGACAAGGGGGATTAGGGGGCGAAGGGGGACAAGGGGGACAAGGGGGACAAGGGGGACAAGGAGGACAAGGGGATAATGAGGAACAAGACAATTTAAAATGCAATGTGTATGCGTGTAAATTATGTAACTTACCCGTTTCATTCCCTGAAGCTGAGATTTTCTCCCTCACTCCTCAAATGACCGACAACCTGACACCCCAAGATGAAACCTGTAAACCAAAAGATGATGAAGCTTTGGCTGTTTGCGTCCAGGCTTTAGGTTTACCGCAAATTCAACGCCATGTTTTTATTTGTGCCGACCAGACTTTACCGCAGTGCTGTTCTAAGGAAGCGAGCCTAGAATCTTGGGATTACTTGAAAAAACGCCTCAAACAATTAAAACTCGATAAACCAACGAGCGATCGCCCCAGTTGTATCTTTCGCACGAAGGCTAACTGCTTGCGCGTCTGTACTAATGGTCCAATTCTCGTAGTGTATCCCGATGGGGTTTGGTATCGTCAGGCAACCCCCGAAGTTATCGAACGGATTATCCAAGAACATCTCATCGGCAACCAAATTGTGCGCGAATATGCCTTTCTCGTTCATCCTCTTCCAGAACCGACATCAGACGCGATCGCTGATGACAACTAGTGCAGCATCAGAGAAGTCAATAGAATTGGCAAAATAACTTGGCAAAATAACTAAAAAGCCATCAGTTCTTTTGCACGAGACCCCATCTCATCACAGTTTATTAAGGATAGTTACAAAGAATATTTGATTTAGCAAACAAAATTGACTGACTTTTCTCAGTACAAATTTTGGCGTTTGCTCCTACTTTAGTGGGTTTTACTGATTCTTTCAAATAAAGATAGGTATATTTTGCTATTGTATCAGGTTTTATACGACAACGCCGAAAAAAGAATATATAATGATATCGCCTAAGTTATACCAAATAGGGCGTATCATTAGGTGTCCGTACTAAGACTGAAATCTTTGCAGTTGCAGTGCAGCACTAAAGCTATAAATCTTCTTTGAAGATTAAAATGGCTTTCCGACTACAATTCAGCGAGACCGAGGTCAGTAAAATACCACCAAACCGATAAATTGCAAGAGAAACTGCTATTGAAAAGTTCGACTGACTCAATTGTGGCGAGTAAGCGCAGCATGAAGGAAACTAGCGTAAAAGAGCACAAGCGACTGCTATTAATAGATGATGACCCCAACCTCATATTACTCGTCAAGGATTACCTAGAATTCCGAGGCTATGAGGTCATCACCGCAGAAAACGGGCGAGAGGCTTTAGAAGTTCTGGAGCAGGAAATTCCAGATATGATTATCTGTGACGTGATGATGCCAGAAATGGATGGCTATCAGTTTGTCAATCAGGTAAGACAGGACGAACGCACCAGTTGGATTCCGATTCTATTTCTTTCTGCCAAGGGTCAAAGCCAAGACAAAATCAAAGGTTTAAACATCGGTGCTGATGTCTACATGGTCAAACCATTCGAGCCAGAGGAACTAGTGGCTCAAGTGGAAGCTTCTCTTAAACAAGCTTATCGCCAGAGACAACAATCAGGTGGCAACGGCGAAAACGAGACAAAAATTCAAGTTCCTTTTGACGTGCATCTGACGCAAACAGAGCTAAAAGTCGTGCAATATGTGGCGAGAGGTCTAGCTAATCGCGATATTGCCGAAGAACTGAATGTGAGTCAGCGGACAGTAGAAAGCCACGTGTCTAATATGCTTGGTAAAACGGGATTGCACAATCGTACTGAGCTAGCACGTTGGGCAATTGAAAATCAAATGGCATGACTCGACATGGAAAATTGGCGGCTGGAGGCTGGGGAATTCAAGAAAAAATGTAGCGGATTATGGCAAGAATAACTATATAGTTGAATCAGCACGACTGGCTGATGCCGTATAGATTAAATCCTGCTGTCATCTGCCTCCTGCTTTCTTGAGCTAGTGTTGTCTCAGTAGTGATAAGTTTAGTTTAAGTTTCTTATTAGGCGATCGCCTAAAAGAAGGTAGCGAATACGCAATTAGCTGCCTATCATGGGTAATACCAAGCTAGTGAGGATGCGGCAGTAGTAATGTTAGACCTGAACCACTGCTACAGAGTACTTGGATTAGAGCCTGGAGCCTCCCTGGAAGAAATTAACCAGGCGTATAAGGACTTGGCTTTTATTTGGCATCCCGATCGCATCCCGAAAGAGAATCAGCGGTTGCAGCAAAAAGCGCAAGAAAAATTAAAAGAAATTAATCAAGCGCGAGAGCAATTGCGGGTAATTCAGACTCGCACGGGTAAATTTACTCCCGCGCAACCAAAACCAGAGTCTCGCAGTAGATCTAAACAGTCGCAGGCTCATTCTCAATCTCATTACTACTCAGCGTCACAATCGCGCCAGCAAAGTTATTCGCAGTCGAGCAGCAATAATTCTCAGTCATATTACGATTCAACCGCGCGATCGCGTCAGCAGGCAAGTTCGCAGTCGAACGGCAATAATTCACAATCTAGCTACAAACAACCGTCGCAATCGCACTACGACTCTACTCAGTCGCACCAGCAGTCACATTCGCAATCTAGCTATAAGCAACCGTACCAGTCAGATTACTACTCAGCTTCACAGTCGAGCTACAAGCAGCAATCACCTCCCTCAAGCTATTACTCGGGATCGCAATCGCCCCAACAGAGTAGTTCTCAGTCTTACTATTCTGCTTCTAAGTCGCCCCAGCAAGCCACTGCTTCATCTTCCCCCCATCAACCTTACCGTCCTCACTATCCCGATATGACTGGAGCCGATTTACGGGGTGCTGAGTTGAAAGAAAAAGATTTATCGGGGAGAAACTTGAGCAAAGCTAACTTAAGTAAAGCCGATCTGAGCGATTCTTTTCTACACAAAGTCAATTTACAAGAAGCAAATCTGTCTCAAGCCAACTTATTTCGCGCCAACTTATTAGGCGCAAATTTAACTTCAGCCAATTTACAGGAAGCCAATTTAATTGGTGCTGACTTGAGTGGAGCAAATTTAAGTAAAGCTAATTTAAAAGGAGCAAAAGTAGGTACAAAAGACCGAATTATGGTCAAATTAACCGGAGCAATTTTAACTGGGGCAATTATGCCTGATGGCTCAGTTCATTCCTAGAAAATTTTCTTTGATTTTTGATTGTTGTACGAGTGAGCTTAGCAAATAGATTGACAGCTTTAGCTGAAGATCTTAGTAAAAACCAGTCCTTACAGTTTTTTAACTTTTAACTTTTAACTTTTGACTTTTCATCTTGGCTGTGCTGTTTGGTCGTATAAAGGTTGGGTAGGCGATTTTTATCCGACTGGAAGTCGTGTGGGTGAATTTTTAGGTTTATACAGCCAGCGTCTCACGACTGTTGAAGGAAACACCACCTTTTACGCTATCCCTGATGCCGATACTGTAGCGCGCTGGGCAGCAGAAACACCACCAGAATTTAAATTCTGCCTCAAGTTACCGCGAGACATTACCCATCAAGGCTTGCTAGAACCACATATTCCCGATGCTTTGAGTTTCATAGCACGAATGCAAGGTTTAGGCGATCGCTTGGGACCAATTTTTGCTCAACTCCCACCCCGATATAGTCCAGAAGCAATAGAAGACTTAACAATATTCTTAAACGCTTTGAGAGAAAAAACGTCGCTGGCTTTAGAGGTACGTCATCCAAGTTGGTTTCAAGAGCCTCACGCTAGTCAACTAACAACGCTTCTGAAACAATTAGGGATAGGTAGAGTTTTACTCGATAGCCGTCCGATATACGATGCACCAGACGATCCGCAGATTCACTCCGAACGCCGCAAACCTAAGTTACCAGTAGAATTTAGGATCGCTGCACCGTTTAGCTTAGTTCGTTTTATCAGTCACCCAAAATGGGAGTTGAATCAGCTGTTTCTTGAGGAATGGGTTGATTTTATCGATCGCAATCTAAGTCAAGGAACCCAGATTTATTTCTTTATACATTGTCCCACAGAAGAGCGATCGCCGCACAATGCTCGGTCGTTTCACCAGTTATTGACACAAAAAGGGGTTGTGGTTCCGCCGCTTCCCTGGAACGATTTGCAGCCATTTCCTCAGCAACTCAGCTTGTTCTAGATTGACTTTCATCCGTCAGAAAGAGTGCGATTGGATTTGTTTGTCATTAATGTAGGGATAAGTCATATTAAGTTCGTTGCAATAACCAGAGTATTGCAAGGGTGGGTTTACCAGAATTCATTCTGACGGTATTTACGAGCGATTAACCGAACACGATATCAGAGATTTTTTCTTAGATTGGATAAAGTTTTGATTGTGTTTCACGCATTAGCCGAAGGCGAAGCGTTAGATGCACAGGCGCAAAGAAGAAAGCAAAAACAATTCTTTTACTACAGTTCAGTTTTAGTAGCTCAATTTAGTAAGTGGGAGAAACAAAAGTGACTTTAAGTAATGAAGAAAAACAAAAAATCATGAACGATCTAGCTCAAGGTAAGCCAGGATTGGTTCATGAGGAAAAAACTCCTAATCTCGACCAGTATGACTCTAGTTTCGATGCTAAAGACTACGAGAATTTTGAGGATTTTGCTCAGCGTCCTGTAGATGAGACAGGTACGTCAACTTATCCACAAAGAAATATAGTCGAGCAAATTAGGACGCAAATTCGCTCCGAATTTGAGGAAGCAAAAACTACTGGACAGTTGCGATCGAGTAGGATTCGCGAAATCGTTCAATCTGCTATATATGATGTTCGTACGGAGATAAAAGCAGGTACTAGCGATATTCGTCAAATTTTCAGAGATACCATTTCAGCAGTTAGCGATAACTTTAAGGATAAGGGTAGCGAGATCAAAGAGGAAATCACTGCTGCGGTTGAAGGATTTATTGAAGGTTACAGTAGTGGCAAACGGCAAACTATTGTCAAAGAGCAGGCAGAAGTTCACCAACTACAATCCAGAATTGACACTCAAGAAGAGGAACTACAACAAGAGATCGATCGCCTCTTGGTTGATGTAGAAGAAGTTGGTAAAGAATCAGATTCTAGTTTGAAAGATTCGATCCAATCCGCCATTAATGCCTTCAAAAATAGCGAAGAATTCGCTTTAATGAAGAAGCGTTACGCTCAACTCCAAGCACAATTGGCGATCGTTCGCGCCAATCTAGCCGCCCGCTATGGCGGACGCTACGAGGAAATCAAAGAAAGAATAGATGAGGCTACGCACTGGTACAGCCGCACCCGTAACAAAGCTGATGTCGGAGAATCAGTAGAAGGGCGATCGCTTGAAGATAGACTTAAAGAAGTAGGAGAAGCGATCGCGAAAGGAGAGCATCAACTACGCAAGATTCTGCACGATCTGCTCAAAGTTGCAAGTGATTTGCTCAAAGATAAAGAACCACCTGCTAGTAAATAAATTGGGTAAAGTAGGGGCGCACAGCCGTGCGCCCCTACCCCCATCAACCAGCAGCCTGCAATTCCAAAGATGGATAATCTGTATAACCCCTCTTGTCTCCGCCATAAAAGCTAGAGCGATCGTAGGGGTTTAATTGTGCGTTGAGAGCAAAACGCTGCGGTAAGTCGGGGTTGGAAATAAACAGTCTACCGTAAGCAACTAAGTCCGCATCTCCAGAGGCTAATACTGCATTTCCCGATTCGCGATCGTAGCCGCCAGCACTGATGAGAGTCCCTTTGTAGATCGGACGGAAGTATTTTGATGACAATTCTGAAGTAGGATTTTCTACTGTCTCGTTACCAGCAACTCTCGGCTCTACCAAATGTAGATAAGCTAATTCAAATTGGTTGAGCGCATCAACTACATAGGTAAACAATGCTTTGAGATCGGAGTCGTAGACGCTGCCAAAAGTGCCACTGGGTGAAAGTCTGACTCCCACTCTATCTGCACCCCAAACACTAACGACTGCTTCAGTCACTTCCATTAGCAAGCGGGCGCGATTTTCAATCGAGCCACCATATTCATCTGTACGGTGATTGGAGCCATCGTGGAGAAATTGATCGAGCAGATAGCCGTTGGCGCTGTGAATTTCTACGCCATCAAACCCAGCCGCCAACGCATTTTTTGCCCCTTGGCGATATTGTTCTACAATTCCTGGAATTTCTGCTGTTTCTAGGGCGCGGGGTGTAACGTAAGGCTTTTCTCCTTCGTAAGTAGCTGCCATACCTTCTGATGGCGCGATCGCGCTAGGTGCAACGGGCAATGCTCCATCGACTTGCAAATCGGGGTGAGATATTCGCCCGACGTGCCATAGCTGGAGAAAAATTTTGCCACCGCGATCGTGTACGGCTTTCGTCACTAGCCGCCAGCCTTCTACCTGTTCTTGGGAGTGAATACCAGGGGTAAACGGATAACCTAAGCCTTGTGGCGACACCTGAGTCGCTTCTGTAATAATCAGTCCTGCCGAGACTCTTTGGGCGTAATATTCTGCATTCAATTCTCTCGGCACGTTACCCTCTCCCGCACGGTTGCGCGTTAAGGGAGCCATCACCATTCGGTTAGGTAATTCGTAACGACCGAGCCGAACGGGTGAGAATAGATCGATGTTGGTATTCATAGGCTTTACTAGGGTAAATGGATAAAAAGTGTATGAAATAATGTGGACTGTAGAAGCGCGAAATTTCACGCCTCTACAGATGTAATGTCTAAGCAGCTTGTCGATCTGCTGCTGGCTCTAACAAAGCATTCAATTTTTGCGCGATCGCTTTTGCCCCAACAACACCAACAACTCGATCTACAACTACGCCATTTTGGAAAAATAACAGCGTCGGAATTGCCTGCACCTGATATCGAGAAGCAATTTCTCCGTACTCGTCAATATTCAGCTTGCCTACTGTGGCGCGTCCGGCAAAATTGGCAGCAATCTCTTCCACGATTGGGTTAACTACCCTACAAGGTCCGCACCAGGCTGCCCAAACATCTACTAGCACTGGTGTTTTACTCTCAATGACCTCTATTTGAAAGTTCTCAGCAGTGAGAGTCAACGGCTTGACACGATCTGTCATACCTACAAGTCTCCTTCTTCATCAAAACCGGATTAGCACAAGCAAAAGGTAACTACCAACTACCTATTACCGATCGCCAACCGTAGGTTAAAATTTAAGTAGTTAAACAACCACTTGACTATTATGTTAGACAAGATAAATTAAAAAGTCAAGTAGCTATTTAACTATTTGACAAGTAGCGCGATCGCGGACGAACGATGATGACACACAATAATCTAGACCAGCCCAAGTCCCTACCTGTAGCTGAAGTAGACGATAGCTGTCGTCGGGCAAAAATCTTTGCAGCCCTTGCCGACCCCACCAGATTGAAAATTGTCGAGTTACTCGCCCATGCTGGAGAATTGAGCGGTACGGAGATTGCGCAAAAATTAAGTATTAGCCTTGCCCTCTTCTGCCACCACTCTAAAACTCTAGCGGAAGCAGGGTTGCTCGATATTCGCAAGGAAGGGCAGACAAAATATAACTCTTTGAATTGGGAGTTACTCAATGCTTGCCTGCAAAGCTTGATGAGAGGGAGCGCACGAGCAGGGAGCAGTGACCAGTGACCAGTGACCAGTGACCAGTGACCAGTGACCAGTGACCAGTCAACAATCCACTACAACCTACACCCTACACCCCTTCTTCACGCACCACGCACCACGCACCACGCACCACCCAACTACCAACTACCAACTACCAATTACCACTCTCTCCTTGATAAAACTCCAAATATCTGCATAAAACTTCAAGCTAATTAACTTTAATTTAGCTAATTCTTACGAGAAACTACAATTTTCATTCTTACGATTAAAGACAAGATAAGGTCGGATTAAAGACGGGATAATTCTCTACAACATTATCCATTGTCTACTCACGATCGTGCGGCTTCTCATAAAAGAATCCGCGTAGGAGGTTGTATGAATGAAAATGTCAGAGCGAGTACGCGCAATGTTGCAATTGTCGGTCCTTATTTGAGCGGAAAAACAACTTTGCTCGAAAGTTTGTTATCGGTCACAGGAGCTATTACTCGTAAAGGTAGCGTCCGCGACGGTAACACCGTAGGAGACAGTGCAGCGGAAGCGCGCGATCGCCAAATGAGTGTAGAAGTGAGCGCCGCTAGTACCGAGTATGAAGGTGTCCGCTTCACATTTGTTGACTGTCCGGGTTCAGTCGAATTTGCTCAAGAGACATATAACGCTCTCATGGGCGTAGATGCAGCAGTTGTTGTTTGCGAGCCAGCAAATGATAACAATGAAAACGGTTTGCGTCAGAAGGTACTTACCCTCGCTCCCTTATTTAAATTTCTTGACGATTGGGAAATTCCCCATCTCGTATTTATTAACAAAATGGATCGGGTTAGCAACAATTTCATGGATATGTTGCACGCCCTTAAAGCTGTTTCCAAGCGTCCGCTCGTACCGCATCAATATCCCATTATTCAAGACGAACAGCTAACTGGATTTATCGATCTAGTCAGCGAACAAGCATATCAATACCACTCTGGCGCACCAGCCGATCCGATTCCATTGCCAGCATCTTTAAAGGCACAGGAACAGGCAGCTAGAGCGGAAATGTTGGAAGAATTAGCCAACTTTGACGACCATTTATTGGAAGAACTTTTAGAAGAGATCGAGCCGCCTCAAGAAGAAATTCTGCAAGACTTGAAATTAGAATTAGGGGCAGATTTAGTCGTTCCAGTATTTTGTGGAGTTGCAGACCGAGATTTTGGAGTTAGACCGCTTTTAGAAGCACTGTTACGAGAAGCACCTGAACCACAAGACACTGCTCAACGACGAGGGCTTGGCGCTACTGCTGAAACTCCCATAGCCCAAGTATTGAAAACCTATTACACGCCCCAAGGAGGCAAACTTTCCCTAGTACGGGTATGGCAGGGTAAGTTAACCGATGGCATCGTATTGAATGGTACTCGCGCTGGCGGGATTTATCGGCTACTAGGACAACAACAAAACTCGATAAATGAAGCTGAAGCTGGTGAAATTGTTGCCCTCAGCCGCTTGGATGGCGTAAAAACTGGCGACACCATCTCAGCCAACGGACAAGCCACAGAACTACCTAAAGCAGATATACTCAGACCAGTTTATGCCTTGGCGATCGCCCCGGAAAAACGCAACGACGAAGTCAAATTGAGTGCAGCGTTGACTAAGCTGTTAGAAGAAGACCCATCTTTAATGTGGGAACAGCACGGCGATACCCACGAAGTGATCCTGTGGGGACAAGGCGAAATTCACTTGCAAGTAGCCCTCGATCGCCTGCGTCGGAAGTATAACTTACCAATGGGGACTCATCTACCACAAGTACCCTATAAAGAAACCATTCGCAAGCCTGCTGCTTCAGTTCACGGGCGCTACAAGCACCAGTCAGGAGGACACGGGCAGTTTGGCGATGTTTACCTAGATATTAAACCGCTTGGACGCGGAGAAGGCTTTAATTTTAGCGAAAAGATTGTAGGTGGCGTTGTCCCGAAGCAATATATTCCTGGCGTTGAAGTTGGTGTGAAGGAATTTTTGGTACACGGTCCTTTAGGTTTTCCCGTAGTTGATGTTGCCGTCACCTTGACCAACGGCTCTTATCATACAGTTGATAGCTCCGAGCAAGCATTTAAACAAGCGGCACGGCTAGCTATGCAAACGGGAATGACTCAGTGCGAACCGACGCTATTAGAACCGATCGCCTCAATTGAAGTCAATACGCCCAGCGAATTCACCTCCAAGGTGATGCAACTGGTGAGCGGGCGACGGGGACAAATTCTCGGCTATGAAGGAAGATCTGATTGGTCTGGTTGGGACAAGCTGATTGCTTACTTACCTCAAGCCGAGATGCAGAACTTCATTGTCGAGTTGCGATCGCTAACTCTAGGTGTTGGTTCCTTCCAGTGGCAATACCATCACTTGCAAGAAGTTCCTGACAAGTTAGCCGAGCGAGTTTTGGCAACTGGCAGTAACGGTAACGGCAACCGTTGATGCATCAGGCTTGATTACCTTTGCTGAAAAGATCTGTCGTTTTCGATTAGATAAATTACACGATCTGTAGGGGCGCACAGCTGTGCGCCCCTACAAATATGCTCTTGTCTGCGAACAGCTTAGAATTGAGGATACCAGACAGAACAGCGCTCAACTTTTTTCTATGATGAATTCACAAACTTGGTTTATTGTCAAGCTAGCGGACGGTCATTGTCAAATTGTTTCTGACGAGCAAGTGAATATAGAGCCAGATGCAGAAGCAAAGGAACGTTGGGGACCGTTCCCATCTCAAGCAGAAGCGATCGCCCGTCGCGTTGGACTCATCCGTGCCGGAAAATGCCAGCCTATGTAATCGGTGGGGAACACTTTCTCCCTACCTTGTAGCAGAGTTCCCCTTAGCTGCAATTTGCTTCTTTAATATGTCTAGTGCCTTAGCATATTGCGGGTCTGATGGCGTACCAACTTTGTCGCGATTTTGTAGAAACAACGCCTGTTTTTCTTTATCCGTCAGCGATACTACTACATTAGGAGCAATCCCAGACTTATTGATGTCGCGCCCGTTGGGGGTAAAGTACTTCGCTATAGTCACAGCTAAGCCAGAACCATCTCCCAAGCTGCGTACCGACTGTACCAACCCTTTACCAAAAGTTTTTTCTCCAACTAAAACCGCGCGTTTGTTATCCTGTAGCGCCCCAGAAAGAATTTCACTGGCGCTTGCCGAACCGTCATTTACTAGTACGACTAGGGGTTTATTAGTTAATGGATGGTGGTTAGACCTTTCAATGTCTTGCTTCCCTTGTCGGTTCTTAGTGGAAACAATAACCCCGTCTTCCAGCCACATTTGAGCAATTTCTATGCTGGACAATAACAACCCACCAGGATTGTTACGTAAATCCAAAATATAACCGGATACCTGTTTCTTTTCTAAATTTTTAATTGCATCGCGCATTTCCGTGGCAGCATTGGCACTGAACTGATTTAAGCGAATGTACCCTATACCACCTGTTGGGCTATTCTGGTAGCTGTAACGCACTGGATGAATTTCAATTCGCGCCCGTTTTATCCGAAAATCCTTCTGCTGTCCGTTGCGCAAAATCGTGATTTGTACTTCTGTACCTGGTTGTCCCCGAATCAGCGACACTGCTTGATTCACATCCATTCCCTTAGTGCTTTTACCATCAATTTTGACGATTGTATCCTTAGCAAGAATTCCGGCACTGAAAGCGGGTGTATCTTCAATTGGGGCAATTACAGTTAATTGCTTTGTTTTCTCATCTTGGGCGATTTGAATGCCAATTCCCGTTAGTTCTCCAGAAGTATCTACCTGCATATTCTTGAATTCTTCTGGATCCATAAATCGGGTATATGGATCTTTGAGCTTTTCTAGCATTTGTCGGACTGCTTTGTATGCATCCTCTCGATTGGCATAAGAGCGGCTCAAGTACTCTTTGCGTACAGCTTGCCAATTGACCTTGTTGAAAGTCCCGTCTACATACTGCCGATCGATTATTTGCCAAACTTCATCGACTAATTCTTTCGGACTTTCACGAAAGAAAGCTTGAGTTTGAGAGCGATCGCTAAAACTGGCAACTGCGGCAGTCGAGAGCATCACTGCTGTTGCACCCAAGAAAATTCCACGCTTATTCATGATCGTATTGACACTGCACAGCCGGAGAACAAAGCAAACCAAGTAAGCCCAATTTAACACAGGGCGCTCAGACAGTGACCAGTTTTGACAGTGACCAGTGACCGCAGCAGACAAACCTTGGTCACTGGTCACTGCTTACGGATCGACCCAGCGATCGTCTGCCTTAATTAAGTTAATCAATTCTTCCACTCCTCGATCTTCAGGAACGCGCTTGATTTCTTCTCGACCGCGATAGAGAGAAATGTAACCAGGTTGCTTCCCTACATAGCCGTAGTCCGCATCCGCCATTTCCCCTGGACCATTGACTATACAACCCATAACGGCGATATCTAAACCTGTTAGGTGCTTTGTTGCCTCTCTAACTTTATGCAACACTTCCTCTAAATTAAACAGAGTGCGTCCGCAAGAAGGACAAGCAACGTACTCTACCATTGTTTTCCGCAAACCTAAAGATTGCAGAATGCTGTAACAAACGGGAATTTCTTTTTCTGGCGCTTCTGTCAGCGATACGCGGATGGTATCGCCAATCCCTTCAGCTAACAGTGTCCCAATCCCAGCTGTAGATTTGATTCGACCGTATTCGCCATCTCCAGCTTCCGTCACGCCTAGATGCAAGGGATAGTCCATGCCTAGCTCATTCATCCGCTTAACCATCAAGCGATTGGCAGCGATCATCACGGGCACTCGCGATGCTTTAAGAGAAATCACTAAGTTACGAAAGTCCAGCGATTCGCAAATCCGAATGAATTCCAGGGCTGATTCTACCATTCCTTCTGGGGTGTCGCCGTAGGTAAACAGCATTCTTTCTGCCAGGGAGCCGTGATTCACGCCAATCCGCATGGCTTTACCCTGGTCGCGCAAGCAGACTACCAGTGGTTCCAAAGTTTGGCGAATCTTGTCGCCAATTTCCTCGAATTCTGTTTGACTGTACTCAGTGCGATTGGATTTAGGTTTTTCAAATACGTACAAGCCAGGATTGATCCGCACTTTATCGATGTGCTTGGCAACTTCCAAGGCAATTTTCATCCCATTATGATGCACGTCAGCCACGATTGGAACTGGTTGGTATGAGGCATACAACTTTTGTTTGATTTCTGCTAAGGCTTGAGCGTGTGCCATACTTGGTACGGTGACGCGGACTATTTCGCAGCCAATTTCATGTAGGCGACGAATAGCAGCAACGGAACCATCTATGTCCAGGGTGTCTTCGTTGATCATGGATTGCACCACCACTGGATGACTACCACCAATCGTGACGTTTCCTACCTGAATCGGACGAGTCTGGCGGCGATGAATAGTAGTATCAGTGGAAAGTTCGCCAGAAGAAGATTTTACTGTAGCTGGGTTGGGGAGAGTCTGCATAACCTATTGGCTGAATTTTTGTAGCGAGATTATCAGATGAGTCTATCTGTCTCTCAGATTGCCACAAATTAGGGGCAGGGGGCTAGTTATCAGTTATTAGTTGTTTGTGAAGAGCGGTGATAAGTAGTTGTTGATTATTGGTTATTGGTCACTGGTCACTGCTTCTTGCTCCCTGAGTTAATAGCTGCTTCAAAGCTAGCCAGATAAACAGGGGCATGGTGGTAGTATATCTTTTCCAGAGTCTACGTGGTTCTTGAATTAATCTGTAAAACCACTCCAAACCAAAGTTTCTCATCCACAAGGGAGCGCGTTTGTGAATTCCTGCATACACTGGAAATACTCCGCCTACACCAATCATAACGGCATGAATTTTGTCTTTATGTCGATCCATCCAGTATTCTTGCTTCGGACATCCCAGAGCCAAAAATACAATGCCAGCTCCACTATCATGAATTTTTTGAATAACTGCTGCATCTTCTGCTCTCGTGAGCGGACGGAATGGTAGTGGCTCCATTCCAGCAATTTCTAAAGCGGGAAAGTCACGCTCTAAGTGCTTTCGCATCTGTTTTAATATGGAAGCTTCCGAACCAAGAAAAAAAACTTTTATCTGACGCTGCGAAGCCTGTTGGCAAATAGATAACATAATATCTAGCCCAGCAACGCGATTTTGATGTTGCGCTCCCATTAGTTTCATCATCCATACTAAGGGCATACCATCAGGAGTAATTAAATCTGCACGATTTAACACTGCATGAAATTCTGGATGCCAGTAGGCTTCTGCCAGCATATGGACGTTTGCCACGCATACAAATCGGCTAGCACGACTGCTAGCCCACTCCAACATCATTTCTATTTGGCGATCGAAAGGTGCTATCGTGATTGGTGAGCCAATCACACAAATTCTAATTTGAGGAATTTCAGCCGGAATAACTTCTAACTCCGATTTATTGACTGGAGTATGAAACGATTGAGTGATGGCTAGACCGGGAAAATCCGATGCTATTGGTTGGATTAACTCCACTGCTTCTACTTTATTTGTTGTATCGAATCTCATTTCCCTGAACTCTTCACTTGAGTCATTACCATGAATGACAGTATAGTTTGAAAGTAATTTATAGCATTGCTAATCATTGATTATTTGCGTTTTTAACGATAAAAAAAAGATTTCAAATCCATCAAAATTATAGTTTTTACTAGAAAAACTTTGGAAAAGTATTGATTTTCTTTCTCCTGTTTTGATAACTCATGATTTATTTGATTAAATTCAATTTGCATGTTAAATGAGTCATAGAAGTGATGAAAAAAATATAATGATTACCGATTAAATAATAACCAACAGAAATAATAGCACCTATAGATTTGAGAAATTGCTACACGTCTTCTCAAAGTACGGTGGGATTGATGAGAACTGCCTTGAACATTATTTATATGTCTAAATTTATACCAAAATTTACTGACAAGCAATAGTAGTTTAGCAACTTCATTAAAAAATAATAATTGCTCAGTCATGGTACGATCAGTACCCAGCTATAGTAGCAGATTTGCTTCTATTTAATAGCTCGTAGATTGCTCGATCGCAAAACTCTGAAGATACAGAATTATGATAGCCGTCTCAAGCGATTGGTTTGCCATTGCAGACCGACAAGAATAGCCATAAAGAGCATGTAACCAGGTTCTTCTATTTGAGTGAAAATTAATCCAAAAACAAATATAGTTAGGAGAAAAAACCGAGAAAGATCGTCCGAACACAGCCTGCACCAAACAAGAAATGCAAGATAAAAATAAGCTCCTAACCCTAGCAGACCCAAATCTCCCCAAATTCCTGCCCAACCAAAAAACGGCGAAAACATGCTAGATTTATCGCCAAACCAGCTTGCTCCTACCACACTCCATACGGCTTCGCTCACGGAAAGTTGAGTTGCTCCTAAAGGGGAGAGCAGATCCCAATAATCACGCAGCATCCACCCCCCTAAACGTCCGATCGTGTGACCGGGACCAAGCCCCAATAAAGGGTTGAGCGGAGAATGATAGAAAGAAGGAATAATTGAGAATCCTACTAGTTTAAGCTTCATCCCCTCTAAAGTCATATCGACGCTCCAAGCGAGAAACCCATTATTTGCCAACCAAACTGCGATAAATACAGCTAAAATTGCTCCAATCGAGTATTTTACAAATTCTGTAATATCTTTTAATTTAGTGCAAAAAAGAAGTACGAGAGCAACTAAAAATACTGCTAGAACTTGTTTGGCATCTGATACTAATACGTGAACGATAGTAGTAATAAATACAGATGCTCGCAGCCAAAGTGGACGTTCTTTAGCAATACATAAATAGTACGTACCAAATGTTAATGAAACTGAAGCACCAACAACATGACCAGAACCTTGGTTTAAAAAAACTCCTTTAATATTGTCTTCTAAACCTTCCTGAAGATGTAAATTGAGAACAAAGCGCTGGAGCAAAGCAAGCAGGAGATTGATAAAGCCAAAACGCACTAACCAACAGTGCAGTTTTTCCGTGCTAGTTAAAGACATGGGAATGCAGGCGATCGCTACTAGAAGTAAGTACGGCTCGGCTAGCATTAAATAATTGAGAACTACATTAATTAATCCAGCATTATTGAGTAGTCCGCTAGCACAGATTGAGATGAAAAATATTAATAAACCTAAGAGCATTTCTTGGACGATGGTAAGCTGACGCTGGCTTTTAGAGCGAGCTTTGACAAGAGCAATACCACAGGCAAGTGGAACTGTAGCAAAGTGTAAAAAATTAATTGCTGCGGGTACTCCTAATGCCTCGATGATACGGGCAAAATAAGCAGTAGCAAATGCCAATAGTACAATTGTGGAACTTTTAATTAATCCCTTGCGTTGTTGCTGACACGCCGCCTCTACTTTCATAGATCGACCTCTAGATACAAGCACCAGAGCGCGCTGTATACTGCTACATGTAAGTTAGACATGAGGAGCTAAGGTATAAATTTCCATCATGCGACGATAGTTTTCCTCCGCAGTATACTTAGCCTCAAATTCAGCCCTAGCTGCTTGGCGCATCTGCATCAGTTCTTCTGGATGTGATAAAGCCCACTCTACTTGCTCTACAAGGTCTTGGGTGTTACCTGGAAGAAAATGAAGTCCGGTTTGCCCAGGCGTAACTAACTCGGCGATCGCACCAATTGCTGAAGCTACTACAGGAGTTCCCTTGGCAAAAGCCTCGATCGCAACTCTGCCAAAAGTCTCGTACCATTCAGAAGGAAAAATCAACAAAGCAGCTTCTCCCATTAACTCGTAAACCTCTTCCAACGGTCTGCGTCCTAGCCACTCCACTCCTGGTACGCGCTTTGTTGCCTCAATAACTTGAGGTGCTAACGGTCCATCGCCAACAATTTTCAAAGGGATTTTTCCGCCCAATTGTTCCCAAGCAGCTAGTAGCGTCCCTAAACCTTTTTCTGGCGAAAGCCGCCCGACAAAAATAGCGTATCCACCACGTCCTGTTCCTGGTGCGGGAGCGGGATGTAGAAAATTAGTTTTAAATTGAATTTTTTTCTCCGGTAAGCCACCTTGAACGAATTTCTGCAAAGCAAAATGGCTATACGCTACGAATACATTTACTGTTTTTGTCCAAGTACACATCATCGAGTGCAAGTTCACCATTGCCGCTACAACTCCACTCGCAGTTTGACTATCTCGGTAGCAACCGCGAACGATGCCAGGTATAGCACCGCATTTTCCCAAACAGTCTTCGCAAATCTTGCCATCGCGAAAAAACAGAGCATTGGGGCATAAGAGACGATAATTGTGCAAAGTTTGGACGACTGGTACACCTTCATCTTTCATGGCGTGATACGCGGCTGGAGAAATCAGAGGAAAAGTGTTGTGGAAATGAGCAACCTCCGGTCGTTCCTGGCGGACGATCGCCCGTAGGTCGCGGTATACATCGTTATTCCAGATTGTTTTTTTCGCCAGAGTTAGAGGATTCATTCCCTCAACGCGATCGTTATGAATCGTGTAGCGATGTACTTGATGACCGCGTGTTTCTAAAAGAGCTGATTCGGTAGCAAAGATTTGTTCTTCACCACCTGGTTGTTGGTAATAGTTATGAACTGTGAGAATACGCATGGGGAATTGTTTGTCGATTGAGAATGTTGTCGTAGCACTGAACTAACTGCTGACCCTTATTTGCCCAGTTGAACAGCTCGTTTGCCCTCTTCTGTCCTGCCTTGCCCAATTCGGCACTCAGTTCAGCATCGTTTGCCAGACGAGACATAGCATCAGCAATACCTGCAACAGCTTGCTGAGGTTCGATTGCGGGGACTTTAAAACCTGTTGCCTCGGTGACCTGAACCGCTGGTCCACCTAAATCGAGACAGACAACCGGACGACCTGCTGCCATTGCTTCTAAGCAGACAAATCCTCCAGATTCGTGCAAACTAGGATGAATCAATGCTCGTGCATCTGCCATCATTTGCCAGATGCGTTCGCGGGACATCTCAGGGCAGAACATGACTTGAGAGATAATCCCTAACTCTTGGGCAAGAATTTGCAGCCGTTTCCGTTCGGGTCCGTCTCCCACAATCCAATACTCGGCATCAGAGGGTAAATCTGCTTGAGCAAAGGCACGTAGTCCCAGGTGAAAACCCTTCCAATGCAGCAATCTACCAATAGAAATAAATCGGACTGGGCGATCGCTAGAAATATAACTCTGACTCAGACGGGCGATCTCTTCTGGGAGTAAAGCGACTTGGGAAAGGACTTTGACGTTTTTCGCTCCCATTTGAGAGAGTTGTCGCGCCGTATCCTCAGTAGTTGCCCAAGCTAAGACAGAGCGTCTGGCTGTCAAACGAGCAAACGGATCGAGTTCTCCTAAACGACGAGAGAAGTCACGCAGTATTTCGTAGACTTTGCCTCTCCAGCTGAAGTCTTGCCAAAAAGCCTTTGGCGCAGTTTCGCCACCGCCTACTGGACCCCAAATGAAGGGAACTGGTAGCAGAGAGAGAAAACTGGGACTAGAGTACTTAACAAAAGTGACGTGCTGAATTAAGTCGAAGCCAATTTGAAGATGCAGTTGACGGGCAACAAAATAAGCTTGAATCTGCCAGAGATAGTAGTGGATTTGAAATGCTCCATTGCCCCACTTCCAACCGCCACCCCAGATTGGCAAGGTGAAATAGATAAAATGCAGGTTGGGGACTGGATGATGCGCTAGCTCTGCTTCAATTGCCTCGCGACCGTCATCAGGTCGAGTTAGTACCCAAACTTGATGGTATTTGGCAACCTCTCGAACTGTGTTCCAACCTACCCCTAGTTCAGTTCCTCGACCTGGTTCGCAGGCATAGGCAGACAATAGAATCTTCATCGACACAGTACCTCTTGGCGGACTAACCCAGTGGTAGAGAAATCTAAATATTGCTGAGCGATTTTCAAATACTGAAAGTCTCGCGCCCGTTTACGCGCCTGGTTTTGATAATGCTGCTTGAGGCTGGAGTTGCTGAGGATTTGCAAAATTCCTGTTGCCAGTGCTTCTGAATCTCCAGCAGCTACCATCATTCCGTGCTTCCCATATTCGATCAGATCCTTCGATCCGCCCGGGGCATCGTTGACGACAACAGCCGCACCGCAAGCCATTGCTTCTTGTAAAGCGATCGGACATCCTTCCCAAGCGGATGCGAGTACGAATACGTCACAGGCAGACATGTATCTGTAAGGGTTGCGGTCGTATCCCGGCATCGCTACGCAATCTTCAATTTGGAGTTCGTAGCACAGGTTTTCTAGTTGCGATCGCAAGGGTCCTTCACCCAAAATCAACAATCTGGCAGGCTGAATCTTGACAACGCGGGCAAAAGCACGCAGCAATACATCGAGTTGTTTTTGCTTGGCTAGACGAGCTACCGTAACGATGGTTGGTGTTTCAGAGTCTAGAAACCAGGGGTGATCGGTTGGTTTTTTCGCTAGTTGTTGCACGCGATCGAGGTCAATGGGGTTGAAAATGACCCGCATCGGAATACGCGGTGGCACTTTAATTGTTTCAACTAAGTCGGCGATCGTATCTTGAGAAACGGCAATTAAGCCATCACCATAGGGATACGTGTACCGCATTAGCATCGGCAGAGATTGCAGGTGCAGTTTATCTTGATGCTCGATGCCTGTTTCTAAGCTAATAATATTGTGTTCGCCAATAATAATTTGGCTATCAATTCCTGATAGATACCTTGCCCAAATTGCCGTGATATTAAAATACCAAGGCATTGGAAAGATAACATCTGGTTTACTTTGTTTGAGATAGCGAACAGTTGGGAGTAGAGAAAAAGCCGTGCGTTGAGTATTGAGAGTAACTATATTAATGTTTGGATATTGCTCTTTTTCTGCTTGAGTTGCCTTTAAAACCACAAACTCACAATTGATTCCTAATTCCTGAAAGCCGCGCGAGAGGGCAGTTCCTAAGCTAGTGAACGCACCACCTCCAATATCATGCGTCAGGATAGCAACTTTTTTCATAGTCATAAATTTCAATTATTTAAAACTAGGTTTGTCACCTGAACTAGGCATTTTGATGCTGCTTCTGGGGTATATTGACACATGATTTGTTGCGATTTTTTACCCATGTCTGCGATCGCCGTCGGGCGATTGATAAACTGACACATGAGTTCGGCTAGTTTTTCCGGCTGATTGGGGTCAAATACATAGCCATTCTCACCATGCACTATAAGTTCTGACGTTCCCGCACCTGTAGAACATAAAATTGGTTTACCCATCAGCATTGCTTCTAGTACCACCACACCCCAAGTATCTTCTAGCGTTGGTAGTACGAAGACATCAGCATTGTGAAAATAAGCACTGATGAGGTTGTAATCTACTCTGCCTACCCACTGGATGCAGTCAGTCAGATGATTCTCTTGAGCGAATTTTTCTAGTTCTTCTTGTTGCGATCCATTGCCTATAACTTGTAATGTGTATTCTCGATAACCTTGTTGCTGAAGAATCTGGCAGGCTTCTAGCAATATCTGTAATCCTTTTCTGGGAATAATATGTCCGACGAAAAGAAAAACTGGTCGCTGGATTTGAGAATTATTTAACTCAAGATTTTCCTGAATTGCTAAAGTTTTGGTGTCGGGAATTTCGTAAGGCTGAACGAAAACGCGGCTGTCTTTAGCGTTAAGAATATCTACTAGATAGGCTTTTCCAGCATGACTGTTGGTAATGCAAGCATCGGCAAGCTTGACCATTAGTCGCCGAACTAATAAACGTAATGCTGAATTGCGATAGTCTACACTAGGCGAACTACCTTCATAGGCAATGATGACTCGCCACCAACAAAGCGGTTTTAATAGGAGTGCTAGAATTGTCCAAATGCCAAAAGAACTAGAAAATATGGCATGAGGTCTAAGCCGAAGCAAGTGGAAAATAATACTGGGAGACAGATATGTGAAATTAGATCCGTAGCTTGTCGTTTCTCGCGCCATTTCTAGCACATGAAATTTACCGATAACTTCTACTACAAATGAGTTGTCAAATCCTCGTGCAAAACCAGGAAAAAGTCCAGTAAATACTTTAGTTTGAGGAAATATCTGTGTAAATTGGCAAAGCGCTGGCTGCCAATAAAACCACGCAACAGGCAACAACCACGCAATCCGAAAATTATGACTACGATCCACCTAAGGATACCTCTAGAAATACAAATATCAACTGCAAAGTGCAGCCGGAGAAGATTACTACCTAGCTGATTTGAATAACTTTGAATAATATCTTTGCATCTGTCTCTGATGGCGTTTTTAAAGATGTCATCAGAAGATAAGACTTAAAAATATATTTATAATGTAACTATCTTTACACCGATCGGCTTGTTTTTTTACCAATTTTACGTAAAATTTGAATTCTACGAGAATATACGTAGCATTCTTAAAGAAGAAGTAAAATTTGAACTATATCATGTACGGGAAGCCGATGGCGATCGCCACAAATAACTTCTGTAGGCTGCAAAGGCGATTGCTGTTTGTACTTGGTTTAAGTATTCCAGTTAATAAAACGCGCGTAAATATATGCAACTAACTCATTAATCAATTTCCGCACACCTGCACTGTAGCGCCACCAGTATTTTGGATCGTAATCGATGGGTGGCATGGCAATAATACCGACTTTAGTATTGGTTGAAGCTAGTGCTTGACGATACAGCAGCCAGCTTCGTCTAGCATGTAAATCGAGTGTTAGTAAATCAATCGATTTTATTGGTGTATTTGCCTTTTCTAACCACTGTTTAAAAGCAATAGCAGAAGCATAAGTTCGGTCTTTACGTACTTCTGGTGTCGGGACGGGAACGATTTTTTCTGACTCTAATCCTAACGTTTTTAAGGTTGCTGCTGCTAGCTCGGCATAATTTTTATATTCAGCTAAGTAGCATCCTCTTTCAATCGGAATACCTGTAGTCACGATCTGGCGATAGGAACCGCGTTTAAATCTAGCTAGTGCCTCTTTAACTGCATAGTCTGGTAGCCAGCCTTCAATGACCAAAACTTCAGCGTTAACTGGTTGATTAACAGCTAGAAATGAAGGTAAGTTACTAATACTGACAGTCAATAAAGTTAAAGTTAATAAGATCAAAAATAACCATCCCCATACCGTAGGCAACCATATTTCTTGTTGTCGAATGAGAGTGATATTTAGTAGTTTGAATTGCGATCGCTTTTTAGCAGCCATTAAAAATGTAGTTTTGCATAGCTTAGGGTGTAGAATCTACTTTAATCCAAAATTCGATTTCAGTCGTCAACTCTTCAAACTTAGTAGGATTAGGCGAATAGAATTCGCGACTAGAAAAACTAAGTCCGCGCAGGCGGACTACAGATATAGCCTTTTTCAATTCGATGAAATACAAGATCTGTAGGGGCGCACAGATGTGCGCCCCTACGAATGTATCGCATCATAACGAGAATCGCTATAAGTGAGTTTCAAACCATGTTTTGTGAGTTTTTCTAGCGCAGGGGTAACTTCTACTGGCTATCTACTGTTGCTGTCTTTTGTGTCTTTAAATAAGCAAACACGGATTTATCACCAATATCAGGTGGAATTGGTTGTACTGCTTTACGAATGGCAAAGATAACGAATAGTACAGCCCACGTACCAAGCATGATTTGTTCCCACTGGAGCGGTAAAATACCGCTTAAATGTCCTAACAATAGAATTGGTACTAGAGGTGTGAGAAATTTAGTTTCAAACCGATTAAAACAAAATGCCTCTTTGAAGTAAATTCCTGTGAGCGCTGCAAAAATAAAGCCAACACCCAATAAAGTTATTGGATGTTCGTAAACCGTGACAGCAAGTGGCGTACTATTACTCAATGCGATCGCGACTGCGGCGATCGTCCCGATCGCCCAAAATATTTGTAGGACGCGATGCAATACTGCCAGATATATATGAATAGTTAGTAAGCTAACACCCAACGCACCGCAAAAACAGAAAAATAGGGGTGTGAGTGCTGGAAAAACACCGGGATGAGGGTTCGACAGAACTAGAGTACTACCAATTGCAAAGCTGAGGGCGGCGATCGCTAAGCCAGTTCGATAGATAATAACACCGAGGCGATCGCTTTTATCGATTGTAAACTCACCAAACTGACCTTGATATGTTTCGGATACTATTTGTTGAGTCATAACTTATCTCTCACTAATAACCACTTCTACTCTATCTCCCCAATGCTGCTGCAATTGTAACTGGGCATTGCCGCAATTGATGGCAATTTCTACCCAGCCATGACTACCAACTAAGGCGAGTGCCGCTTCAGGAGAGACGTTGCTGTATGTTTGACACCCTGGGACGATTCGTTCGCCTAATCGTACTGTCCAACTTCGATTTTCCACGTCGCTACCAGGAATATTAGTGACTAAATTGCCAAAGCGATCGATATATTGGATGCAACCAATTATTTCTGTAGGAGTATAGATTAACTGGGGTAAGTCTAACTGTAGTAGCGTAGCAAGATCGATCGTTCTCCCCAATTCTCTTAAGGGAACTCCACTCGCAAGATGCGCCCCTACTGGGGCAAAAATATCTCGTCCGTGAAAAGTCTTTGAGAGTTGGGGAGTGCGCCAGTATTGAGAATGAGTCAGTTCTACAACGGCGATCGCAGGGCTTTGACTCAATACGCCGCTAAAAATTCCATTATCTGGTCCCACTAAGAATCCATGCTCGAATTCTATGGCGATCGCGCGTCTATTGCTACCTACCCCAGGATCGACTACAGCCACATGCACGGTTCCATCAGGAAAATAGCCATAGGCATCCAACAAGCAAAATCTAGCCGCAGCGAGATTCTGGGGCGGGATCTCGTGAGTAATATCGATAACTGTCAGCTTAGGGTTCACTTGGGCGATCGCACCTTTCATGACTCCTACATACACGTCACTGAAGCCAAAATCACTGGTTAAAGTCAAAATCCGGTTTGAATTCATCTGTATTACAGGCATTTGCTGGAATATGTCTTAAAAATGTTTAAATTTATTTCTGTAGCTATTGTTACTAAAATTTCTCTATGTTAGGATAAATCAACATAAACAAGATAAGTAAAAATAATGTTCTCTATGAGCAGAAATAAACAACAAGCTGTAAAACAAGCCGCCGAAGCTCACCGTCAGAATATTCAAAAAAGTCTACAACATCGTTTAGATGTTGCCAGAGCTAACGGAGATGAGAATCTCATCCGCCAGCTAGAAGCAGAAATGAGATACTTCAACTGAAGCTGCAACTAAGTTTTTGTCACAAGGTTTGATGCCACTGACTTGAGAAATTACAAACAACCGATAAAATACTGACATTCGCGGGATGCATCTTAAGTGCATCCTTTTTGTTTGCATATCCTTTATTTAACTATCCGCGCGATCGCGTTCAGAACACTAAGCATCAATTGGGAATAGCTATACTGGTTGGTTAAAGTTCCTACTCAAACACCAACTTAACTGAGGATATGCCTATGCCACCGGATCTATCAGCCGTGATGACAGACGTATGGCACGTACTAACTAAAAATAATCGTTGGATGAGCTGGAATTTGTTTCTAGCTTTTGTTCCTTTAACTTTGAGTGCGTGGCTATTTCTTAGAGGAAGTCAAAAGCGGCGTTGGCTATTTTGGCTATTATTTTTGGATTTGTTGGCTTTCTTACCGAGTGCGCGTCATGTTTTAACTAATATATTACGTTTCAATATGAGTATCGTTACATCCGAGCTAATATGGGTCGTACCCTTAGTTTGTATTCCTTTATATCTCTTATTTATCTCATCCGCTAGAGAGCATTGGCAAACTTTTAACTGGTCAATTTTATTTTTAGTATTTTTTGCTTTTTTACCGAACGCACCGTATGTTTTAACTGATATCATTCATTTATATCGAGATATTAGAGATATTCACTCAGTTTGGCTAATTACTTTGGTTCTCATCCCAGTATATGTATTATTTATGGGAGCTGGATTTGAGGCATACGTACTATCTTTAATTAACCTGGGGTCTTATTTACAAAGAATTGGTAAAAGTACGTGGATTTTGGGCACAGAGCTGATCGCTCACGCTTTGTGTGCAATAGGAGTCTATTTAGGTAGATTTTTGCGGTTTAATAGTTGGGATTTTATCACCCAACCCGATATTCTCCTTACTGCTGTAGTTGAAGATTTATTCGGCAAACGTCCGGTTGTTATTATGATTGTTACCTTCGCAGTTATTACGGGTTTGTACTGGCTGATGAAGCAGATTACGCTTAGAATTATGGGAAAAAATCGTCTAGAAGCTATTTCTGCTCGCGAAGAAGGCAAAATCGATTCGTTGTAAAGTAGAGACGCAAAATTTTACGTCTCTATTGCTTTTACGCTCTATTCCTTTTATAAAGGAACCAATTCGGGAAAATGTAGTAATAGTTGATCGTTCGTCAGTTCTTCGCCAAATTGAGCGGGAGAAAACTGGACTTGAATTGCCCACAATCTTTTTTGATAGTGTAGATTAATCAGGGCTTTCAATCCAGCCTTCATCGCATTTATATCTGCCAGATTAGTTTCTAATTCCGGCACTTCTCCGTCATAAACTACACTCAGCATGACGACTAAGTTACGGGTAACGGGCAAGGAAAAAGCTTCATTTGTAGTAGCGGGGGAACTTAAATCTGGTTCGCTTAAGTAGCGTTGGGCAGAATCGGTAAATAATTCGTTGAAATAGTCGCTGGCTGCACCTTCATCCCAGAATACATCGCCTTCATTTGCCCCAGAGAGCCAATACTCGTCATATTGCAGTAAGCTTTGACAAATTTCTGCCAAACCTTCACCTACGACTTCAATATCGCCGTCAGCGTCTATGGCTTCCCTTGCCTGACGGTTGAGAATTCCTAATAGCGGTGCTACTTCTTGCCCTGCAAGATGGAGAAATATCCGACAGCCAACAAACCGAGTCCGCCCTGATATTCGATTAATCCGATCGCGCCATGAATTCATAATCTTCCCTCCATATCTTCTTACTCAATTTATCGCGCTCTCACAAATCTTTCTCCCCCTCGATCGCTAGATTTAAGGGAATTGACGGTAAGATCGGAAGCAAAATTGTCAAGTCATGAATATCGGTATTATCGGACTGGGGTTGATTGGAGGCTCGTTGGGCTTAGACTGGCGATCGCAAGGACACAAAGTTTTCGGTGTCAGTCGGCGCGAATCTACTTGCGCCCAGGCGATCGCTTGTGGTGCTGTCGATCGGGCTAGCGCCGATCTTGCCAGTCTCAAAACCGCAGAAGTTATTTTTATCTGCACTCCTTTGGCAGCGATTCGCCCTACCGTAGAACAACTGATTCCCCACATAGATCCAGCAACAGTTTTAACCGATGTCGGTTCGGTAAAAGCCCCAATTGTAGACGCGATCGCCCCTTTGTGGCACAACTTTGTCGGCGGACACCCAATGGCTGGTAAAGCCGAAAGTGGTATTGAAGTTGCCCAAACAGGATTATTTATCGGCAAACCTTATGCGATCGCCGCGATTGATACTACACCACCAACAGCCGTGAAGGTTGTCGAGCAATTAGCGCGATCGCTCCAAGCTACTATATATCATTGTCACCCAGCCGATCACGACCGCGCCGTCAGTTGGATTTCTCATTTACCAGTCATGGTTAGCGCCAGTTTAATTGCTGCTTGTGCCAGCGAACCTAACCCAGCAGTGCTGGAATTAGCACAACAACTTGCTAGTTCTGGATTTCGCGATACAAGTCGCGTTGGAGGTGGTAGCCCTGAATTAGGAGTGATGATGGCGCGGTACAATCGCCCAGAGTTGTTGCGATCGCTACAACAATATCGCGATCGATTAGATGAGATCGCGCAATTAATTGTACGAGAAGATTGGCAAGCTTTAGAAAAACAATTAAATTCAACTCAGCTAGCTAGACCAAAGTTTCTCCGAGAGTAATGTCACACTTTTGAGTTGCGAGATATTAGGTAAAATTTTAGTCACTTTTGGCAGATTCATCACTTGAACTGCCAATTCCACAATCTCTCAATCTGGAGTGAAATCAAATTCATCTCTAGACTTATTTCTGATTTCTACTCATTAAAGATAAGTTAAATCCGCTCGGAAGCTATAGAAAGTACTGGGCGAGATCGGCAATAGAAGAAATTTGGCAGCGATCGCAAGTAGTTTCGGTTGACTGCTAAAAGCTCGATGGTAGATTGCAGGTTGCAATTATATTGTATTCCTAAGAATGCTTATATAACTACATAAATATAAATCGATACGTGTATTCTCGAAAATGCAGGAACATAAAAAGAGGCTAGGAGGTCTTAAATTTGGGAATGCTTTGTCTCCCATCTTCTGTATTCTTAATTTAGTAATTTATGTATATTGCAACACTGAAATTTACAGATAAATAACAGTAGATCTAAGGTTTATAACTCGTAGCGAAAAGTTATAAATCTATCTAGTATGTTTACATAGCTTAATGATATAGTAAGTATTTGTACTGCTGAGGGTAACTTCAATGCTAGACCCTGCTTTATGCGCTCGTCCTCTGAGCCAGTGGCTTGTCTTGAAGTCAACGCTTTCCCACTGGCTGATGACTCCCGTACTGGTTGTCATACCGCTAACAGCTTTCATTCTGCTAGTCAAATTTTTTCCCAAATGGCGTTGGAAGCGTTAC
This sequence comes from Chroococcidiopsis thermalis PCC 7203, assembly GCF_000317125.1. Classification (GTDB taxonomy): domain Bacteria; phylum Cyanobacteriota; class Cyanobacteriia; order Cyanobacteriales; family Chroococcidiopsidaceae; genus Chroococcidiopsis; species Chroococcidiopsis thermalis. The sequence continues at coordinate 683,049 of NC_019695.1, forward strand.
ATGTTGGTGATGGGAAGTTTATCGCTAGTAGCTTACTTTCTTGTTAGTTTTCCGGCTACAGTCGCGATCGCCAGTAAGGGATTAATTGCCTTTTTACCTGAAGATCCGGGTAGGAAAGCAGATGCGATCGTGATTTTAGGTCGCGGTGCGTACATGAGAAAGTCTAGAGTAGAGGTTGCTGCTGACCTGTGGAAAAGCAAACGCGCTCCCCTAATTTTTGCCAGTGGTGCAGGGGATGGAGCAGATATTGTGAAGATGCTCAAAACGGAAGGAGTCCCCAAGTCAGTATTGAAAGCCGAAAGTTGTTCTCAGACAACAGAAGAGAACGCACTATTTACAGCGGCGATGTTGCAACCGATGGGAGTGAAGCGAATCGTTTTGATCACGGACTCGCCACATATGATGCGATCGCTACTAACGTTTCGCAGTCTGGGGTTCACCGTTTTTCCCCGTCCTACTCCTTTGCCTGCAAACTTGCCACCCACAAGAAGGGCAATGATGATTTTCTACGAATACATGGGTTTATTTAACTATGGTATCAAAGGATACTGGCAGCCTCAGAATGCAGAAATGGAGCAAAACCCGTACATAGCTCAACAGCAAGCAGCAAACGGTTGAGAGTTATCAGTGACTAGTGACTAGTGACTAGTGACTAGTGGCTAGTGGCTAGTGGCTAGAATTGCTCCTCCGCTCTGCTCCCCTGCTTCCTCTGCTCCCCTGCTCGTGCGCTCCCTACTCCCTGCTCCCTTCATAAATCGGCAACTGTACCGTTAATGTTGCCCCCATACCCTCACCGTGGCTCTCTGCCCAAATTGTACCGCCATGTAGCTCGACTAATTGACGAGCGATCGCCAAACCAAGTCCTAAACCGCCGTAGGCGCGAGTCATGCTACTGTCTGCCTGTCGAAAATATTCAAATATGTAGGGGAGAAAATCTGCACTAATGCCTTTACCTGTATCGCTCACTTGGATTTGGGCGTAGTTGGTAGTTGGTAGTTGGTAATGGGTAATGGGTAATGGGTAATTGGTTGTGATTCTCCCCTGCTCCTCCGCTCCCCTGCTCCTCTGCTCTCTTCCCCCTGCTCCCAGCTCGTCCCTGCTCCCTGCTCCCAGCTCGTCCCTGCTCCCCACTCGTGCGAGCGAGATCTCTATCTGTCCGCCAGATGGGGTAAATTTAACTGCGTTAGAAAGTAAATTCCATACAACTTGCTGAAGACGGCTGCTATCACCCCGCACCATTCCTACATTAGGGTTCAAACTGAGTCCAATCTGAATTGATTTTGCTTCTGCTGCCAGAACTACGGTATCTAAGGCAGATGTAATTGTATTTGCCAGATCGACTATTTCCCAATTAAGTTTCAGCTTGCCCCTCAGAATGCGGGAGACATCTAATAGATCTTCGATTAATTGTGCTTGTAGCTTGGCATTGCGTTCGATGGTATCGAGAGCGCGATCGATTGTTGCAGGATTTAACTGATTTGTTCGCAGCAGTCGCGACCAACCTAAAATTGGGTTGAGAGGAGACCGAAGCTCGTGGGAGACGATCGCCAAAAACTCGTCTTTAACGCGGTTTGCTTTCTCTGCTGTTTCCTGAGCTACCAATGCTCGATCGCGCATCTGGCGATATTCTTGGACTCTAAATGTGAGATCTGTCACATCTTGAATTGATAATAGGGCGTAAAACTCATCCCCCTCTAAAGCAGGTAACGAGGTGACAGTTGTATGCTGAATGCGCATTTGCCCTTGGGGTAGAGAGGCGGGAATGACGTGTTTGTGTAACTGAGAAGAAAAGATTGTGGGGGGTCCCCCTTGAAATATTTGCTGCAAGCGGTTGGCATACTGAGTTTGATGAAAGTGGGGGTAGCGATCGCCGATACAAGTCCCTAACATTTCAGCTCTAGATAGCTTAGTCCATTCTTCTAAGCAGCTATTCCAGAACAAGATCGTTAGATCCGAACGCAAAATACAAGCCCCTAAAGGTACTTGGTCTAGAATACTAAAATTCTGCTGGGCTTGTTGCAGTTGCTGCATACTCAAAAATAAATGGCGATCGCAAAAAAATTCAGCGCTAAACTTGTATCTCTAATAACTATGACACTTCTTCGATCGCTGCAATGAGTTGGTCGAACGTTTGCAATTCAAATATAAAAATAAGATCGCCAATCACTTGAAGCTGTTCAATTGTAAAACTTGCTTGCGCCAATACAATTGTGGAGTCATCTGGTTCAACAGCAGCAAATAAATTTTCTACAGTATCTTCCGTGTATGTAGGAATTAAGTAATTCATCCGCTGCTTCAACAGATTGCCCAACGAACCGATTACCCCGTTAATGACAATGTTGCCCACTTCAGTTAAAGTGCCAATTTTTACTGCATCAAGATCGGGAGAGCCTAGATCTTCTCCTGTGAGAATAGATACGAGTGTTGATGCACTCTCGGTAGGAAATACTAGCTCTGCGCTGCCATTAATAGAGCCAGTAAATCCCAACCTTACAGTAGCTAAATAGTTACTATTAAATCTAGCAATTAATTCTTGCTGCAAATCTTCAACAGTCAATACCTGAATGAAGGGGATCTCCAGGCAGATGGGAAAACCAACCATTTCATTTAAGAGACTGGCAGCTCGACCCACGCCAATATTAATCAATTCTTTTATTGCATCAATTTGGTCTTCTGTCAACTGCTTCACGAGAGATCCTCTAGAAGCTAAAAACTTGTCGGACGGTCTGGCGTAGCTCATCTTCTTTTGGTGGCTTATTGATAAAAGCAGTTGCTCCTAAGTTATATCCTCGCTGACGAGAACTTTCTTGAATATCTGCCGAGATAATAATTGTGGGAATAGCCAATCCCTGTTCTTTTAAAGTGTGGAGCAATTCAAACCCATTCATGTCAGGCATGAGAATGTCTGTTACTAAACAATCTGGAGCGCGATCGCGAACAATACTTAATGCTTCTTTACCGTTAGTCGCCTCCCAAATCTCATAGCCATCAGCTTGCAAAAATTTGCGAATCATCCGGCGGCTGAATGCAGCATCATCAACTATCAAAACAGATATCATTGCCGATCTTCTAAGCTATTACCTATCATATTATCGAAAAGATCGACAGAAAGTATTTCACGCATCACTCACCGACGACAAATAGCAAAAGACAAATTTACATCTACCTAGAGTCAGTGTAGTATAGGCTATCAAATATACGATGTATTTAATTCCTATCAGTCATGGAGTCACTCGAAATCGATGACGATATCAAAGCATTTTTAGTTGAAAGTTACGAAAATCTGAATCAGATCGAGCAAGTTATTCTCAATCTAGAAGATAATTCTGCAAATTCCGAACATTTAACTCGTATTTATCGCGCCCTCCATACAATTAAAGGTAACTGCGGTTTTTTACCGTTGCCCAAACTAGAATCAGTCGCCCATGCAGGAGAAAATTTACTAGGAAAATTGCGGGAACAGCATTTCACTCTCAATCCCCAGATTGTCAGTATTTTACTTCAAACTGTCGATGCAATTCGCCAAATCTTAGCCCAAATTGAAGCGACTGGCAATGAGGGAGATGGCGATTATGCCGCACTCATTGCAGCGTTGGAGGGAGTAGGGAGTGTGGGAGAGGGGGGAGACAAGGGAGAGGGGGGAGACAAGGGAGAGGGGGGAGACAAGGGAGAGGGGGGAGACAAGGGAGACAAGGGAGAGGGGGGAGACAAGGGAGACAAGGGAGAGGGGGGAGACAAGGGAGACAAGGGAGAGGGGGGAGACAAGGGAGAGGGGGGAGACAAGGGAGAGGGGGGAGACAAGGGAGACAAGGGAGAGGGGGAACCAATTCTAGCCACTAGCCACCAGTCACCAGTCACTCTCTACTGTCAACCGTCAGCCGTCAACAACCAACAACCAACTACCAACTACCAACTACCAAATACCAACCCATCAGATTCTACAATTCGGGTGAATGTGGAACTGCTCGATCGCGTGATGAATTTAGTGGGTGAGTTGGTTTTGGCTCGCAACCAAATGGTACGATTTGCCGAGACTGTGCCAGATTCAGACTTGACTGAGACTTGCCAACGATTGAATCAAGTGACGACTCAGTTACAGGAAGAGGTACTGAAAACTCGGATGCAACCGATCGCCACGATTTGGCAGAAATTTCCTCGTGCGATCCGCGATTTGGCGATCGCCTCTGGAAAGCAGGTGCAAGTAGAAATGAATGGTGCGGATACGGAACTAGATCGCAGCGTGCTAGAAGCAATTAAAGACCCTTTAACTCATATTGTTCGCAATTGTATCGCTCACGGAATTGAAACGCCTGAAATTCGCAGCAGTCGCGGGAAGCCGATTCAGGGTAAGCTTGCTCTCCATGCTTGGCATGAAGGTGGCACTGTTAAGATTGAAATTAGCGATGATGGTAACGGGATCGATCCGCAACAGCTCAAACAGCAAGCGCAAAAACTTGGAATTCTCAGTGCAGTGGAAGCAGAAAAGATCGGCGAAGCGGAAGCACTGAATTTAATTTTTGTATCTGGTTTTTCGACAGCAGCGCAAGTCACCAATCTATCTGGAAGGGGTGTAGGGATGGATGTGGTGAAAACTAATTTGGATGCGATCGATGGCAAGGTTGAGGTTGATAGCCAGGTAGGACAAGGAACAAAATTTAAGCTGAAAATTCCTTTAACGCTGGCAATTATTCCTGCCTTGATTGCTGATAGTGGGAACCATCGTTTTGCCATTCCTCAAGTAAGCATTCAAGAATTAGTACAACTGGAAGTTGAGACATCTTTACTTGAGATTGAAACATTCTACGATATTCCTGTATATAGGTTGCGTGGCAAATTATTGCCTTTGGTCTATCTCAATCAAACATTACAACTACAGGCAGTAAGAGCCGATGCAGAGATTATTAATATAGTTGTCATCAATGCGGACAATTACTGCTTTGGTTTAGTTGTCGATGAAATTCAAGATATCCAAGATATTGTCGTCAAACCTTTGGGCAAACAACTGCGAGATGTCTCAGCTTTTGCCGGAGCAACAATTCTTGGCGATGGCAAAATAGCATTAATTATCGATGCCGTTGGTTTAGCAAATTGTGCTGGAGTTACTTCGCAATTACAGCAGCAACTGGCGATCGCTACAGCTACAGCAGTAGAAGAACGCACGGGCGATCGCCAATCGATCTTGCTTTTTCATGGCGGATCGGGCGCACGAATGGGTCTGCTGATGTCTCAGGTTTTCCGTTTAGAAGAATTCGATCCGATCGCGGTGGAAATTGTGGCAGATCGACCAGTGGTGCAATACCGAAATACAATTTTGCCCTTGATTTACTTGCATCAAATATTTGGTAATTCTGATGTTTCTAAAAGCAGATCCCCCCAACCCCCCTTGACAAGGGGGGCAATATCTCCTCAACTGTCCTGGGCAAGGGAGGTTATAAATAGGAAAGATGATAAACTGCAAGTCATTGTTGTGGAGCTAGATCGAGAGCGCAGCCTTGGCTTGGTAGTAGAACGCATTCTCGATATTGTTGAGGAACCATTGGCGATCGCGGGTCATGCGACTCGATCCGGTATCCTGTATTTGGCAGCTATTCAGGGTCAAGTTACCGAAATTCTCGACCTGCATACAATAGTTCAAATTGCCTATCCATATTTACTTCAATCAGTTAACAGTTAACAGCGGTCGGTTATCAGCGATCGACAATCAAATGACAAATGACATCCTTGCAAACATTTTCTAACTTAAATAGAGTTATATAAACATGACTGAAGTTCAGCAATATTGTACTTTTTTTATTAACAAAATTCATTTTGGGATTGACATCAAACAGGTAGAAGAAGTCATTCGGGTTCCTGAGATAAATCCCGTACCCCTTGCGCCTGTTGATATTTGTGGTTTAATTAATCTGCGCGGAAAAATTGTGACGATAATCGATTTGCAATGTAGGCTAGGAATGGGTCAGAGCTTGCTATCTTCTACCTCCGATCCAGAGTTAGATGAAGAATTTTTGGCTCATAACATTATAGTTCAGACTAAGGATGAGATTGCTGGCTTGCTAGTAGAAGACATAGGCGATATGTTGGAGTTTACATCAGATCGGTTTGAATCTTCACCCGCTACGCTAGCGGGTCAAATGCGAAAATTATTACGAGGTGCATATTCATTATCACAAGGTTTTTTGATGATTTTAGATATTGAGAAAGTTTTAAAAGTTTAGATTAACGATTTTGGTCGCGCAAAGCCAAGGACACTTACGTGCGGGGGTATCCCCCGTTGAGTTAAAGTGTCCGCGCAAAGACGCAGAGCGGATTCTTGTATGGTAGGTGCAGAGAATGCATCGCATACTCAAAATTTAAATTAGCAAGGGGGAAGTTCTACTAATGGCTGATGTCAATAAATCTAATCAATCGGCTACAGAAAGCTTGGAATCTTCAGAAAATTCCGAAAGATTGCCAAATAGAAAAGCAACTCAAACAGTTAGTAAAGCTAGAACGAGTACGAGACAAAGAAATAATAATCAAGCCCAACTAAAACCGCTATTAAAAGCTATACAAGCGGTCAAAAATGGCGATCTAACCGTGCGTTTGTCTGAAGGAAATGGGTTAGGTGAGGTTGCCCAAGAGTTTAATCAAATGGTAGCTCAAATCAATCTTTTTGCGGGCGAAGTGACGCGGGTAGCGCGAGAACTGGGAACCGAAGGCAAACTAGATGCTCGTGCTACCGTTGAGGGTGCTGCTGGGACTTGGAAAGAGTTGATCGACAATACAAATGCAATGTCTGCCAATCTCGCAGAGCAGATTAGAAGCATTGCTGATGTGACATCAGCTATATCTCAGGGTAATCTCTCTCAACAAATTGAAGCGCAAAATGTAGGGGAGTTTCAGAACTTGACGGAGAGCGTCAATCAGATGATCGCCAATCTCAAAGCTTCCATGAAACAGATTGCCGATATATCAACTACAGTCGCTTCTGCTGCGGAAGAAACGACAGCAGTAAGCACCGAAATGGCAGAAAACGCGACTCAAACTGCCGAACAAGCAACATCTGCTTCCGCATCCGCCGAACAAGTGAGTACCAATGCTACCAGCGTCGCTACAGCAGTAGAAGAAATGAACGCCAGCATTCGCGAGATTGCTAAAAACGCAGCCGTAGGAGCGCAGGTAGCTAATACAGCCGTTAAAACTGCCGATCGCACCAACGATACAATTACCAAATTAGGGCAAAGTAGCGGTGAAATTGGCAAAGTCATCAAGGTGATTACATCTATTGCCCAGCAGACAAATTTATTAGCGCTGAATGCCACAATTGAAGCAGCAAGGGCAGGAGAGGCAGGTAAAGGTTTTGCTGTCGTGGCAAGCGAGGTGAAGGCATTAGCCAAACAAACCGCCAGCGCTACAGAAGATATCAGTCAACGAATTGAAGCAATTCAAACTGATACCAAGAGTGCGATCGAGGCGATCGTCCAAATTACCGACATTATCAATCAGATTAACGATATCCAAAATACGATTGCCAGTGCTGTAGAGGAGCAAACTGCAACGACAAATGAAATCTCCCGCAACGTTGCCGAAGCCGCTAAAGGGACTACTGATATTGCCAAAAATATTGGCATCGTTGCCCGTAACGCTCAAGCTACAACCGCAGGTGCTAGTAATACATACCAAGCAGCTGCCGAACTAGCTCGTATGGCTGCCCAACTGCAAAAAGTCGTAAATCAGTTCATTTACTAATCATTTCATTGACTAAATTGTCAAATGACTAATGCCAAAAATCCGAGTTCTCGTAGTTGACGATGCAGTGGTTGTGCGCAGCCGCCTGAGTAAGCTGCTAGCTGAAGATCCAGAATTGGAAGTGGTGGGAGTAGCGGCGAATGGTCGCATTGCACTAGCAAAAATTGCTCAACTCAATCCTAATGTGGTGATTTTGGATGTGGAAATGCCAGACATGGATGGCTTAGCAACTTTAGCAGCGATCCGGCAGACCTATCCCCATATAGCTGTCATCATGTTTAGCACTTTCACCCGCGCAGGGGCGATCGCAACTTTGGATGCTCTATCTCTAGGTGCATCGGATTATGCTACCAAGCCGAGTCACTTAGGCAATATCGAAGCTATCCGCCAACATGTTTTTGACGACTTAGTGCCGAAAATAAAACTGTTCGGGACAAAGCAAGTCAAAAGTCAAAAGTCAAAAGTCAAAACACAGGAGTCAGGAGTCAGGAGTCAGGAGTCAGGAGCCAGCAGTAATTTTTCTCCCTCAGATCCCCCAGCTGTCTTCTCCCCGACTCCCAAAATCGTCGCCATCGGCGTTTCTACCGGAGGACCAAACGCTCTAGCCGTGTTGCTATCGCAACTGCCAGCAGATTTTCCCGTACCAATTGCGATCGTGCAGCATATGCCACCAATGTTTACTCAACTGTTAGCAGAACGGCTTGCTGCCAAGTCCCGCTTAAAAGTAGCTGAAGCTGTTTCAGGGAGAGTGCTGGAGCCTGGACAGGTTTGGATTGCCCCAGGAGATTTTCATCTCGCCGTGCAACGGGATGGCAAGGTTGTGCGCCTAGTCACCCACCAAGCGCCACCAGAAAACTCCTGCCGTCCCTCCGTCGATGTCTTATTTAGCTCAGTCGCAGAAGTCTTTGGTGCAAGCGCGATCGCAATTGTCTTAACAGGTATGGGTCAAGACGGATTGCGGGGTTGCCAGCAGCTACGCGAGGCTGGGGGGCGAGTTTTAGTTCAAGATGAAGCGAGTAGCGTAGTTTGGGGAATGCCGGGGTTTGTAGCTAATGCCGGACTTGCTAACCGAGTGCTGCCGATCGACCAAATGGCAGATGAAACGATCCGCCAAGTGTGTAATAATACCTAAAATATAGTTAATATTTTTAGATCGCAATGTTCAAAGTCTGTAACAAACAGACAACAGACATTAGTAAAATTAGTTTTCAGTATCTTTGTCAACTAGTTTATCAACATTCGGCGATTGTGCTGGATGCCAGTAAAGACTATTTAGCAGAGCTACACTTAAAACCAATAGCAGAAACAGCGGGATTTGATTCCTTAAATAGTTTTGTAGAACATTTACGATCGCAGCCATTTGGCAATTTGCATGTCCGAGCGATCGAGGCACTGAGCATCACTGAAACATCATTTTTCCGCGATCGTCATCCATTTGAAGTACTCAAAAATTTCACGCTACCAGAATTAATCTCGCGACGGGCAAAAGAGCGATCGCTTAAGATTTGGTGTGGAGCTTGCTCCAGCGGTCAGGAACCTTATAGCCTTGCGATACTGATCCGCGAACATTTTCCTCTACTAACAACTTGGGATTTGCAGATAATTGCCAGCGACTTTTCTAGCCAGATCCTTGCCCGCGCCCGTCAAGGTCGCTACAAGCAGTGGGAAATTCAGCGCGGATTGCCCGCCGATCTACGAGAGAAATACTTTCAGTTTCAGCAACAGCAGCAGAACTGGGAGATTAAAGACCAAATCCGCCAGATGGTTGAGTTTCGTCAAATCAATCTTATTCATCCGTGGTTATCAATGCCAGCAATGGATGTTATCTTCCTGCGAAATGTGTTGATTTACTTTGATACTGATACAAAGAAATCCACTCTCAAAAAAGTTAGACAGCAATTAAGACCGGACGGCTACTTATTTCTCGGTGGTAGTGAAACCACAATTTATCTAGATGAATCGTTTGAACGAATACAGCAGGAAGGAGGCGTATGCTATCGTTTGCGGTGAACATTTATCAGGGAGCAGGGGACAAGGGGGAGAAGGGGACAAGGGGGAACTCGCTCTTCCCCGCGACCGAAGGGAGTGGGGATTAGGGGGCGAAGGGGGACAAGGGGGACAAGGGAGCGGTCAACCAACAACCATCAACCATCAACCATTGTTTATAACTGGAATTGCCGAGTTGACTAAAGATAACAAAGTACCGTTCTGTTCCTGCCCGTTGGCGGCTAAATCACTGTGACATAGATAAACTCTTTCTCCTACACGCCCTAACAAATCGCGTAAAATTCGTCGCAGTCTTTCCGTATCGGCGCTTAAATCGTCCTCCGCCGTCCAAGGGCGACCGAAGCGATGTTGTAAAAATAACGGCGCACCGTATAAAGTTGCCGCACCACCACGCGACCACAAGGGAGAGCCTGCATCTAACCAAAATTGCCAGCGATGAAACCGCCGACTGGAACGATATTGGAAGATTGTTGCTAAGGTGACAGCACGACTAGCAGTACCAATCGGACGCACGGGATAAGAATTTGCTGTAATTGTACCTCGTCGTAGCAGTTGAATGAATTGAGCGATCGTAATGTGAGCAGGAGTATCGATCCCTTCAGACTGCCGCAGCCGCGCATCGATTTCCCAATAGTGTTGAGCAGTCTCTAGTAATTCTCGTAATGCTGCTAACTGGTCGTAGGGAAGGTTACTGCCTTGCCAGAGAAATTTCTGAATAGCGCGGTCGAGTAGAACAATGGGACTGGGGAGAAGCCGTTGTTCTTGCTGCGATCGCTGATCTTCAATCCACTGCACGATCTGAGCATAAGCTAAACTTGCCGCATATCCCAAGCGATCCCAGCGATCGTAAGTAGTTGCTGGGAGTAAATTTGGATGTTCTGGGTGCGGTTGGAAGCAGTAGTCGGCAATCAAGCCAGCACGGACAGGATCGATTTGGAATTCGGAATTCGGAATTCGGAATTCGGAATCAATTGTGACTTGTGAGGAGTAAGGAGTGACTTGTCTTGCTCCCTCAGCTCCCTGGGCTCCTTCAGCTCTCTTCCCCCTGCTCCCTATTCCCTGCTTTCCTGCCTCTCGTCTCGTACTTAATACTACTAACATTTCCGCTACCATATCTCGATCGACTAAACGTCCTAAACCTGGGTAGACGAGGGTGAGGAGGGTGAGTAAGGCTCGGATAATCGGAGAACTTGTCAATGGGCGTTGGTCGTTTAGGGATTCGACAAAGATCCCGTGTTTAGTCAGAATTTCTACTAGGGTATAACGGGCGATCGCATCTAAACCAGGCGCAATTAAAGCAATTTCCTGCGGCTGAATCTGTCCCGATTTAATCGCTTGAATGATGAAATCGGCAGTTTGTCGCAGTAAATCGCCCCGCGATATGGTTTGGATTGCTTGCACTGATTCTGGTAGCGAAAACAGTGCCAGTGGTTCCGTGACTAACTCTACTACTGGCGTTGCCAAATCGTCAGCCAGCGCGATCGAGGAAGGTTGGATAAATTCTATCTGACAGCGCTTTGCTAAGCCTTGCAAGTATTCGGGATCGGCTCCTAGTCCCAAACGCACGGCTCCATCGGGATTATAAGTAAACGCACCAACCGCCCCTCGGTCGAGGAGAAACTCAAACAAATCGCGGGCTATAGCTGGATAATCATCGACATCATCCGCCAGAATGTAGCGATAGCGTCGTAGTAAATGCTGCTGATAGTAGGGATCGCCTAAAAGATACTTGCTGTAGAGTTCTGTCGTGATTCCATAAGTCAAAAACCCCCTCTCCCAACACCAATTGCGCCACTGTAAGATTAGGGAGTCGGGAGTCGGGAGAGTGGCTAGTGGCTGGTGGCTAGTGGCGCGTGGTTTTTCTCCCTCAGCTCTCTTTTCCTCTTGTCCCTCTTCCAGTGCTGCGAGAATAGACCCCACATCTTCAATCGCAGTGCCGCTATTTGCTGCTAACTGCAAGATATCCAGTAGGCGACGCACCCAACGAGACTCGCTTACCCCTGCTGGACGGGGAATTTCATCTAGCTGCTGTCGCCACAGGCGCGTGGCTAATTCCTGTTCGGTTTCTGGGCGCAAACGCACGGGAAACTGAGCTTTTAGCCCCAAAATCTGGAGCAGCAGGGGCCAAAATAAAGTGACTTCATCTTGAAAAAAACCTAATAAGGTTTTAGCGCGAATCGGATATTTACCATCTGTTGCTGCCGCTAATCGATCTCGTAATTCCCGCCGATTATCGTCATTTGCTGCTAAGACTAAAACTGCTGGTTCTCCTTGATGAGGATATAAGCGCTGTCGTCTCTCAGGGGACTGTTGGCGATCGCCTGCTTGCAACCACGTACAAAACTGTTCGACTAAACGAGTCGTTTTGCCGCTGCGAGTAGAACCAACCATCCAAACCGAAATAATTCGCACTAACTCTATCCTCGGAGATTTGTTAATATACCCGGTATGTTAATCAGTGACCAGTGACCAGTTATCAGTCATCAGTGACTAGCGAGCGATTGCTGGTGACTAGAGATCGGAATTCAACCACTAGCCACTAGCCACTAACCACTATAAACTTGACTCAAGGCTGGCGATGAGAAATTATAGTTGGACGCAAAAAATTTATGTTTTCTTACGCTCTGCCCAACAGTGGTATTTTGACACGCCAGAGCGATCGCTCGATGAAGCTTACAAAGCTGCACTTCTAATTAAGACGATCGAAGATGAGCATTTTGGTGGTCGGAAAATCTCACCAGAATATGCCAGTTTCGGACGCAATACGATGGCGATGTTTGAGTCAGATCTGAAAAAACATCTGAAAACGATTCGCATGAGACTCGTTGAGTTTAATGCCAGTCGTACTATTTTTGGAGATCCCAATCAAACTATTACTAAATTATCTAGGCAAGATGGGATAAATTTTAACAGGGATTCTTTTGCTATACAACAGAAAAATAATCCATCATTAATTTTAGAAAAACTTAGATTTATTGATGAGATCGCATCGAGATATCAGGAAGAAAAAAAGAAAATCTTCCCGCGATTAAGCCTCAAGTTATGCGACCGGATGCAGTTTTCAATAACCGAGATCTTCAAAGTACTCAAGAAAGACTTCGCTCCAATTCTATTGAAAATTCAGAGAAAAATAATAAACCTAGTAGTAAAACCGAAGAGACAGGTGTATTACCTCGCTCGATCTTAAGTACCCTGAACCGACTGAAAGTAGAATTAGATCCGAGCGCTGAAGAAGAAGTTGTCAAAAATTTTCGTACTTCGCAAAGAAGAACTCTCATTTCAGTTAGATTAGTATTGTTACTAGTTATAGTTCCTTTTCTAACTTTTCAAATTTCAAAAAATCTAGTTATTGGACCGCTTGTCGATCGCTTCCGCAATCCCGAACAGGCTACGATGTTCCTCAACTATGAAATGGAAGAAAAAGCATTAGAAGAGATGCGGAAGTCTGAGGAAAGATTGAAATTTCAAAGTTTTCTAAATGGAGGTGAAGAACTCTCTGCAGTTGAGATTGAAAAGAGGCTGCAAGAGAGGGTAGCAGAAATTGCTGAGGAATTCCGTGCTGAAAGTTCCAATGCAATTAAAAATGTTTTTGCTGACTTACTTTCTGTTGGTGCTTTTATCTGGCTGCTACTCATGAGTAAGCGAGAACTCGCTGTTTTGAAAGAGTTTTTCGATCAAATTGTTTACGGTTTAAGCGATAGTGCAAAAGCATTTATTATTATTTTATTTACAGATGTATTTGTTGGATTCCACTCTCCTCATGGTTGGGAAGTGATTTTATCTAGCGTGTCCAGACACTTAGGATTACCAGAAAATCATGATTTTATCTTCTTATTTATCGCGACATTTCCCGTAATTCTCGACACGATTTTTAAATACTGGATTTTCCGTTATCTCAACAGAATTTCTCCTTCTGCTGTAGCGACTTACCGCAATATGAACGAATAGTAGGATAAAAGTCAAAAGGCAAAAGTCAAAAATTTGTAGGATACGTTAGATAATGCACTGAAAAGACAAAAATTTGTAGGTTATTTTAGATGATTGAAATACATACAAAATAGCCTGCGGAGGCAGGCTGATTTGTAAGCGTTATTTCATCTGAGCGAACTAACTACCTGAGATGGCAAACTGTAACTAACTACAGGAGGAATTCCTGCTAAGTCGAGAATTTGGGGGATCAAATCTTCTCGTTTCACTGCCATCATATGTACGCCGTCGCAAAGTTGACGAGCAATTTGCACTTGTTCGGCAGCAATTTTTATCCCTTCTGCTAAAGGCTCTTTGGCTTGGGCAAGGCGATCGATAATATGTTCGGGAATGTTTACGCCAGGAACGCAGCGATTGATAAATTGAGCATTTTTAGCCGATTTTAATAAGAAGATACCTGCTAAAACTGGCTTGTTACAACCAGAGGCAATCTGAGTCATAAACTTTTCTAGGCGATCGAAATCAGTAATCAACTGACTTTGGAAAAACTGCGCCCCTGCTGCTAGTTTGCGTTCAAAGCGACTTTGCAATCCCGACCAACTTTTGCACTGCGGATCGACAGCCGCACCGACAAACAAATCTGTCGCCCCATCTGTCAAAGGTTTATCATCGCAGTCTAAGCCTTGATTCATTTTGCCGATCAGTTGTAGCAGCCTTACCGACTCTAAATCGAAGACACTTTTAGCATCAGTGCGATCGCCTGCTTTGACAGGATCGCCAGTTAAAGCCAAGATATTGTGGATGCCCAGGGCATGTGCGCCCAGCAAGTCGGCTTCTAAACCAATGCGGTTGCGATCGCGACAGGCAACTTGACAAATCGGTTCGATCCCCTGCTGTGAGAGAATAACGGATGAGGCAAAAGAAGACATCCGTACTACGGCACGGCTACCATCTGTGATATTGACTGCGTGTACCCGTCCTTTAAGCGCCTGCGCCATTTGAAGCATGTGGCTGGGATCGCCACCCTTGGGAGGGGCAACTTCAGCTGTCACTAAAAACTCTCTGGCTTTAACGGCTTTGCGAAATGAATTTAAACGGGTTGTATTATGCATCAGATTTCAGTTTTAGTTATTAGGTATAGGTTATAGCACTGCACCCTGAAAACCTGACTCACTCTAAAGCGGTACGGAGAAGCCCAAAGCTGTTTTAACTTTGCTCAGGGTATCGTTAGCGATCGCGGCTGCTTTTTGCTTGCCATCGCGCAATACTGACTCTAGATATCCCTTATCTGCCATTACCTCGTTGTACTTATCTTGAATCGGTTTAAGGGCAGCGATCGCTGTTTCGGTTAGCAGTGGTTTAAATTGTCCCCAGCCCATATCTTGACACTCTGCCGCAACTTCCTGCTTGGTTTTGCCAGATAGTAGCATATAAAGAGTCAAAAGATTATTACATTCCGGTCTTTCGGGGTCATCGAATACCAAGCCGCGAATCGGATCGGTCTTACAGCGCTTAATTTTTTGTTGAATTTGGTCTGGTGTATCCAGCAAATTAATTCGACTCAACTCTGAGGGGTCTGACTTCGACATTTTTTTGGTTCCGTCTGTCAGACTCATCACCCTTGCGCCTTCTGCCCGAATCAAAGGTTCTGGTAACTTCAACACTGGGTTTTCGCGGGCAAATTGATAGTTAAATCGCGCTGCAATGTCGCGAGTAATTTCTAAATGCTGCTTTTGATCCTCTCCTACGGGGACTTTATCAGGTTGATAGAGTAAGATATCCGATGCCATTAGTACAGGGTAGTCTAATAAGCCAACGCTAACATTCTCTCCCTGTTTTACTGCCTTCTCCTTGAACTGGATCATGTCTTCTAACCAGTTCAACGGCGTTATGCAATTAAATAGCCAAGTCAATTCGCTGTGGGCGGGAACGTGAGATTGAATGAAAATAGTGGAGTATTTTAGATCTAAACCACAAGCTAAGTATAGAGCTGCGAGCGTGTAAGTATTAGCTGCTAGTTCCTCTGGTTTGTGTGGCACGGTAATGGCATGTAGATCTGCCACAAAGAGATAATTTTCATACTGGCTTTGTCCTTCTACCCAGTTGCGAATTGCCCCTAAGTAGTTACCTAAGTGTAGATTGCCAGTGGATTGAATTCCAGAAAGAACGCGCATCGCCATAAATTATTAACTTGAACTTGAACTGGGTATGGAAGGGATTTTGTTGGTGGTGTGGGTCTATTTACTTTAGTTTCCCATTTTCTCCCGCTCTCGGCACGCGATCGCGACTGATAGAATCGAAAAATACGCGCTTGATTCTCAAAAATGGCTAAAGTCTTCGATCGCATTACGGACGAACTACAAGCATTCATCGCTACCCAACACATCTTTTTTGTAGCGACTGCACCCATCAGTTCAACTGGGCATATTAACGTTTCACCCAAAGGTTTAGACAGCTTTCGCATTCTCTCCCCCAATCGCGTTGCTTATTTAGACTTAACGGGTAGCGGAAACGAAACATCAGCCCATTTACAAGAAAACGGGCGCATCACTCTCATGTTTTGCGCCTTTCAAGGTTCACCTTCCATTCTGCGACTTTACGGCACAGGCTATACAGTATTACCAGATCGTGCTGAGTGGGATAACCTACACTCCTTGTTTCCACCGACACCAGGAACGCGCCAAATTATCGTCGCCGAGATCGATCGCGTGCAGACATCCTGCGGCTTTGGCGTACCGCTATACGAACACCAAGGCGAACGAGAAAACCTTGTCAAGTGGGCGCACAAAAAAGGCGAACAGGGATTACAAGACTATCAAAAGCAAAAAAACCTTGTCAGTATCGACGGCTTACCCACACCCCTAGCAGCTAAAGAACCTTCGTAGATATATTTGCAACTACCCAGATCCCTCGCTAACCCTTTGCGCCTCTGCGCCTTTGCGTGACATGACACGTGACTTGTGAGGGCGGGTTTACAAAGCAACTCCGAATTTAGTCAATCTAGTCGATAAACCCGCCCCTACGGTCATGACGATCGCTTGAAAAAACTACAGACTACTTCGCCAGGATCGTCCGATCTAAAAGGCACAACCCGATCTTTTTGAACTTTAACGCGATCGCGGCAATTATAAACCTCCGTATCCCCTTTCACACCATCTACACTGACATCTGCCCGATATTCCCAATAATTTTTAGCACTGCGTTGAAGACTCAGAATGCAGATCTGATGTCCGTCGCGAGTCCGACAAACACTAGCAACCGCAGGAAACGCGATCGCTAACGAAAGTAATAATATTGCAACAATAATCCTCAACCGAAACGACCTTCCACATAATCCTGAGTACGAGGATCGTTAGCCTCGGAGAAGATTTTCTCCGTTTCGTCGAACTCCACCATCTGACCGATCCGACTCTCATCCGTGCTAAAAAATGCCGTATAGTCAGATACGCGGGCGGCTTGTTGCATATTGTGAGTCACGATCGCGATCGTCAGTTCTCCGCGCAAACTGTGAATTAATTCCTCAATCTTCATCGTCGAGATCGGATCGAGGGCGGAAGCAGGTTCATCCATCAACAAAATCTTAGGTTTGACAGCTAGCGCCCTAGCAATACAGAGACGCTGCTGTTGTCCGCCTGATAAACCCAAAGCCGATTTTTTCAGATTATCCTTGACTTCATCCCACAAAGCCGCACCCTTGAGAGCAGATTCAACGATATCATCCAACTGCATCCGCGACGGACGAGACTGCGCTCTTACACCATAAGCCACGTTATCGTAAATACTCATGGGGAAAGGATTAGGCTTTTGGAATACCATGCCGATTTCGCGGCGCAGGCGATTCAGGTTGACACGGCGATCGTAAATATCTTGACCGAAAAACTCTACCTGACCCTCAACTTTAACTTTACCTTCCAGTTCGCTAATTCTGTTAAGGGCTTTAATAAAAGTCGATTTACCACAGCCAGAAGGACCGATAATCGCGGTAACTTGTCCTTGGTAAATATCCATTGTCACCTTATCGATCGCCTTACGAGTGCCATAGAAAAAATTTAGGCTTTTCACTCGCAGCGCTGGAATTAAATTTGTTGCTACTGATTTTGTGTAATTCATGGATTGGGGAGTCGGGAGTCAGGAGTCGGGAGACAAGGAGGACAAGGGAGAGCTTCTAGTCACTAGCCACTAGCCACTAGCCACTAGTCACTGTCTTCTTCTGGTTGCTAGACGCGAGATAATACTAATACATAAAACTAGTCCTACTAAAACTAAAGCCGCAGTCCATGCCATCTGGTTTTGCCCAAGGTCGGGAGAGTTAGCGTAGTTGTAAATCAGGACGGATAACGAGGGGGTAGGATTAAACAATCCATCGGGCCAGCTAATACTAAATAAAGCGGTAAATAGTAGCGGTGCTGTTTCACCAGCGGCGCGGGCAACAGCGAGTAAAACGCCTGTAGTGATGGCGGGAATTGCCGCAGCAACGACAACGCGGAAGGTTGTTTGCAGACGATTTGCGCCCAAGGCGGCGGAACCCAAGCGTTGGTGATTGGGGATCAGTTTCAAAGCTTCTTCCGTCGTCAGCGCTACGATGGGCAGCATGATGACTGCCAGGGCAAAACCTCCAGCTACAGCAGAAAATTGCGTAACTTTGTTCAAGATCAAAACGCCGTAAGCAAATACACCTGCAATGATTGAAGGTATACCCGTGAGAATAGTAATAATAAATCGGATCGAGCTGCCAATAGCTGTATTTCTACCAAATTCAGATAAGAAAATCCCTGTCAGCACTCCTACTGGAATTGCGATCGCCGAAGCAATACCTACCATCATTAAAGTACCCAAGATCGCATTACCAAAACCATTGGGAACGTCCGTTACGCCTACGGGGGCAGGTATATTTGTAAACACAGCCCAGCTAAAGTTTTGACCACCCCTCAGCAGAATTTCGAGCAAGATCGATCCTAGAGGTAATATAGCTAGAGCCGTTAATAGCAGAGCGATCGCAGTCATACCGCTATTAAAAACCGCTCTATAAGTAGGCAAAGGACGGCGTAATTCTGCTGCCAAAGATGGATCTATCTTTTCTACGATTGGGCGATCGTTCATAGATATTGAGTCTAAAAATTGGTTACGGGGAAAGATTGAAGATATCAGGATGAATTTACATCACAGCGATCGCTATTTAATTTAATCAATTGTGTCGGCTAATAAATTTTACCAGAGCCACTGAAGCAATATTTACCAGTAGCGTGACTAAAAACAAAATCAAAGCTAAGTACATTAACGCACCGACGTGCAATCCATCTAATGCTTCACCAAACTCATTCGCTAGCACAGATGGAATCGTATATGCCACATCTAACAATGAAGGGCTGATTTGTGCTGTATTTCCGATTACCATCGTTACAGCCATTGTTTCCCCTAACGCTCGTCCGAGTGCCAAAATTGCCGCTCCAACTATACCAGAAATACCTGCTGGTAACAGCACGCCGAAAATAGTTTCCCAACGGGTTGCACCCAAAGACATCGAACCACTGCGTAATTCCTTTGGTACGGCAAGTAGAACTTCGCGGCTAATTGCTGCCATTGTCGGCAAAATCATAATCGCCAGAATTACGCCTGCACTCGACATCCCATAGCCTACTGGTGGAGTGCTAAACAGGGGTATCCAAGCGAAATGGTCGTAAAGCCATTGTTGAATCGGTTGCAAAAACGGAATCAGTACGAAAATGCCCCACAGACCGATAATGACGCTAGGAATAGCGGCAATCAACTCTACCATGAAAGCAATGGGCGATCGCACTGAAGCAGGCAAAATATCTTCGCTCGTAATTAACGCTACTGCTAATCCCACGGGAACGGCAATTAACATGGCGAGTGCCGAACTGACTAAAGTGCCAAAAATGAATGGCAGTGCCCCAAATTTGAGATCTGCTACATTCCATTCTTGACTCCACAAAAAACCCAGCCCAAATTGTCGAATAGCTGGCAGGGCATTTTCAAAGATAATCCAGCTAATCCAAAAAAGTAGGGCTACCATAGCAAATGCCAAGCCATATACCAGCCAGGTAAACCCTTGGTCGAACCACGCAAATTTTCCTGAAGATGCAGTTAAATCTATCTCTGACTTAAGAGGAAACTGCCGATTATTTTCTACATGTGGTTCTGACATACATCATTTGTTTGAAATCAACTATATAGAGACGTTACCTATAACGTCTCTACATGCAATTATCTACTTCACTTCGCTTTTCACAGTCTGTACGACTTGACCGGCAACCTTAGCAGGAATGCGCGTGTAGTTGAGTTGACCGTTAATTGCCTGACCGTCAGTCATCATCCACTCTACCATCCGTTTGACGGCATCAGCTTTACCTGGCTGTTCGTAGTTTCTATAAACCATAATCCAGGTCAAACCGACAATTGGATATCCAGAGTCAGGATTGCCAAGTAGATCGTAGTTTACGCGAAAATCAGGATTGAACTTCACACCTTCTAAAGCTTGGTCTGCTGCCTCTTGAGTTGGTGATATAAATTCCCCTTTGCTGTTTTGCACTTGTGCCATTGGAATTTTATTTTCACTAGCAAAAGCAGCCTCTACATAGCCAATGCTACCAGGAGTCCGCTGCACGATTTGAGCTACACCAGGATTGCCTTTGCCTTTAAGGGGGCTACCAGCCCAAGAAGGAGCGCGATTAGGACCGATTCTACCTTTAAAGTAGGGACTCATGGCGCTGAGGGCGTTGGTGAAGATAAAGCTCGTACCGCTAGCATCAGCACGGACGGCAAGTCTAATAGGCTGATTTGGTAATTTTGCCCCAGGATTATCAGCGGCGATCGCCGGATCGTTCCAATTCTTAATTTGACCTGCAAAAATCTGTGGTAAGACTTTACGAGATAGTCTTAGCTCGTTAACGCCAGGAGCATTATACACCACGGCAACGGGACCGCCAGCTGTGGGGACGAATACCACGCCGTTCTTAACTTTTTTCACTTCTTCATCGGTCATGGCATTATCGCTAGCGCCAAAATCGACTGAGCCAGCAATAAACTGTCTCACGCCGCCACCGCTACCAATTCCTTGATAGTTGACTTGAAGTGGCGGGTTAGCTTTACGCAACTCGCTAGCCCAGCGTTGATATAGGGGTTCTGGGAAAGTTGCCCCAGCACCATTGAGGGTAGCAGTTTGTTGCGCAATTCCCGTTAAACTAGCTCCCAAGGTAACTGTAGCTGCGACTGCTGAAGTCGCAACAACACGCTTCAGCGTAATTCCAGATAGCAGCATATTCTTCTGAGTCTCCTCATCCACTAATAGTAGTCAATCGCACAGACAATCTTAATAATCACGCACATAGTGGATGAACTCGTTATGCAAAACCTAACATTAGGTTAATTGTAGATTAATTGAAGTTTAAGCAGGGAAATGCTTCTAGCGCCAAGTAGCTCAATTGAATGCCAATACAAGCGGTTACGTGGAAACAAGAGTTTGATAGCTACTGAGTAGCAAATTTAACCGAAAACTCTCTATCAATGCCGATCTATGAAAAAGCAGGAGATAACAACTTTTAGCTTGAAAGATGAATCGCGAGAAAACCATCTAGCAAAATGTAAATAACTGTTGCAAAAATGACAAAAATGTTTAGAAACTGTCCAGAAACCTATCAGAGCTTTAACCTAGAAAAATAAGAGATGTTAAAAGGAAATCTGATGAATATGAATAACATTCAAAAGTATCGCTTTGTCTGCACTCTGACATTTGGGGATATTTACGGTCAGATTATTGTCTGGTTGATCACTATCACCGTGAGTTTGGCTGCGGCAATGGCAATGATGGGTGCGAGAAAACCAATTTACGCCTTAGCGACTGTAGGACTCATTGTATTACTTTCTTTACCTTTCCTACTTTTTGCCTTCGTCACAACCCTGCTCAATCATATCGAACTGACAGCAACAGAACCAGGTACAAAATCTGAACCTATTCCTGGTAACGTTTCGCAGCAACAACCAGCGCCAGTTAGCTAGGGATGAGGGGTGAGGGAAAGGACAAGGGGGACAAGGGAAACAAGAGGGACAAGGAAGCAACTCCAATTCAAAATATAAAATTTTCTCACCCTCGCTCCTCAACGCCAGATGCTTCAAGTCGGGGAACCCGCCCAACGAACTGGCTCCTCCTCGCCCCTTGTTAAGCCACTATAGAGCTAGAGAACACTTTTTTAGCAAATAATGTAATTAAATGCTAGAACACGATGTCATTATTGTTGGCGGCGGACTGGCTGGCTGTCGTGCCGCAGTAGAAATTGCCCGCCTCGATCCGAGTTTGAATGTGGCTGTAGTGGCGAAAACTCACCCGATCCGCTCTCATTCTGTCGCCGCTCAAGGAGGAATTGCTGCAACGCTGAAGAATGTGGATGATAAAGATAGCTGGGAAGCCCACGCCTTCGATACCGTGAAAGGTTCCGACTATCTAGCCGATCAAGATGCAGTAGAGTTGCTAGCCCGTGAAGCCCCCGATGTGGTGATAGACCTAGAACATATGGGGGTGTTGTTTTCTCGCTTGCCTGACGGTCGCATCGCCCAAAGAGCCTTCGGCGGACATTCTCACAATCGTACCTGCTATGCCGCAGATAAGACCGGACACGCTATTTTGCACGAACTCGTCAATAATTTACGACGATACGGCGTACAGGTTTATGAAGAATGGTACGTGATGCGTCTGATTTTGGAGGACGGTCAAGCTAAGGGCGTGGTGATGTACCGCATTCTCGACGGACACATCGAAGTCGTACGCGCCAAAGCGGTGATGTTTGCTACGGGCGGTTACGGTCGAGTCTACAACACGACTTCTAACGATTATGCTTCGACAGGCGACGGATTGGCGATGGCAGCGATCGCAGGTCTACCTTTAGAAGACATGGAATTCGTCCAATTTCACCCCACGGGATTGTATCCAGTAGGCGTATTGATCTCGGAAGCCGTGCGGGGAGAAGGAGCTTATTTAATTAATGCCGAGGGAGAGCGTTTTATGGCAACATACGCCCCCTCAAGGATGGAATTAGCGCCACGGGATATTACCTCTAGGGCGATCGCTTATGAAATTCGTGCCGGACGCGGCGTTTATCCCGATGGTCGAGCGGGTGGTCCCTGCGTGTATCTCGACTTGCGGCACATGGGCAGAGAAAAAATTATGAGCCGCGTCCCTTTTTGCTGGGAAGAAGCCCATCGACTCGTAGGAGTTGATGCCGTTCATCAGCCGATGCCCGTGCGTCCCACAGTCCACTATTCTATGGGTGGGATACCCGTGAATACAGACGGACAGGTGCGCCGGAGTGCCGAGCAGTTAGTGGAGGGATTCTTTGCGGCTGGAGAGTGTGCTTGTGTCTCCGTTCACGGTGCTAATCGCTTGGGGAGCAATTCTTTGTTGGAATGCGTAGTCTACGGACGGCGTACCGGAGCTGCGATCGCGCAATACGTCCAAAATCGTAAATTACCGGATATCCAAGAGCAACGCTATATCAACGAGGCAAAACAGCAAATCCAAGCCTTGTTAGAACAACCAGGAAAGTACCGGATCGAGCAAGTCCGTACGGCTTTTCAAGATGCTATGACGCAGCACTGCGGCGTATTTCGGACGGAAAGTTTGATGCAAGAAGGCTTACAACAATTGCAACAACTGCAACAGCAATCCGCGCAAATATATCTAGATGATAAAGGCAGTTGTTGGAATACAGAAATTATTGAAGCCTTAGAATTGGGGAGTTTAATTGTCGTCGGACAACTCATTTTACATTCAGCCCTCAACCGTCAAGAAAGCCGTGGCGCTCACTTCCGCGAGGACTTTCCGCAACGGGACGACAGTAATTTCCTCAAGCACACCCTCTCGTATTATTCCCCTGCTGGTATCGACCTACAATACAAACCCGTCGCAATTACTATGTTTGAGCCACAAGAACGGAAATATTAGGGATCGGTGTAGAGACTTTACATGTAACGTCTCTACACCGATCCGCGATCGCTGTTTGACGACGCATCTCAGCAATGATATGTTAAGGATCAAATAAATTTGAAGGGGAGTAGCTACTGGCATCACAACTGTGCCAGATACCTGAATCAACATGCTGGCTTGCTGCCTGGTTCAGGTGACAATTGAGCGAAAAAAGTCATAAGTTCTTGTCTTCAACAAATGACCGATGACCAATGACGCTCTCTTGTCAGTGAGACCTTCACTAAGTTCACAGAGGAAGATTGTGAGCTTGGTGAGGTCTTTCGTAACTCGTCAAGCTCGCAAGCTCAAGTTAGTCAGCTACAAAGGAGCTTGAGAGAGTGCTAGCAGCCTTCATTGCCAGTTTTTTACTGATTGCGGTTTCAGAATTAGGAGATAAAACTTTTTTCATCGCTGCAATTTTGGCGATGCGTCATTCGCGACGGCTGGTGTTTGCTGGTGCAGTATCCGCTTTGGCAGCAATGACAATACTTTCTGTTTTAGTGGGACAAGTTGCGGCTTTGTTGCCTAAAACATACATTCAATATGCAGAAATAGCCTTGTTTCTTGGTTTTGGTTTGAAGTTGCTTTACGAAGCAAGTAAAATGCCAGTGAGTTCTTGCGATACAGAAATTATTCAAGAGGCAAAAACTGCGATTGAGAAAGCAGAATTTAATTTACCGAAAACTCAAAATGCCGGAGCAATTATTGCTGAGGCTTTCACGCTAACTTTTTTATCAGAATGGGGCGATCGCACTCAAATTGCAACTATTGCTTTAGCAACTCGATATCCAGTTGTAGGCGTGACTATTGGAGCAATTTTAGGTCATGCTTTGTGTGCGGCGCTTGCAGTTGTTTGCGGACGCATGTTAGCTGGACGTATCTCGGAGCGAAAGTTAACTATTGCTGGAGGAATTCTGTTTATTATGTTTGGTATTATGGCAGCGGTTGAAGCAGCATGAGTCAGATTTTACTCCATTAACCATCCAAATAAGTTTCCTACAGTTAATTTAATTTCTCGTGCAAAAGATGGAACAGGAATCTGCTGTTCTGGTTCATCAAATACTTCTGGCTGTTGGTTGGGAAGATAAACAAATACTGTTTGTTCTTCTGGATCGATTAACCAACCCATTTGAGTTTCATATTTGAGGCAGTGTAAGATATTTTTAGTAACTTTTGTTTGGCTTTGGTCGGGTGAGAGAATTTCAATCGTCCAATCAGGTGCAATTGCAAAGACATTGGCAACTCCGCCATTTTCCTTGCGGGGAATTCGTTCCCAAGTAAACACAGATACATCTGGTACAGTTGAACGTCCACCAAAGGTACAGCGAAGCTCTATAAATGCTCTAGCAATTTTCTGAGGTTTTAAAATAGTAATAATTGTAGATGATAATTCGCCTCGAATGACGCTATGCTTACCTTGAGGCATCGGTTTTTGAAGAATTTCACCATTAATATACTCGCTGGCGGGTTTCGTTTCTGGTAATTTCATGAACTCTTCCAGTGTTAAAGATTTAGGTGATATTTGTACCATAAGTAGTTACCTTTAAGCAATTTTGACCACTACTATCTTTGATTCTACTTGTTGATTTAAAATTCTGTCAGTCATTAAATCTTAAATCAATTGTTCGAGAATCTGACGTGCGGCATGTTGACCCGATCGCACTGCTCCATCCATATAATTGATCCAACGGGTAGAACGTTCGGTTCCTGCCCAATAAATTCTACCCACAGGTTCGTTTAGTGCTGCTCCTGCTTGTGTCAATAAACCAGGTGGTAAAGCTGCTACACAACCACTCGTCCACGATTGTTGAGTGTAATCAATTTCAAAATATTCTTCTGGTGCAGCGCCTGCAATACCAAACATATCTGTAACAGTTTGAATCGCACATTTGCGCCGTTCTACTTCACTTAAATTAGAGTATTTTGGCTCGAAAAAACCAATTAATAAACCATAGCTACCATCATCTGGAGAAACGTCAAAAACCTCTGCTTCCGTGTCCATACTGTAGTAATGTCCGCTGGCTGCTTTTCCCCACCACAACGGACGTGGATAGAGACAGAAGAATTTGATCCAGCTCATCTGCTGCCATTCCGATATTAATTGCTGATGAATTGCTGGTAAAGGCGGATCGAAATGAATTTTTCCCGCATCTTTAGGCATCATTGCCACGATCGCGTAGTCTGCTTGTATGACTCCCCTTTTTGTCACTAAGCGTACCCGATCGCCATGCGAAATCTCTCGTACTCTTGTATTCAACCACACGCGATCGCCTAAATGCTCAGCAATTTTTAAGGTCAAACTGTGGGAACCACCGACGAGACGATAATCTTCGGCTGTCTCGCGTAGGTCGAAAAACCCCGCATTCGCCATAAAATATAAAACGAACAACATCGAGACTTGATGCGGATCGCCTGCGATTCCTTGACGAATACTACCCGCCATCCAAGCTCTTGCTTCTATTGTCTCCGTATTGCGATCGATCCACTCTCCCGCAGAGATAGAATCTAAAGTCTCAGCATTAGGTGTGTTCCAGGGTGCGTCTAGCGGTACGTTCTGACTGAGTTGCTCGAATTTTGCCATTACCTGAGCAAAATCTTTTTGAGCTGGCGTGGCGGACTCGCTAGGGTTGTCTTCGTGCATCGTCCAGATCCCCTGGTAGCCGTAAATCGTGGCTCCATCAACTTTACCTTGTTTGGTGGCAACTCCTAACTGTCGTGCCAAATCGAGGACAGCTGTTTGCGTGCGTCCTACCCAAGTACCACCCATTTCTACATAACCAATCTTAGGATGAAGCTGGTTAAACGTGCGTCCGCCAATGCGATCGTTTGCTTCCAAAACAACGAGTGAATCGATCCCTGCTTGGTAGAGTTCCCAAGCTGCACTCATACCGGAGAGTCCCCCGCCGACGATAGCAACAGATACTTGAATGTTTTGGCGATCGCTTATCATATTTCTACTGATTGAAATTCTGCCTCAGACTCTACCACTCTAGGTAGATTTTTGTAGTATCGAACCTATTCTATTTATCGATCTGTGCGATTCTTTCATAGAATCGAGACTGAATCTACTGTATCGTCAGTAACAGGATAGTTAATTTGGGGGCGATCGTGAGTTTCAAAAAAATTTTTGTTGCCGTTGATGGCTCAGCTCAAGCATCTGTGGTATTCGAGCAGGCTGTAGAATTAGCTACAAAAGATCTAGCAAACTTGATGGTGTTTCACGGCGTTGAGTTGGGAGCAAGAATGAATTATCCATCCCAAATTGAAGCAAAAACTGAGGAAGGACAAGATGTTTTGCAGGGTTATCGCGAGAAAACAAAAGATTTGGGAATTTCAGTTGAATTTAATTGTCGGGTGGGAAATCCAGGATCGACAATTTGCGATGCAGCAAAAGAGTGGGGTGCAGATTTAATTGTTTTAGGGCGTAGGGGATATAAAGGGATTACTGAAGTTTTGTTAGGTAGCGTTAGCAATCATGTTGTTCGTAATGCTCATTGTTCGGTGTTGATAATCCAAGGAGATGTGGGTGGTTAAGGATATCTAAATTTTGCTTGGAAGCAAGAGATAGGATCTAATGTCACGCAAAGACGCAAAGACGCAAAGTTGAAGAACGCCAAGATTATATTGACTTGCTATTTCATCAACAACCAATTCCGAATTCCGAATTCATCTCGATTCCACTCTCGCATCTAAAGTTTTGGCAATGCGATCGCGGGTTTCTGCTAAATGTGCTTTCGTATATTCATCTAATGTGCCAGAACGAGCAACTGCTTTATTTAATTTCTCTCGCAACCGCTGCAAATTGTACCATGCAAGCGTTCGTGCATCTTCAGGAACGTTAGATTTGCGTAACATCATATCTGTCATGATTTTCAGGTGTTCCCGTTGGACGGCTCGCCGCAAACTAGAAATATTTGTTGGTGTTTTGTCTGGATTTAAAACCTCCATCCAGATATCATTTTGTAAGGTGGTAAATAATTCTGGTAGAGTGAGGGCTTGTTTTGGCTGACTCTTGAGTTCGATGTCGCGTAAGCGGGAAAGGCGATCGCCCGATAGTAAATCTCGTAATACTAAACTTTGTAGCGCGTAAATACTATCGTGGATTGGGTAATCGAGGCGGTTGATCACGGCTTGTTCTCCCCAATGCATCCAGCGAGAGGGTGCGAGTTTATTCAAGAGTTCTGGCGGAAAATTAAATGCATCTGGGGCAAATACGTATTTCTCCAGCACTGCTAAAGCCTGTCGCTGTTTTGCTACAGGTACGGGAACGAATGGTAATCTGCCGTTATCAGCGCTAGCATGGTCGCGGTAAAATGACTGTCCGCCAATATATTTAGTGGCGTAGTATGTATGACGCAGGTAGTGTAAGAAAATGCGATCGAACAGTTCGCTTAAATCGCTGTAACTCTCACCTGAAGTTGGATAGCGCCGATTTAATTTTTTCCACATTGCCCGCGCTATATCTAATTGTCCTTGGGAATAGCCCAAAACATCGCTACTGTAGTCCCAAGCATTTACATCGGGATCGAGATCGAACCGATCCTCATCTGTAGCATAAGCTAAATCTGGACGCGAGGAGCGATCGCCAATTCGGTCTAAAAATCGTCTTTCTGCTAAGGGATGGGGTGCTGTTGTGGGCGTGTAACCGTATTCAATCGCCCACTCATCGTAGGAACCGATGCTATCAGGGAAAAAGTCGCCCTGTTCGCGCTCGGGTGGAGCCAGATTCGGAGGAAGATAGTCCATAACTGAAGTTGTCAAACCGCGATCGCGAGTTATTTTGGTAGCATTTAACTCACTTGGTGGAAGCTGGGTACTACCGCGAAAATTGTGCCGCAAACCGAGTGTATGCCCGACTTCATGAGCAATAATCAGCCGCAAATATTGATGAATGTATTGCTGCATTTTGTCGCTGTTAGGCGTGGTATTTTGAAACAGCGTGAGTGCCAAAGAACCAAAATCAAATTGGTTTGCTGCTTCCATGCCATAACAGAGGTCGTATTCTGTTGCGAGTTTTGATAAATGGGAGTTGGTAATTGGTAATTGGTAATTGGTAATTGGTTGTTCTCTCCCTTGTCCCCCTTGTCCTCCTTGTCCCCCTTGTCCCCCTTGTCCCCCTTGTCCCCCTTGTCCTTCTTGTCCCCCTTGTCCCCCTTGTCCTCCTTGTCCCCCTTGTCCCCCTTGTCCCCCTTGTCCCCCTTGTCCCCCTTGTCCCCCTTGTCCTTCTTGTCCCCCTTGTCCCCCTTGTCCTCCGAAGCCTCGTCCAAAACCGGAGTTACATACGCTGCGATCGTTTATCATTTGAGATAATACCGATGTTGGCTGCGATCGACTGTCTTGAACCATGCGTCGATATTCTTGCTTTAGCACGCGCACGAAGCTGGCATCGACTAAAATATCTGCATCCAAGATTTCCCCAGTTAAGGGGTTAACCCGCGAAGGACCAAGGGCGAAAAAGCCATCAACTGTGTTAATCCAGCGAATTACGTTGTAACGCACGTCCGCAGGGTCCCATTTAGCATCATCAGGCATTTGTCGCACTTCGATCGCATTGATAAATCCTGCTTTTTCAAAGGCTTTGTTCCACATTAATACCCCTTCTTTAACTGCATCCCGATATTCCAGTGGAACGGCATTTTCAATCCAAAATACGATTGGTTTTTTGGGTGGTGATAGTTTGGCGTTAGAATTTTGCTTTTCTAATTGCCAGCGGTTAATGTAGCGAACAAACGGTTCTTTACGGTCTTCAATCGCAAAATCTTGATAGGCAGTGATAAAATAACCGATGCGATCGTCAGCTAAGCGAGGCTTGTAGGTAGAATTAGCCGATAATTCAGATAGACTATAGCGAATGCGTAAAGTTAGAGCGCGGCTGTCTGGCAGCGTCATTAAATTCGGCGTGGTGCTACTCTTAGCGCCTCCATAGGAAAAGCCGTAAACTGACTCAATTTCCATGTTGAGGGGAAAAGCTTTAGTTGAGCCAAAATAAGATTTATTTTCATCTAATTGATAGGTCGTTCCTAACTGAGTAGAGAGCGACGCTGCTAGTCCTGGTAAATCTTTTAATAGGAGATCGCCAAGGTCAATTAAAATAGTTTTTCGTTGAGGATGAATGCTTTTAATTGGAATTGAGTAGAGAACGGAATCGCTAAACGATCGCGTCAAAGATCGCGTTTGCGGCGAACCAGGAGTAACGCGAAAATTAACGTTACGCACGACGAAATGAATATTATTGTTGACTCGCTGAAAATAAAATAAAAAATCCTGTAAAGGCATTCCACTATAAATCCCCCGCTCTCCAATCCCTGCTTCCATCGTCATCGTACTGAGGAAGTTTTTATTGAATTGTTGCGGCTGAATTTCTAAATAAATTTTGCCTGTATCCTTCTGGCGATAAAGTGTAAATAATCCTTTAATAGCACTACTATTTTTGATAACTTCGTTAAATGCTTTTAGCTCTGACGGTTTGGGATTTTTTGCTGTTGCTAGCTGATTAGATTCTTGAGCTAACAACAGCGTTGATTGTCGAGAATCTTGCCGCTCATGATTAGCCAGCCACAGATAAGATTGTAATTCCGGCTGCTGGCTGTTATTTTTAATCACCCATACTTTAGATTCTGGTAATGATATTGGGGTCATGGTAGGGGCGCACAGCTGTGCGCCCCTACAAGTCTCGTCACTGGTAACTGATAACTGATTGGAAGCTGACGCAGGAAGCCGCGCACCAACAAAAAAGATTGTAAATAACGCGCTGTGCAAGAGAAAAACACGAGCAGACAAACTTTTCATTTCTCATATCCCTAGCAATGATGCCTAGTTACTGCTAATTCAAGCAGCTTAATCGGTTAAAGCCGACGATTGCCAAGCACTCAGTTACGTCATGCATCCGATTGCTTGCTAAAACGATTTACAGCCACCCACTGTTAATAGAGTTCCCAGAAATACCCTTCAATGCGCGGCTCTATCTATTTTTGTAGCGAAACTAGGAAGAAAACTAGGCAGTTATTTATACAATTCAACACATCAGAAGAATTCTAGTAGGGGCGCACACCTGTGCGTCCCTACAACTCTTTACCTTGAGGCAAAATCAGCATGGCATCACCAAAGGAATAGAAACGGTATTGTTGGGCGATCGCTTCTTGGTACAATGCCAACAATCGCTCTCTGCCAATTGCCGCACTGACGAGCATCATTAAACTAGAACGCGGCAGGTGGAAATTAGTAATTAACCCGTCTACTACCCGCCATTGATAACCAGGGTAAATAAACAAATTTGTCTTACCGCAAAATGGCTGTAGTTCTCCCGATGCAGCAGCACCCTCTAAAGCCCTTACCGTTGTCGTTCCGACAGCAATAATTCTGCCTCCTCGCGATCGCGCTGCGCGAATTTGCTCTACAGTAGCAGCTGGAACTTCAATCCACTCTCCATGCATTTGATGTGTCTTTACGTCTTCCACTTCTACCGGACGAAACGTGCCAACTCCTACATGTAAAGTGACAAATGCTTGCTCTATACCATTTTCTTGCAGGCGTTTGAGTAATTCAGGTGTAAAGTGCAGCCCTGCTGTCGGTGCTGCTGCCGATCCTGGTTTTTCAGCGTAAACTGTTTGATATTGCTCTGATTCCGCTTGAGAATCGGTAATGTAGGGTGGCAAAGGTACGTGACCGAATTTATCTAATAATTGAATGACAGATAAACCTTCTGGTAGGTCAAACTGTATCACCCGTCCGCCTGTCTCTTCATCTGTTTCTAGGACTGTAGCAGTGAGAGAGCAGGGAGTCGGGAGTCGGGAGTCGGTAGGGGCGGGTTTGGAAACCCGCCCGTACGGGAGTCGGGAATCGGGAGTTGCACTGTTTTTCTCCTCTGCTCCCCTGCCCCTCTGCTCCCCTGCTTCCTTGTCTCCCTTGTCCCCCTTGTCTCCCTTGTCTCCTTTATCCTCCCGCTCAAAAAATACAATCTTCGCCCCAGGTGCTAAACGTCTCCCTGGTTTGACTAAAGCTAACCATACATTCGGCTGGCGTTCTTCTAACAGTAATACTTCCACTGCCGCACCGCTAGGTTTTTGTCCGTAGAGACGGGCGGGAATTACCCGCGTATCGTTCATAACCAGCAAATCGTCTTTTTGAAGAAATTCTGGTAAATCGCGAAAAATTTGATGGGCGTGACTATCGAGATTTACTACTAACAGGCGAGAACTATCTCTGGGAGAAACTGGATTTTGAGCGATCCGTTCTGCTGGTAATTCGTAATCATAACTCGATAAAGAGTAGTCTAATTCAGATTTAGCAGAAGACGTCAAGTCAAAATTAGGTGTTTTTACGGAATTCAATGCAGACAGTGCATCTTTAAATTGATTGATATGCATTTTTTGTGAGCGTGACGTTCGGTATTCTAACGGATTTTAAGTAAGATTTTGAATTGATGCGATCGCATGGGTATTTGGGTGAATCTACCCAGGTGGAGTGGGTGTTTGACGCTAGTATCGTCGCGGTCAATTCGCAAAAATATAAATGTAGGAATAGCTTGTTTCCCCAGCAAGGATATGGAATACCTTTACTATCTTGCCAACGCCAGCCTCACATTGAGGATCGTTGAACATTTGCATGGCAGACCCCAGATGCCCTTGAGTTTCATTACCGTAATTCATCAAATTGATGGCTGGGTTGTGAAGGTGAAAATGAAATCTCCTCTCAACTCTCAACAAGATGGTGATTTCCGCGCTTTTTTAAATGAACTGGGAATTCCCTACGAAGCACCGATCCGCGTCAGAATGGCGTTATGGAGTTTGGAAGCCGGACAATCTCCGGTAGACGTGATGCGTCGCTATCAAGTCGCAATTGTCTCTCACGGCAACCCAGAACGGGAAGAAATAGAAACATTTCGGCAACAATTTGTCAAGGGATTGGGTTATTGTCCCGAAACTTTGGCTTAAATCGGCAGCAACAGAATTGCAGGCTGAAATTGAAGCCTGAAATTGAGATATGGCGATCGCATCAATCAAAAGCAGCGGATAAGTATTCTTGTAGCACGAGTTGATAACCAGCGACTATAACTGCTTGTCCTAACTGCACTGACAGAGACGATAAGTCAGGGGAAATGTCAAGTGTAGGCGATGCCTGTCTCAATCGAGCCAACGATAATTTACGATGTTGGACTAGCGCCACATCAAAGCGGCATTGGTAGGTAGCTAAATTTGGAGAGACACTCAAAAAGTACTCCGCAGCTTGCCAAAGCCGTATTTGTTTTTGCGGTGTAATCGCCAACAAACCACCTGCATCCCAGTTATTTTGCTTGCGGGTTTTGACTTCAATAAAGGCTAAGAGGGGAGTCGGGAGTCGGGAGTTGGGAGTCGGGAATGGGTGGTGCGCGATCGTGTCCCCCTTGTCTCCCTTGTCCTCCTTGTCCCCCTTGTCCCTCTCACGTACATCCAACTTCGCAACCAAATCCAACTCTCCCCAAGGACAGCGCCAACGACGGTGCAGGATTTCCCAACCGGAAGATTGCAGCCACCGAGCGACGAGATCTTCTCCAAGTACGCCAATGTCGGGATAATGAAAGGCAGGATGGTTTGCCATGAGCTGAAAGATTATGAATTCTGGGCTAGGAAATCGAATTTGGAAATCTATATTCGCTGTTGTACTGTGGGGTGCGATCGCATTTTCAGTACTTCTTGCTATTGTTCCCCCTGCTGTAGCGCTGGATTACAACAAAGAAAGTTTGATTGAGACAGATTTCTCTGGGCGGGACTTGACGGACTCTAGCTTCAGCCACGCCAATTTGCGTAGTAGTAACTTCAGTCACTCTAATTTAGAAGGAGTTAGTTTGTTTGCTGCTAATTTAGATTCGGCAAATTTTGAGGGGGCGAATTTGGCAAGCGCCACTCTAGACTCGGCACGATTAACTAGAGCCAATTTAAAGGATGCTATTTTAGAAGGCGCATTTGCGGCAAATACCAAATTTGACGGTGCAGTCATCGACGGAGCCGATTTCACGGATGTGTTGATGCGCCGCGACGTGCAAGATAAATTGTGTCAAGTTGCTAAAGGTGTTAACCCAACTACAGGACGTGCTACCCGCGATACTTTATTCTGTCCGTAAGCGATCGCAATCTTTATCGCAATCTTTTACGATGAAGCTTGTCGTGTCATTTCACGAGGACTAATAGATGATTCGTGCCTACGCAGCTTTAGAAAAAGGTGGAGAACTCAAGCCTTTCGAGTACGAGCCAAAACCGCTCGGTAGCGAAGATGTAGAGATTGACGTAGAATACTGCGGGATTTGCCATAGCGACTTGAGTATGCTCCATAATGACTGGGGCATGACACAATATCCCTTTGTTCCAGGACACGAAGTTGTAGGCAAGATTGCGGATGTTGGCAGTGCCGTAAAAAAACTCCAAGTCGGACAGCGGGTCGGATTGGGATGGTATTCGCGATCGTGCATGACTTGCGAGTGGTGTATGTCTGGCAATCACAACCTTTGTGCCACCGCAGAAGGTACAATTGTCGGTCGCTATGGTGGTTTTGCTGACAAGGTGCGCGCCCATGAAGCTTGGGTTGCTCCCCTACCCGATGCCATGCAGCCAGTGTCAGCCGGACCCTTATTTTGTGGCGGAATTACGGTTTTTAACCCAATCGTCCAATTTGATGTTAAGCCTACCGATCGCGTTGGAGTCATTGGTATTGGCGGCTTGGGACACATGGCATTGAGATTTCTTCATGCTTGGGGCTGCGATGTCAGTGCCTTTTCCAGCAGCGCCGATAAGGAACCAGAAGCAAGGGAAATGGGTGCTAACCACTTCATCAACTCCCGCGATCCAAATGCACTTAAATCGGTAGAAGGCTCTTTTGACTTGATTCTTTCTACTGTGAATGCCGATCTAGACTGGAGTACATACATTGCCTGTTTGCGTCCTAAAGGACGATTGCATTTTGTAGGTGTGGTTCCTAACCCTATTTCTACGGAAATTTTTCCCTTAATTATGGCTCAGCGATCGATCTCCGGCAGTCCCTTGGGTAGTCCGGCTACTGTCACCCAAATGCTTGACTTCGCCACCCGCCATCAGATCGAACCCATAATTGAAACCTTCAGTTTTGACCAAGTGAACGAGGCATTGGAACACCTACGTAGTGGCAAGGCACGATATCGGATCGTGTTGAAACATTAAGCAAAGTCAAAAGTCAAAAGTCGAAAGTCAAAAATTGGTTGTAGGGGCGGGTTTACCAACAATATTTAATTCTTAATGAGGGTATTCATAAACCTGCCCTCGCGAGAACGTGGTTATTCAAACGGATCTGACAACTGATACCACACGTTCTGTAGGGGCGCACATCTGTGCGCCCTTACCTGAATTACCATCAGTTAAATGTAGGGTGGGCATCACCCACCTAGATCAAATCTGCCAGCGTAAACTGTCGCTGTTTGTCCAATTCCAACAGCCGTTGCTGGGCTTGCCGTAACGACTCAAAATATAACTGAGATTGTTCTGGTGCAGTTACTTCGTCGGTTTGTTCCCACAATTGAAGAAATTGACGGTAGCGTTTTTCGCACTGCACCCGTTCCATACAAGCTGTAGCGGCTTGAATCACCTGGGCAAAGCGCGATAGTTCAATCTGTGTCTTTTCATCTAAGTGAAATAGACGCGCGATCGCCTTTGTTTCACCTTCATACTCCATACACTCTACTTGTAGCCGCGAAATTAAATCTGACGATT
This sequence comes from Chroococcidiopsis thermalis PCC 7203, assembly GCF_000317125.1. Taxonomy (GTDB): domain Bacteria; phylum Cyanobacteriota; class Cyanobacteriia; order Cyanobacteriales; family Chroococcidiopsidaceae; genus Chroococcidiopsis; species Chroococcidiopsis thermalis. Next base: position 718,401 of record NC_019695.1, read on the forward strand.
GGGCAGATGTTACGTGTGATGTCTCTACATTTGCCAAAATCTGCTGCCAGAGAAAAGTGTGGTGGGGTAGATCGAATTTTAAATCTCGTTCCTGTAGGGCTTCCGTGACGATTTGACGGTATTCGGGATGGTGTAGGTAAATTCGCAACAAAATTGCCTCTGCCTGTTCCAGTAAAGCGCGATCGCCTGCTACAGGTAAGTTAGAATTGCTAGCTTGCTGCTGTTTTCTCGGTGGTGCTGGTTTGCGATAACTATTTGGCGCAACTCGATCTAATAAATTTTCAATCCACAACGGTACGAGTCTGGCATCACCTGTACTTAAAATTTCGGCACAATGATGAATGTAATGCTGGCGTTGATTGCTGTCGCTTATTTGCTGTAACAACTTCACCATACTTACCGTGACTTGTTGTGCTTCCGGTGCTTGCTTTAAATCTCGGTTTGCTACTAGTTGTTGGATCTGCCAATCGAGCCATAGCGGGGCGTTTTGTAAAAGTTCGCGGTAATGTTCTGGACTATGAGTGTGGAGATATTCATCTGCATCTTTGCCATTTGGTAAGTTGAGAATTCGTAAATTGACTTCGCCTTGATAGGCAAGATTAGCGATCGCTCCTATTGCTCTTTCTGTAGCTTGCGTTCCTGCCGCATCGGCATCAAAATTAAGAATAAGTTGTTTTGATTCGCTATAACGCAAACAAGCTCGGACTTGTTCGATACTCAAAGCTGTTCCCAACGAGGCGACAGAGTGAGTAATTCCAGCAGCGTGAAGGGCGATCGCATCGAAATAGCCTTCTACTACTACCACCCGATCTTGTTTGGCAATCTCGTTTTTAGCTTTGTCTAAACAAAATAAAGTTCTACCCTTATTAAAAATATCCGTCTCAGGAGAATTGAGATATTTCGGTTGTTCGTCGCCTAAACTTCTGCCCCCAAAACCGATAAATCGTCCTTGCGGATCGCAGATCGGAATAATAATGCGATCGCGAAAATAATCGTAATACCCGTCTCCTGACTGTCGCCGCCGGATCAATCCCGCCTGTTCTACTATTTGCACGGGATATCGTTTTTGTTCTATCAAATAACTGTATAGAGTTTCCCATCCCGCAGGCGCGTATCCTAACTTAAATTGCTGAATTGTTTCTGAGTTAAACTGTCGTTTTTGTTGCAAATAATCTAAAGCTAACTGCCCTTGATGTTGCTGCAAAGCATGATGATAAAATTGTGTAGCGACAGCCATCACTTCATATAATTGCTCTCGCAGCGAAATCTGACGCTGTAATTCTTGTCTTTGTTCGGGTTCTAAAGTTTGGACGGGAACGGAATAGCGTCGCGCTAAATCCAGTACCACCTCACTGAAAGAAGTCTTGCCCAATTCCATCAAAAATGTAATTGCATTCCCTCCAGCCCCGCAACCGAAGCAATAATACATTTGCTTACCTGGGCTGACACTAAAACTAGGGGTTTTCTCATCATGAAACGGGCATAAACCGACAAAATCTTTCCCCCGCTTGCGCAGAACAACGTGTTCCGAGACGATATCAACAACATCAGCTCGTTGTTTCACTTGTTCGACTGTATCGGGATGCAGGCGAGGAATTTGCATATTGTTAGTTGTCAGTTTTCAGTTATCATCTAAACAGCTTTAGTAGCAACACCTTGATATAAATAACCTACAAACTTGGGTGTTTTCTCTGCATAAAATTCTTTCAGTGTCACCGTATCAAATCGCTTTTCTATCAGTTGTCTAATATTACGATTTAAGTGACAGCCATCACCAATAACTTTTTGAATTGGATTCAAACGGTTTTGCCAGACTTGAACTTGAGGTTCATTACTCAGTCCGTGTTCTACAAAAAAGAATTTTCCTCCTGGTTTTAATACTCGATAGATTTCTTGCAGTGCTTGTTCGACTTTGGTGATACTACACAACGTCCAAGTACTGACAACGCTATCAAACGTATTATCTGCCATTGGCAAGTTTTCGCCATTCAACACGCGATTGTCTACAGTAATATGAGATTTTTGGATACGCTTTCGAGCAAGATTATGAACGCCAGGATTAGCATCAATTGCTACTAATTTATGAATGTTTTCTGGATAGTAAGAAAGATTTAATCCTGTTCCAAACCCAATTTCTAAAACTTCTCCTGTCACATTTGCTAAAACTTCGCGTCGGTATTGAGCCATAGTCAGATCGGACAACGACCAGTCAAGCAGGTAAGGTAGGATTCTTTGTGAATAAAATCCCATTGATTCCTCCTAGACGAACTTATAACAGCTTTAGTTCTTGTATTTTAGCGAAAATAAACTTATTAAAAATTTACTCTTAACTGCCTAAATTCAAATCAGCTTGTAAAAAGTCTATAAATTGCCTAGCCGTGCGTCCAGAACGTCCGTTGTGACGAGTTGCCCATTGTAAAGCACGATAATCTAAATCTGTCTGGGAAATATTTAGCTCGGCTAGTGCTGCTAAATGTCGGACAATATGTAAATAAGTGCCCTGATTTGCTGGCTCAAAAGTTAAAGTCAAACCAAAGCGATCGCTAAATGACAGTTTCTCTTGTACCGTGTCCCACACTCCGACTTCTTCATTTTGACTCGGACGGGGGCGATCGCCAAACATTTCTCTGACCAAATGACGGCGGTTAGAAGTCGCATAGACGACAACATTCTGAGGACGGGCAGTTATATTCCCCTCCAAAACAACCTTCAAAGCTTTAAAAGCATCGTCATCTTCTTCAAATGAGAGGTCGTCAACAAATATAATAAACTTTTGCGGCACGCCCCGCAGTTGCTCGACAATTGTAGGTAAAGCAACCAAATCTGATTTAGCAACTTCAATTAAACGTAAGTTGCGATCGCCATATTCATGTAACAATCCCTTTACCAAAGAAGATTTTCCCGAACCGCGACTACCGTAAAGTAAAACATGTAGGGCGGGATAACCTGCTAGCAAGAATTCTGTATTTTTTTTCAAAGTATCTCGTTGATATTCGTATCCTACCAACTGCTGTAACTGCACTGGATCGGCATAGGGAATACCGATAAGTTGTCCTGACTGCCAGCGTAAAGCTTGATATTTAGCAAAGATACCCGTACCATGTTGGCGATAGTATGCGGCTAAATCTGGTAAGATATCTGCCCAGTTGTCGAGGTGTGATAATTTATAGTAAATAGTGCGATCGCTAGCTTTTTCTGTAGTTGTTTTTGTAGTTATTTCACTCCAAGCTACCGGAGGTAAATTTAATTTAGCTGCGGCTTGTACCCACTGACTTAATTGAATTCCACTACATTGATAGAGGCTTTGTAAAGCTTGTAAATCTTGCTGCACGGCGGCGATGAGAGAAGGTGGTAAATCCGCCAAATTGGTATTTTGAACTTGCCGTGAAAACGGATTCTCATCTATAAGAATTCGGCTAATTAAATAACCTTGCCAGGATTGGTTTTGAGAAGCGATCGCCTTAAAATAATTTCCATAAGCGCGAACGCATCCTAATTCATCTACCTCGCTGTGTCGCAATGACTGTAACAAATCGATTTGGCGTAAAGAACGTAGTAAATTAAGAAAAGCCTGTCCTACCTCATCTGTTAAAACAGATTGATATATTAGTAAAGAAGCTGCTTGGAGTTGTAAAAATTCAAAAGATGAGTTCGTTTGAGTATCCATGTTTCGGCGCTATCTCCCCACAACAATCGCCCAAATACTAGCAGCAATAATTACAGCCCCTAGATGCTGCGGTAGCAACAGCCGAAACGGTTGACGCGCAATTTTCTGAGTCAATACCACTGTCAGTAATACAGAAAAAATCAGCGTTGTTCCCTGTAAAAATGCAATCACGGCTGGATGCGCCACCACCACAGGTAATCCCGCCCCACTCAAACCAAAAGTCGCAAAAGTCACGGGTAAAATTCGTCCTGCCTCCCCCAAACCCAAACGCAGATAGTGCGCCAAACTTCCCCCTAAAATCAACGGTAAATACCCATATACCAACTCCACAAACGGCTTAGGCTTAAAACGCGAAAAATCCTTTGTATCCTTCGCGCCTAACGCTTCGCTTCGCCTGCGGCTAATGCGACTTTGCGCGACATAACTCCTCATCCAAAAAAGCGATCGCATCAAACCATAAACCACAAAAACAAACCCAGTCGGAACCAACAAAACCAACAAAGATAAACCTAAATGAGGAAAAAATTGTGTTAAATCAATTCTTAAACCCAAACTAGTTTGGATTTCTGGTAAGCGATGTAAGAAAATTCCACCCAATAGCAATAATAACAATGCGACTTCGTAACTATGAGGGATGTGAGTTGTCCACAACTCAATCCCTGGCGGACGTAAATTAAACTCAACCGAACGATGCGGACAAGCTTTTAAACAAGTCATGCACAATACGCAATCTCGATTATCTTCCAACTGCGCCGGATGGGAATACAAAGGACAACCATTGGTTTCCATGCCCTCACCCTTTTGAGGACCACCCTTGTAACATTGATACGTCGTACATTCTGCCGAACAAGTTCCTTGCTGCGCTCTCAATTCTGTCATCGATAACTTAGCAAATAACCCATTCATCCCGCCAATTGGACACAAATAGCGACACCAAAATCGCCGTTCAAAAATTGCTGAGAAAATCATCGCTCCAGCGGTAATTAATAGTAATAAACAGCTAGAAAGATAGGCTGTATTTTCTAGATTCCACAGTTCTTCCCACAGAAAAATCAAGGTAAATAAACCGAATAAAAACCATCCACCCCACTTTTCTGCTGGTTCTCGATGCCACTGTTTCAGCTTTCGCCCTGGAAACAACCATTGAGATAACTTTTGCGTGACTTCGCCGTAAATCATAAACGGACACACCGCACACCATAACCTACCCACAAACGGAAAACCCAACAATACGAGGGGCCACCACCAAGCCCAAAACATATTTAAGGCGAAATTTCGATCTCGCTGTTGAGGACCAACAAATAAGATAATGACAATGAAGGCAAAAAACCACAAGGTAAAGCCATAGTTAATCCGGTCGGGATACCAAGAACTGCGCAGAAATCGCCGTAAACTAGGGTAAATATTTAATAAGTTGACGCGAAATTGTTTTTTCTTCGTTTGTGCCGACCAAAAAATTTCTTCCGTTAACTCAGTTTCTTCTCCCGACTGTACGAGCGCCCGTTCGACTAAACTTTGTAACTCTTTCAAGTTGCCAGGAAAATCATAAGATTGCAGGCGACGCAAGGCTTCGGGGGCAATTTTCGATTTGGCTAATCCCTCGCTGCGAGTGTACAAACTGATGTAATATTCTACTAGAGCTTTAATGTCGGCTTTTCGTACCCGTAGTGGCGGTACTTTAATTGTTTGTCCAATACAACGCGCGATCGCGGGTTGAGTTCGTTCTGCAATTGCTAAAATCCGCGCTTTACTCGTACGAGTGACTTCTGGTGCATCTTCAGAACGGCTGATAGGTTGATAAGTACCAGTTTGCAGCAATTGCGCGATTTTCGGCACTAATTCCACGGGCAACTCTTGAGTATTATTCAAAACCAGCGTTCCTTCACCCAACCACTCCAGCAACCCTGGCTTTCCACCAACACGACCGAAAAGATCTGCACCGCTGGTTTGCAATAAATTGCAGTTAACCTTAATAATCGGCTGACGGCGTTGAGGAGAACTGAAATGAATTAGGGTAGCGATATTATCTTTTTCTAATCCTGGTTCGCCAAAAATGAGAATTGATTTTTGATTATTAGCTGCTTCTCTAATTTCTTGACGCAGCCGCACCGCATAACGACTCGTACCGATGATACCGCGCTTGACTTTAGTAACCAAATACGGGCGCAGGGCGATCGCTCGTTCTTGTTCGTATGATAGTGCTGAAGTTAATTGGCTTAATTCTTGCGCTAGCTGGCGCGAAATCGTTTGAAAGATTTCGGGGTATTGTCCGACAATCTGCTGAAATTCTGCCGTTGGCACTGCCCATAAGCGACATTCTGTCAAGGCTGTCACCGTTCTTTGCACTGGCTGTTCTAAGATTAACTCTTGGAGATTAATGACTGACCCAGGAAGCAAACTAGTCGCCCATACGGAACTAGTCGAATTAGCGTGTTTACTCTCCAAGCGACCTTGTTGCAGAATATAAAGCGCTTCTGGGTCGGTGTCTTCCACGACTAAACGCTCGTTAGCGGGGATGACTCGTTCTACAGCAACTTGGGCGATCGCATTTAATACTTCTGACGATAGCACCGATAGCGCCGTTCGCTCTTGCAGCCAGATGAGTAAATCTGGAGACATCGTATCCCCCTGTTTTGCAATACTTCATTCATTGTGACGAGTCGAGACGTTCCGTGGCTCTACACAGACCTACTAGCTCGACAGCCCTTATGCCTCAAGGATACGATGAATTGTATGTTTTGAAATTCTTTTATTCCTGCCGTTGTCTTTCCCTGCTACCCCAATCGGCGTTATCTATTTTCATAGAGAATGTTCCCAACTGCCCAAACCACTATCAGCTATTTGTAAATCTTCTAACATGAGCAGCTCAGATCTCCCCAATCTCTGGGTTCCTTTGATGCTTTTAGGCTTCATCATTATCGCCGCTATTTTCTTCAGCCGTAGCCGCTAGCAGAGGGACTAAGGAAGAGTTGTAGAGATGTTACATGTAGCGTCTCTACAACTCTCTACTCCCCATTTAATACAATCGATTCAACACGTAATCGCTCATATTAATCAAGGCTTGTCGAGACTCTGAAACTGGAAGATAACCGATGCACTCTACTGCTTGGTTAGCATGGTAAGAGGCTAACTCTCTGGCTTTTTGAATGCCTTGACTATCTTTGATTAATGCCAAAGCTTCATCTAGATCCCCTTCTTGCTCGAATCGCCGTTCGACTAAGACTTCAAGATAAGGCTTTTCTGCCAGAGCGTACAAAGCGGGTGCGGTTAAATTACCGCTTTTGAGATCCGATCCGGCTGGCTTACCCAACACTTCTGTCGAGCCTGTAAAGTCTAAAATATCGTCCACGACTTGGAATGCTAAACCTAAGTGACGACCGTAGCCATACATGCGATCGACAATTTCTTTTGAGCCGCCACTGAGTATACCCGCAGCCTTAGAGCTATTAGCAATCAAAGAAGCTGTTTTGTAATAGCTTTTATCTAAGTAAGCTTCAATCGTCATTGCGGTATCGAATCGAGTCATTCCCTGCTGAATCTCACCTGTGGCGAAGTTCATAATCACTTCCGAAAGCAGTTTGACCACTTCCAGATTGTCTAAGTTGGCTAAATGCCACGAAGCCTGAGCGAATAAAAAGTCGCCTGCTAAAATGGCAATCCGGTTGTCAAACAAGCTATGGACGGTAGGAACGCCGCGCCGCATTGGAGCTTCATCTACTACGTCGTCGTGTACTAGACTTGCCGTATGGATCATCTCCGTAATTTCCGCAAGTCGGCGGTGACGGAGAGTAATATCCTCATCTAGCATCGTCGCCCGCGACATCAGCAAAACAATTGCTGGTCGCACCCGCTTTCCTCCAGCTCCAAACAAGTACTCTGCTGCGGCGGAGAGGATGGGATGACGAGTTCCTACTAGTTCTATTAGGTTCTCTGACAGTATACGCAGGTCTGCTTCAACTGGAGAAAATAGGGAAGTCGCTGATGTCATGAAGGAGCTGACTCTAATAGTTTTTTACGAAATTTTACATATTCTGTACTCATTTTAAGCTAAGCCTCGGCAAGGGGGAAGTTTTGGTAAATGGAATTTTTCGCAATCGTCGCGATCGCCCCAATGCATTTCCTGCAAAAAATTGTCGTAGCCTTAGCTACAATTCAGCAAAAAGACTTAGAAAAACTTCGCTTTGTCAAAGTCATCCTTCCCAAGTTCAGTAAATTTACCCAAGATTTATCTATCCGACCGTTGATTTTAAATTTAGAGGCAACATTAGTGACTAAAAGTCTAGATTCATGTGTTAGCCTAGATACTGAAGCATTTAAACCAATTCACAAATTCAACACAGTCGAGCAAGTTGCCAAGAGGTAACGAGATCGGCTGAGTCGATTAGGTGAGCATACCCAAACGCAACCCAGAACCTCGGCATCGTTCCGAAACTTTTAAGTGCCAGTCAGTTAATTTTGTTTGGTAGACCTGCTAGCGCTTAAAGGTTTTGAATAGAGAGATAATCTCGGAAATTAAGTTAGTGGTGTGCGGAAAACAGTGAGGAAACCAGCAGCTGGCGAGGCATTCGTTTGACTGACTGGTAAGAACTTATTGCGACGTGGAAACTGCCAAAAGCTGCTTTTGGTCGATGCTTTGCGCTGTCTTATTTTCTAAACATTATTTCTCTTTCTTGACTCGCTGGCGGCACAATGACTTACGGCAACGTACCCATGATTATTCCTTGCTTGGCAACTGGTTATTTATTGACTGTTTACCTTTTACTACTGTTAGCGCAAAGGCAGGTAAAAAATCCCGAGACTCGGGACATCTCTACTCCTAAAGAGGAAGGGTTGGGTCAACTATCAGCGACCAGCGACCGGTGACCGTGTAGAGACGTTACATATAACGTCTCTACAAACGTCTCTAGTCCAAAAGTTCTAGGGGATAACTGGGAGTAAGGACTGTTTCTAAATTAACTTTTTCCACCACAGGAGCATAACCCAGCCATCGCACGGAGGACTGAATAAACTGCTGGGGGCAACCGCTGACACAAAAGCGAGTTGGCATCGGTGGTAAATTATTTCGCAGTCCTAGTAAATCGAGTTCGCAAGCTACGGCTTTGACAACGTGAATTGCCGGATCGACCAGCTTGATGCTGTTAGGTAAAAGCGATCGCAGCACGGGTGATAAATGAGGATAGTGGGTACAGCCGTAGATCAGAGTATCGATTTGCTGCTGAATTAAGGGAGCCAGATAGCGCCGTGCTACCTCTTTAGTGTATGGCTCGTTGATCCGATTATCTTCGATCAGAGGCACGAATTCGGGACAACCGACTTGCCAGACTTTAGCAGTACTATCAATTTCTTGAATTGCCTGTGGAAAAGCGTTGCTAGCAGCAGTTGCTGGAGTTGCAATTACACCGATGCGTTTACCTTGTTTTACCGCCGCCTTTGCTCCAGGTAAAATCACACCCAAAATGGGAAACGGAAATTCCCACCGCACCGTCTCTAAAGCTAGAGCGGAACCCGTGTGACAAGCCATCACGACCATTTTTACCTGCTGCTGTTGCATCCAGCAGAGGATTTCGCGAGTAAATTGTACGATCTCGGCTGGCGATCGCGTGCCGTAGGGTAGGCGAGCCGTATCGCCAAAGTATAAAATAGATTCGTTTGGTAGCTGCCGATACAGCTGAGTTAAAACAGTAAGACCACCCACACCACTATCAAATACGCCAATTGGCGATTGTTGGGGTTCTCGACTGGGAAAATCGGAAGGATTATTGATAGAAAGATAGGAATAAAACACAGTTCGAGCTTAACCCGTTAATTATGCTTAGCACAGAACCTATGGGCAAGTTTGTTAACTGGTATTAGCAAAAGCGGCAACCAGCAACGCAAACCCATCCGTCAAGTTGATAATTAACACTGACATTACCGTAGTGTCAACGTTGTTGTTTAATGTACTGAAGAACACCCTGAGCAATCGCTTCTGCCAGTTGATTTTGATAAGCAGCCGTTTTCAAACGCGGTGCGTCATGTTTCCCTGTCATGAATCCAGTTTCTACCAAAACAGCTGGCATAGAACTCTTGCGTAGGACGTAAAATCTAGCCTTTCTCACGCGGCGATCGCGAAGATTTGGAACATTTCGCAACATAGCATTATGAATTGTCACGGCTAGATTGTAGCCGCTATCAAAATAATAAGTCTCCAAACCGCTGATATCTGGGCGCGTGGGCAGGGAATTAGCGTGGATACTGACGAACAAGTCAGCATTCACTCGCTCGGCGATATCTACCCGTCCTTGTAGTCCGACAAAATAGTCGCTATCCCGCGTCAGCACGACATGAACACCGTTTTGTTCCAATATCTGAGCAACTCGATTGCTAATTGGCAGAATGATATCTTTTTCTTGCGCTCCTCCTGCAACAGCCCCTGGGTCTTTGCCACCGTGTCCTGGGTCGATGACAACGATTGTTTTCCCATTACGATCGCGGATGCGCGGTGGTGCTGCGGGTACTGGCGGGGGAATGGTAATTGATGGGCTAGAGGATGGAGCCGACGGCGGTGCTACTACCACCGAGGAACGCTTCAAATCTAGCGAGAGAAACTCTGGGCTAGGTTGCTCGACCTCTCCCACCCGTATTCCTGCTGCTGGTTGGACTAGGATCGTTACCGTGCGCGGATCGGTCTGCCGCAAGCGCACCCTTAAAACTGGGCTATTGGTATCTAAAGTTGGTCCCTGTACCGTTCTAGCTAATTGGGCATTGGTAATAGTAATGCTGTAGGCAGCAGACGAGCGATCCCAACCACTGGCATAGACTAAAGTTCGATCGCCTTTGACGTAGAGGCGATCGCCTCGCAAGTCCACCGATTCAATTGTGGCTAATTCTGTCGTTCTGTTGCGCCGCTCTGTATCAGCGCGATCCGTATACCGATTTCGACTCGGAAGTAAAACGACTCCACCGAATTGATTGCCCAGCTGACCGCCAAATCGACTCACCATTGCCCGCCAGTTAGGGCTATCGCGATCGACTTCCATCGTGAGGCGGACTATAGGCAGCTCGGACTGAGCTTGACTGAGGACGATCTTTTTCACCCCAAAACGGCTGAATGCCCTTGGAGGCGAGAAATTAGGTGCTAAACTTGCACCTTTGAGATCGACATAAATTTTGTCCCCATCGGAGTTGCGATCGACATTAACGTCGAGCTTGCCAGTGCCAACAGTACGGATAAAAAAGCCATCACCCGTAGCACGAACGCCTTGTACTTGCAAGCCGTTGACAGATGGAGTAGGCGTGGCTGGCGCAGTAGTGCGGCTGGTGCGCCGTAAATACTGCCTGGGTGGAGAGACAGCAGGACTAGGATTGGATAAAGGTGCTGCTTCTAATGGTCTTGGCGCTGCGATCGTCAAAGGTGCAGTAGCCGCAGCTGGTAGCTCCGTTGGTGGCTGTGGAGATTCTGGAGGCGTAGTCGCAGCTGGTGGCTCCACAGGTGGCTGCGGAGATTCTGAGGACGCAGACTCATCTGACGACTGCGGTGCAGGAGCGGGAGACGAGCTAGCAATTTTTTCTGGCTGCGGCAATTGCACCAACCAATGACTGGGAGAAGCACCGCGAACCTTTACCTGGTTAGGGTCGAGACTGTACTCTGGACTGAGTTCGAGCGCAATCCGCGTCGTTTTTTGGTCAACCTGTCCAATTCGGAGAGCGCGAAACGCTCCACCCGCTTTCTGTTTGACTGTCGTTCGCTTCAGAGCTGTCCCCGGCAAGTCAATCACTAGGCGCGTGGGGTTAAATACCAGCTTTGCTCTGGGTTGAACTTTGCCTTCTGTTTTGATTTCCAGTCGATTTTGTTTGGCATTAAAATGCCACGATTTCAGACTCGCCGCCTCAGTAGGAGACGAGATTAGAAAAATGCCTAAAGTACTGGGTAAAAGCCAGTATAATTTCACGGTGCTTTCTCCTTATGCGCATGCATCCCAGCTGTCAACGTCTCCTCTGTTGGCGCTGTTTCACTCCATCCGATCCCGCAGTGTCGAGCCAATGCCGACCATGAGTATACCTGAGTCCTCCAATAATGGTTGAAACTAGATTTAAACATAATGTGAAATGCTTCTCATCAAATTTGACGATTCGCGCTTCATATAAGTATTCCCATTGCAGTCCGCTCACACCAACAAGCGATCGATTAATTTATCTCAATTGAGCCATTGATTTTCAGAAAAATTTAACTGAGTAGCAGAAGATTTCAGTAGTGTAATGCATAATTTTTCAAATGCTAATAGTTTCTTGACCCTCCTTATCCGATCGCGTTTTTTAATTTAGTACCGCATCTTGCGGCTGCGATCGCAGTTTGCCCGTAACAGAACGATAAAAGTACATCAAAATTTACAAATTTCAGGAGTGAGGAGCGAGGAGTGAGGAGTGAGGGAAATTTATGATTTTGGCTTGTGGAATTGAATTTCTTCCTTGTCCTCCTGTCCTCCTTGTCTTACTACACGGGAGTTTCTGGTTCACCTCCTACAGCAGTGGTGGGGGGAAAGACGAAACGCAAGAGGGGGGGTGCTAAAAATGTGGTAAGAATCACCATCATGATAATGGCAGCTTCTAGTGGTTTAGAAAGAACGCCGCTTGCAGAACCAACACCAGCAAATACTAGTCCTACCTCGCCTCTAGGAATCATGCCTACCCCGATCGCTAAACGATTGATGCCAGGTTGTCCGAAGACGGCAGCACCCGTGACAACTTTACCGACGATTGCCACAGCAATCAGAAAGATAGCAATAATCAACCCCTCGCGGTTACTGGGAACGGCGGGGTTGAGAACTCCCAAGTCGGTTTTTGCCCCTACAGTGACAAAAAAGATGGGAACGAGCATATCCGCGATCGGTACGACTTGTTTCTGAAGTTCTTTGCGCTTGTCAGTTTCGTCTAGCACTAAACCAGCGGCAAATGCTCCTAAAATCGCCTCTAGATGGATTGCCGCAGCTAAGTATGACATGACAAAAGCAAAGATAAAAGCTGGGATGACTAATTCACCGCGCGTCTTGAGGCGATCGACAACTGTAACAAAGGTTTTGTTGAAAACATTGCCAAGTAGAATTGCCCCTAACAAAAAACCAGTGGCACTAATAATCAGATAAATGACATTACCCACGTCCACTTCGCCAGTTTTCGCCAAGCTTGCCACCACTGCCAGCACGATGATACCTAGTACATCATCAATTACGGCGGCTCCTAAGATAATTTGACCTTCTCTTGAGTTGAGAGTTCCCAGTTCCGACAAGACTTTGGAAGTAATACCAATACTCGTTGCAGTCAAGGCAGCACCAGCAAAAATCGCAGGCACGGCAGGTACACCAAACCATATCATCAACCCTGCCGTACCTGCACCAAACGGCACGGCTACCCCTACACAAGCCACCACAGCCGCTTGGATACCGACTGCCATTAATTCTTTTAAATTTGATTCCAGCCCAATTTCAAACAGCAGGATCACCACACCCAACTCAGCCAAAACTGAAATCACTTCGCTTTGAGCGGCAAAGGTGGGGGCAACTTCCTCCGGCGCTAGCCCTGCGGTGGTTTGAAGGAAATTCATAATCAGAGAACTCGTAGCATCAGCCCCACCTTCTGGAAACACTAATAAATGTAAGGCAGAAACTCCGACAATGACACCACCCACCAGTTCGCCTAAAACTGGAGGTAAACCAAAGCGGTTAGAGATTTCTCCACCCACTTTGCTAGCAAAGTAAATGACGACCAAACTTAGCAGCACTCCTGCTAGCACCAAAGCACTATTTGCCTCTGCTTCTGGCACAGTTAGCAGTAAAGGCGTAGATCCCCACAGAGTAAAATTACTTACCCAGCTAAAACCATCTAACTCCATTAGCTGTCCAAAAATCATCCTTTTCAATTTACTAGTTTTGGGGAGTCAGTTATCAGTTGTCAGTTAACAGTTAACAGGGAGCAGGGAGCAGAGAGCAGAGGAGAGAATAACAACCAATGGCTAATGACCAAAAAATATACCTGGCAGCGATCGCTACCAGGTATGTTTTCTTCAGCAGTCGTCAAAGCTAACTGCTCAAACCTAACTTATAGGTTATTTTCTAGCCAGCACAGCCATGACTTGTGCCATTTGCTGTTTTAACCGTTCTATATCTGCCTGCATAGCAGCAATTTTTCCATTCAAAGCTTGCAGTTCGGATGATGATGTGCTGGTTCCAGTTGCTGTTGCAGCCACCTGTGGCGCTACTGGTGCTGTTGCTCCTCCTTGGCGCGGCAGTTTTGACTTTACCATTGCCGCTTTAATTGCACCGATTAAATCTTTTTGCTCGAACGGTTTAGGGATAAATTCAAAATACTCGAATGGCTCTGGAATTTTCTCGACAACTTCTTCTTTGCGCCCCGACATTAAGACTAAAGGAATTTTTTGGAGTTCGGCATTTTGTTGGATTTGCTGATACACCTCCCAGCCGCTGAGTTTAGGTAACAAAAAATCAAGCATAATCAGGTTCGGTCGTTCTTGACGAATTAAGTTGAGTCCTTCCAAACCATCTTTTGCTTCTAAAACATCAAAGTTGCCAGGTGGCAACATTTCTTTGACGCGCATCCGAATTACGCGACTGTCATCGATAACTACGATTTTGTTACTTGCCACAACTGACTCCTCGGCAATGAATTTTAAGGGGAATAAGATAGAAAAATACGATTTAAAGGCGGGAATATCTGGTTATGCAGTCTAGAAAGTGAGTGCGGCAGATATTAGTTAACTGTAAATTTAAATTCTCGATCGCCAACATCTCGAACTCGCTCAATTGAAACACGTAAGTGAGAGTAAAAGTCACCTGGGATACACCAGTAACTTACTTTTCTAGCTAACCTTGCACAACAAAACTACGAACTAAACCTAACGCTGTTCGCGTTTTGTCTCCAAGGGAATTTTTACTGATTGCGCGATCGCAAAATTTTCCTTAAATAGATATAGTTCGGTAAATTTTCGGTCGGCAAATTGTCTATCAAAAGGGTAATTGGTAATTGGTAGTCGGTAATGGGGAATTGGTGGTTGGTGGTTAATAATGGAAGTTGGTCACTGGTCACTGGTCACTGAATATATGACTCTATCTTCTCGTTCTGAGTTCAAGTCGGAAATTGAGGCTTTACCGTCATGGCTGCGCCGACCGATTGGTAAGGCAAGCGAATTATCTACAGTTCAAAAAATTGTGAAGCAGCGACAGATTCACACAATTTGCGAGGAGGGACGCTGCCCGAACCGAGGCGAATGCTACGCCCAAAAAACAGCCACTTTTTTACTGATGGGTCCAACTTGCACTAGGTCTTGTGCTTTTTGTCAAGTGGATAAAGGTCACGCACCCATGCCACTCGACCCAGAAGAACCGCAGAAAGTCGCAGAGGCTGTGCAGTCACTAGGATTGCACTATGTCGTCTTGACTTCTGTAGCGCGGGACGATTTAGCTGACCAAGGAGCGAGTTGGTTTGTTGCTACCATGACAGCAATTCGCGATCGCAATCCTCAAACGCAAATTGAAGTATTGACTGCTGATTTTTGGGGTGGTACGGGCGCGGGAGACGTAGGACAAAGGGAAAGAATTGCTACAGTTGTAGGGGCAAAACCAGCTTGTTACAACCACAACATTGAGACTGTCAAAAGGCTACAAGGACGAGTCAGAAGAGGGGCTAAGTACGATCGCTCGTTGCGAGTCCTGCAAACAGTCAAAGAAATCGATCCGAGTATTCCGACAAAATCCGGGTTAATGTTGGGGCATGGAGAGACAGCAGAAGAAGTTATTGAAACAATGGCAGACCTTAGAGCAATAGGCTGCGATCGTTTGACAGTTGGGCAGTACATGCGTCCCTCCTTAGAACACCTACCCGTCCAAAAATACTGGACTCCCGAAGAATTCGAGCAACTAGGCGCGATCGCTCGCGATCTAGGGTTTAGCCACGTCCGTTCCGCGCCCTTGGTGCGTAGCTCCTATCATGCCGGACAGTGAACAGTTATCAGTTATCAGTTGTCAGTCAAGAGTGGTAATGGGTAGTTGGTAGTTGCTCCTCTGCTCTCTTCCCCTACTCCCTACTCCCTGCTCCCTGCTCCCTCTTTTCACAAAAATATTTTTAACGGAAGTAGGCAAGGGGTACCGCTGTTTGGTATTTCTGTAGATGCCCTTATTTTGAGGAGAAAAGCTTATGGCTGCTCAAGCAACTAAACCAACTGTCGGTCAAGATGTTGCTAAATCTAATGCTAACGCTCCGTTTCCTTTTCGGACGATAGTTAGCTTGATCCTGCTAGCAGGTAACATTCTGGTAGCTGCTATTTACTTCCACATTATCAATCCATAGTTGTCTGGCGGCTAGTAAGTTGGTGGCTAGTGACTAGCGATCGCCAGTCGCTGGTCACTGACTTCCTAGCCGAATCAAATCGTACCTTTGAATAATCCTTTCGGGCGTACTAACAACACCAGAATCATAATGAACAGACCTACACCTTGTTTGTATTGAGAACCGAGGAAAGGTGTACTGAGTTCTTGGGTAACGCCAATGACTAAAGCAGCAGCGATCGCGCCGTAGGGGTTGCCAATTCCACCTAAAATTGTGGCAGCAAACATCGGCAAAATTAAAAACCAGCCCATATTCGGTCTGACGGCTGTAATTAAGCCGTACATGCTACCACCTAAAGCCGTGAGGCTCCCAGCGATCGCCCAGGTCCAAAGTACGACGCGATCGACATCAATCCCAGATACGCGCGCTAAGTCGAGGTTGTCAGCAACAGCACGCATCGCCTTGCCAATCTTCGTATTTTGTAACAAGTAGTGCAGCGCCAAAATAACGATAACTGCTAAAAGCATTACTACGATTTGATTCTGGGGAATTCTGATTCCTAAAATTTCTCTCGCTGGACTGGTAGGAATATCGTAACTTTTGTTACTACCACCCCAGATAAAAATAATTCCATTACGGAGAAACAAAGCGAGTCCAATCGAAATAATAATGAGCGTGGTGGAAGTGGCACGCCGCGATCGCATATTTGACCAGATCAGCTTTTCGGATATCAGCATTGCTGCTACAGTGCCAATTGCTCCGAGTAACATGGAGAGCCAAATATTAATCCCGCTCGTATTGGCTAGCAAAGTTAAATAAGCGCCCAAAGTCATAAAATCGCCGTGGGCAAAGTTAGCTAACCGTAGAATGCCATAAGTCAGCGTCAGCCCAACCGCAGCTAAAGCAATAATGCTACCTACAGCTACCCCATTAACAAATAATTGAGCCAGTTGTGCGTCCATACAGGTATCAGTTATCAGTTATCAGTTATCAGTGTAGAGATGTTATGCGTAAAATCTGTACAAAAGCAACGAAGTGGCTAGTGGCTAGTGGAACCAGTGGCTGGTGGAACCAGTAGTAAGTGGGGTGTGGGGTTGAATTGTGACTTGCGAGTTGCGTCTTGCGTCTTGTAAAGTGCATTCATTTCATGTTTTTAAATTCAACTTTTGTGAATGCTCCGATCTAAATCTTTCAATACTCTCCATGCGCACCTAGTATTTCTGGTTGCCCTTGCTGTTTTACCCCTGTACCTGTTCTTTTTCATTCACAATACCGATCGCATTCCTCGGTTCGAGTGTACGGTACTGATGCTAGCTGCAACGGTTGCAATGGCGCTCGTCTGGGTGGGAATTGAAGTTTTGCTGGGGCGTTGGTTGCGCCTCCTGAATCAAGCAAGCCGTCAATTGGCTGAGCAAGGTAATTTTCGAGTTTGCATTTCAAAATTACGTTATGCTCCATTAGAAATCAAACAATTAGCACAATCTTTTAACGAACTAGCAGATTCTCTAGAACGACAATTTACCCAATTACGCCATGTAGAAGCAGAGTTGCGCAGGGCAAACGATCGCTTCCAAATGGGAGCGGCAGCAATTAATGCCACGATTTATGAGTGGGATTTGCAAACTCAAGCAGTCGAAAGAACTCCAGGATTGCTCAAGGTCTTAGGTTACAAACCAGAGGAAGCTCCAAATGATGCCGCATGGTGGCACGAGCGCATTCATCCCGATGATTTTCCGCCAGCCTATGCTGTTTTGTCCTCGGCGTTGGCTGGTAATAGTGAGGATTTTGAGGTAGAATATCGCCTGCGCGATCGCTACGGTCAGTATATTCATGTTTGGGAACGGGGTTTGATCGTCAGGGACGAGCGAGGGCATCCGGTGCGCATTTTTGGTGGTAGCCTGGATCTCACCGAACGCCAACGGGTAGAAGAACAACTGCGACAGAGCGAAGCACAGTTTCGTCAAATTGCGGAAAATTTACGCGAAGTTTTATGGATGTCTACCCCTGGACTCACGCAGATTCTCTATGTCAATCCCGCTTACGAACAAATGTGGGGGCGGACTTGTGAAAGTTTGTACGCTCAGCCATCGTCTTTCCTGGCGGGAATCCATCCTGAAGATAGTGCCGCGTTAATTGCCGTTTTAGAGCAAAAGCCCCTGGGGACGAAGCTGTTAGAGGAGTTTAATCATGAATTTCGGCTCGTCCGCCCCAATGGTTCGGTGCGTTGGGTACTCTCTCGCGCCTTTCCAATTCACGATCGCGCCGGGGAAGTTTATCGAATTGTGGGACTAGTAGAAGATATTACTCAGCGCAAGCAAGCCGAAGTCAAAATCAAGCAGTGGAATGAAACTCTCGAAAAACGAGTGCGCGATCGCACGGCTCAATTGGAGTTAGCAAATGCGGAATTGGATGCTTTTGCATATTCCGTGTCTCATGACTTACGCGCGCCACTCCGCCACATTCACGGATTTGCCAATGCTTTGGCGCAGCGCTTGGAGTCTACTGAGGCGATCGCCGATCCCAAAATTGCTAGTTACATCCAAACTATTCAAGATAGCAGCATCAGGATGACACAGTTGATTGATGGTTTATTGGCTTTGTCTAGAGCCGGACGGCAACCTTTAACGCAGATTTCTGTAAGCGTGCGAGAATTAGTTGAGGCGGCGATCGCCTTAATTAAAAGTCAAACTCCCACAGACCGTCAGATCGAATTTATCGTTGGGGATTTGCCTACAATCGACGGCGATCCAGTCTTATTACGACAAGTGTTTGCCAACTTAATTGACAATGCCGTGAAATTTAGTGGCGATCGCCAACCAGCCAGAATAGAAATTGGCACACTACTAGGAGATAACACCACAATTTTTGTTAAAGACAATGGGGTAGGCTTCCAGATGGAATATGCCGAGCAAATGTTTGGAGCCTTTCAGCGGTTGCACTCCCAAAAAGAGTTTAAAGGTACGGGTATTGGATTAGCGATCGTCCAGCGCATTATTCACCGTCACGGTGGCAAAATTTGGGCTGAGAGCATACCCCAACAAGGTGCTACTTTTTTGATGAAATTTAGACTTTCCTGAAGATAATTGTAGAGCGGAGTAGAAGTTTCGCCAGCTAGGATGTTATTCGTCCAAGCAGAGTCGCTCAAGATCGGGTCTTAGGTAATCTTGACTACCACAGCAGCAGACAATAACTGAAATGCATGTTACGCTCTGGAAATCAGCAGCCACGTAGTGAAATCACTAGATTTTGAAACCTGAATCGGTGTCATTCGCCGTATTGGTTCGTACTGGATGCTATTGCCATGTAAACCCCTGTCCTCGCCCTCTGCTCAGCCAATTATGCAGACTCTAGAGCATTCTCAGGTTATGCGGCGGCAAGAATTCTCAATTGCTGCGCAACTTCACCTGTTAATCGTAGAAGACGTAAAGGCAGATGTCGATTTGATGATACTTGCCCTTGAATCCGCCCAGATCGCTTTTACCTACGATATCGCCAAAAGTCAGAGTGAGTGCCAGCACCTGCTGCAAACTCAAACTTACGATGCAATCTTGGCAGATTATCGGTTACCTCAGTTTACGGCATATCAGGTGTTGCAACTTTTGCAGGCATCTGGGCATGAGATTCCCCTGATTCTGGTGACTGGCAGTCTGGGAGAAGAGGCAGCAGTTGATTGCATCAAAGCAGGCATGACAGATTATGTCATGAAAGAGCGGTTGTTTCGCTTACCCGTAGTGTTGAAGCGATCGCTGCAAGAATTTGAACTTCGTCGCCAACAGCAGCAAGCCGCAGCTCGCACTCAACTCCAAGCGCAGCAACAGGCAATTATCAATCACATCGTCCACGCCATGCGCGAAACTTTGGTATTGGATGAGGTGCTGCAAATTACAGCGGATATGCTACACCAAGCTCTAGGTTTGAGTCGTTGCCTAATTTCTCAGCCCAATTCTCAAGCCCAAATGGGAATTTATCATATCAGCGCTGCGACCAGAGAACGGGAACATTTGCTAGGACACGAATGCTCTCTTTACCCTTTTTATAAAGATAAACTGCTGCGGGGAGAGATGGTTATCGTTCGCGATATGGATGAGAATGTCTCTATGGCAGTTAGAGACGCTGCCGGAGAATGTAACATTCGCGCTTTGATTATCGCCCCTTTATTGTATCGTCAGTCGTTTCTGGGTGGAATTATCCTGCACCAATGCGAGCGAGAACGAGATTGGACGGAGCAAGAGATTTCTCTAGTCAGAGCAATTAGCGATCAGTGCGCGATCGCCATTCATCAAGTCCAATTATTTTCTCAAGTACAGCAGCAATTACACCGCCAGCAAACTCTCAATCAGATTAGTCAAGCACTCAATTCTATCCTCGATCCAGATTTTATTTTACAAGAAATTGTCAGACTGACTGGCGAATGTTTTGATGTCGATCGACTGTTAATCTTTTCTGTCGATACAGACTCAGTGCAAATTTTGAAAGAGTGGCGAGCTAGCGATCGCATTTACTCAATGCTCAACCTCCAATTTCCCAAATCAGAATGGATCGATCTGATAGATCCTGACTCTGATTTTTACTGTCGGCGCTATTTTCACGCTCCTGACTACTCTCAATTGCCTTCTACGAGAATTAGACAGATGCAAGTAGAACAAGCAAGTACTCGTTCTGTTTTGAGCGTCCCAATTTTTATTCGCGATCGCCTTTTCGGTGGTCTATCTTTGCAGACTACTAACACTTATCGCACTTTTACTCACGAAGAAATTTATTTATTGCAACAAATTGCCGATCAAGCTGCGATCGCCCTCTATAACGCACAAAGTTACGAGCGTTTAGAAGAATTAGTCCAACAACGTACTCAAGAATTAGAAGCAGAAAAATTGGTTTCAGAAACAGCCAATCGAGCTAAGAGCGAATTTTTAAGTAATATCAGTCACGAACTGCGGACACCTCTAACGGGAATTTTAGGCTTTTCTGGCGTATTAATGGAACAAATCTTTGGTTCGTTAAATGCCAAACAAAAGCAGTATATTGAATGCATTCATACCTCTGGCAAGCATTTATTAGACCTGATCAATGACTTACTCGACCTGACTAAAATTGAAGCAGGAAAAGAAGAATTAACCCCAGAAACCTTATCCATTGAAGATATAGCACAAGCTTGTCTATCTCTTTTTCAAGAACGTTGTCGGCAGCGGGGATTAGAATTTCATTTGGCGATCGCTTCTGAGGCAATAACCTGTACTGCCGATCGACGGCGTTTGAATCAAATTCTAGTCAATCTATTATCTAACGCGCTCAAATTTACAGATACGGGTTCGATTACGTTACGCATTGAACAAACATCTCAACAAATTTTATTCTCAGTCATAGATACTGGGATTGGTATTGCGCTAGAAGATTGTGAAGCAATTTTTCAACCGTTTCACCAAGTCGATAGTGGTTTGAACCGGAAGTATGAAGGTACGGGACTGGGTTTAGCCTTGTCGCGTCGCCTTGCTCAACTACATGGCGGCGATATTACCGTTCGTTCAGAATTGGGGCGTGGTAGTTGTTTTACTTTGTATTTGCCAGGGAGCAGGGAGTAGTGGCTGGTGACTAGTGGCTGGCGGCTAGGGGAGACAAGGGGGACAAGGGGGACAAGGGGGGAACTCGGGGACCCCACGACCGAAGGGAGTGGGGATTAGGGGGCGAAGGGGGACAAGGGGGCGGTTAACCAATTACCAACTACCAATTACCCATTACCAACAACCAATAACTAGACTTCTTACAATAGAAACAGAACGATCGCAGATTCAGACTAATGTTACAAAAACTAGAGCAGTTAAAGGCTTTGTTTGCTCAGATGGAACGGGCGTTGATTGCCTATTCTGGGGGTGTAGATAGCACTTTAGTCGCTAAGATTGCTAGTGATGTTTTGGGCGATCGCGCGATCGCAGTTACGGCTGTTTCTCCTTCTTTGTTGCCCGAAGAATTGGAAGATGCCCAAGTTCAAGCAGCACAAATCGGAATTGTCCATAAAATTATTCAAACGCATGAAATGGATAATCCAAATTACACTTCCAATCCCGTGAATCGCTGCTATTTCTGTAAAAGTGAGTTACACGATACGCTCAAACCCTTGGCAAAGGAATGGGGATATCCTTATATTGTCGATGGGGTGAATGCTGACGATTTACGCGATTATCGCCCAGGGATTCAGGCGGCGAAAGAACGCGGCGTGCGATCGCCTCTGGCAGAAATAGGAGTGACAAAAGCCGAAGTACGGCAATTATCGCAACAACTAGGCTTGTCTTGGTGGGATAAACCAGCCCAACCCTGTCTCAGTTCCCGCTTTCCCTATGGCGAAGAGATTACTGTATCTAAGCTACAGCGGGTAGGAAGGGCAGAAATTTATTTACGCAAGTTGGGATGGCAAAATTTAAGGGTGCGATCGGAGGGAGATACGGCAAGAATTGAGTTAATGCCAGATCTGATTAAAGATTTTGTCGCCCAGACAGATTTAGTGGCGCTAACTGCGGCATTTCAAAGTTATGGTTTTGTTTACGTCACGCTCGATCTAGAAGGTTATCGGAGTGGAAAGCTCAATCAAGTTTTGTCCGCGCCGATTGCTTCGAGGTAGATGTTTCTTAACTTTGCTGCGTAGCGATCGATGGAATGATGCTCGATAATTCTAGAGATTGAGTTATGAGATTTCTCTAGAATTATCTGACGATTAGCAAATATTTCATGTACTGCTCGTTCGATTCCTTCACGAATCAATTTGCTAATAGTGTCTCTATCTTCTTTTGTCGTGTAAATTGCTTCTCCTAAACTATTTTTAGGAACCGCGATCGTCCATCCTACATGATTATTATTGATTTCGGTTAAAGCTCTGACATTAGTTGTAATCACAGGACACCCTGCTGCTTGAAATTCCAAAACAGAGTAGCCATACGTATCAGCGTAAGTCGGTAATAAACCGATATGCGCCTTTTTCATCAATTCAATAACTTCGTGATTGGGTAATTGGGGAAAATAATTAATCCAGTCAGATTGCTGGAGCGAATGCTTTACTTGTTCAACGTCAGCAAGCGTCTCTTTAGTAGCATAATTATCAACATTAAGAGAGCTAATCACTGTTAACTCAAGATTATATTTATAGCGCTCTTTTAAAGCTTTTAATGTCTGCATAATTTCTTGCCCTCCTTTGCGAAAGAAAGAAGAACCAACAAATATAAATTTTATCGTTTCATCCAGGCTCAATTTTTTATCTGCATATTTAGAAACAAACTCCCTTTGTGGCGGATGCATAACTATCAGTTTGCTTTCTATGCTTTCTTGATATTCAGGAAATTCTTTTAGCAGCCTTCTTTGCATATTCGCATTGCAATCAGACATAGCGATAATTCGCCGACAAGCATCGCGAGAAATTGCTTGAAAAGCTTTATGCATTTTAGATTCAGTTTTCAGAGCGGAAAAATCGAGTTCTAAGTTGCGATCGCTCGGACATGAAAGCAAGCAAGTCAATCTCGGTAAAAATGTTTCAAATGTCGTAATCCAGGGAGTAGAACCATAACTGATTGTATTGAAAAAATGTAAAAGGCTAACTCGATTCAAATCGAAATCGTAAAATTGATTGTAAGAGTCAATCAGAGAAAATATCTCTCGGTTAGCAAGCTGATTGAATTGACTCGCAATCCTTTGTTTCAACAGAAAAAAATCGCGAACTTTTTTGTATTTAGTATCGGGAACTATGTCGATAATATTTCTTTTTTCTGGATATGCATCGAATTTATAACCAATCAGCACAATAGGCTTCTCCTCGATCGATACTTCAGTTAGGTTAACTAGCGATCGCCAAAGGTTGAGTTGATTTCACAATCTGCATTCCAGCATCGGTAAACCTTTGAAAAGCCGCGTTTGCTTGTTCGGTGTAGTCAACTACACCAGGCACGACAACAGCAGAAGTACAATCTTCTAATAAATAAACTTTCTGAGCCAGACTCGGATCGACTTGCTGAATTTCAGTTAATAAATCATCTACAGTCCAAGCAACACAATGGCTTTTAGCTTGCCCTGCAATAATAACAGCATCAAATTCTAATAGTTGTTGAATTAACCGAGAATTCTTTTGAGCAATTGGTTTGCCGTCTGCACCATCAAGAACTTCGGGACGCAAGACAGAATAGTTTTCTGTTAATGGATTATTCCCTTTAATTTCAAATTGAGTTTGACTATCGCGGGCAATACAATGGAAAAATACCGCTTCTTCCACCGCAGAAACTAAAGCATGACCGATGCCACCTAACATGGAATGATAAGACCAAACCGTGAGGGGATATTTGCCATGCTGACTCAGTTGATTGACATAATGTAAAGCGTGTTTTTGGAGCATACTGTAGTCTAATTTTAAACTATACGCTACAGCAGGATTAACTTGCCAAATCCCTTGTTCGATATCTGTAGGCGTAATATTTGTTGCA
The DNA here is from genome assembly GCF_000317125.1 of Chroococcidiopsis thermalis PCC 7203. Taxonomy (GTDB): domain Bacteria; phylum Cyanobacteriota; class Cyanobacteriia; order Cyanobacteriales; family Chroococcidiopsidaceae; genus Chroococcidiopsis; species Chroococcidiopsis thermalis. Next base: position 742,842 of record NC_019695.1, read on the forward strand.
GATGGCGTTGGATGTTCTCCATCTTGGTTAATCCAAAAGATTGGATGAAAAATCTGCATTGCCGTGTGAGTATCTAGAGTCGGTGCGATCGCGCTAATCACTCCTAAATTACGATAAATAAATTCACACAGTCTCCGATTATCTTCGACTGCCCCAGTACCGGATTGTCCACCCACAAATAATTCAAAACTGGGAATGCAAAAAGTATTTTGTATGTCAATTAGTAGCAAACAAACTTGAGTTTTATCTGCTGATGCTGGTTGAATTTGATATTTTTTTGCCCACTCTCTCGCCGCTGCTGCCCTTTGTTGGTAAGGGACGCGCCAGACTTCGCCAACTTTCTCTGGTGCAAAGTGAGGGGGAATTGGTAACTGGGTGGTTGTACTCATGGGGTTTTGTTCTTTGGACGAATTGCAGTTAGGCGAATAGAATTTGCGCCTACACAGGCAAAACCCGCCTGTGCGGGTTTCAAACCATTAGTCTCATAGCAATTCTCGATTGCGTGCGTGACATTGGTAGGGGCGCACAGCTGTGTGCCCCTACAGATCGCGTATTTTACCCAATTGAAAACCGCTATCATTCGCTGTTTCTATTATGGTATTATTTACCATTATTGTAATAAATTACAGCTTTGAGTGCTACAAAATTAGCATCTGCGTACCCCACAAAGAGGTTGCACCCAGATCCAAACTTATTTGCGGATCTGGGTTCAAAGTGTTTTTACTTGTAAATCATCTTCTACAGGTTTGCGATCGCAGGAGCTATACGGTTACTGAGAGCAATTGTTGCCATACAACCCTAACTAGCACGGCGATCGGATTGTGGATGAATTGATGTAATATTTTGCGGCTGCTCTGCTGAATCTTGATGTCTATGTAAAATGTGTTTGATAACTTTTTCTGTCTTATAAACTTCATCTTCAGCTTGAAGCTTTTTCTTAGCGCTATGCGACAAATTAGTAAAAATTGCCAAGGCAACAGTTACCATAGATATTGCTGCACCATAGGATAGTAAATTGCTATCATTATGTACCACTGCCACAAGAAACTGAACGGCTATTACAGCTATTACTGACTTAATTAGCTTTTCTTTAAGGTCATCTAGATTGCGAATTGACAACCAATTTGGAAGTTTTAAACCACCAATAAATAGCTCGTACAAGCCTAGACCGCAGATCAAAATTACAGTAGCTAAAAGCATGATATCTACTATCTCAATAAAGCTAATAGCAGTTTTGAAAAGAGTGACTTTGGGGACTTTTCCAACCGTGATGGTTTTACTCAAAAGTTCAAGAATAATAAACAAGGTTTGTTTCGCGCTATAGATCATCAATACCAATGCCGCTAAGACATTAGATAATGCAGGCAGAAACATGATATATCTTGCAGAAGCTAGTAGCTGACGCATGAAGAAATCTCCTCGATCGTTTTATGAAAAATACAAAGTTTTTGATTTTTCTCGGTCAAATGCAATTTGAAGTTCTACAGGTGTAATCAGTCCTAACTTGTAGTGCAACTGAGCTAGTGGCAAGTCTCAAAATCTCACAGCGCGATCCTGTATTCAAACGCTATCCGCCTGCCATGAAATACCCCCTTTCTAGCTCTTGATGTCAGAACAATTTCATCGACAGAGCCTCTATCACCACTAAAAAGTATCTAGATGTATATAGCGGGTCTAAACCAATTGTGAAAATATCGTCCATCTGTCTGTAACCTGCTAATTGTGCTTTCAAAAATGACAAATGACAAATGACAATCCTCACTCGTTGGTTCGCAACTCAAATAGACACGCTATACAATCAAAGGTTCTTTACACTGATTCCAGATTAAATCCAAGTAGGTGACAAACTTGGGATAAAAAAGTGACGAATTTGTCAGCGATAAAAAATTCAATGATAGTCGTTAAACAGAGCCATCTGCTTATATAGCAGTTCTAAACGATCTGTAAAGCAGGCTTCTAGACTGCGGCAGGCTAGAAGCCTGCTCCACGTTCATGAATCAAATAGGATTGCTATAGATGTAAGAACGAGCATCAGAAGGGTGACAGGTTCCCTTCTCCAGCTACACGATTGACAAAGAATTCACAGATTAAAATTTCTCGCTCTATCGTTCGATCTCTACTTTAATTTTTGCTGACTCAGAGCGATCGCCTGATGGCGATAAATTACCAGAACGACTAAATAACCGAAAATAGAGCGAAACAAAAAATTCTTTTAACGGAAATAGGATGTAAGTTAAAGGGTTGATTGTCACGATAATATTACGGACATCGCGCTGAGCTAGGGCAATAATTTGTTTCGCGACGCGATCGCTATTCATGACTCCAATTGGATTTAAATTACTTTTGAATGGTCCCAAAATCAACTTGCGGATGACACAAGGAGCGTCTAACCGCCGTAAAGTAATTAAATCGCCTAAAGTTCGCTTGGAAAGCTCGTATAAGGGGCTAACAGCAGGACTAACTTCGGCTTCCGATGTGTTTATCCATACTTCTTTTGTGGCAATATCTTCGTTAGTACGGACTGTGGCGAGAAACATTTCCATCAGTCGCCAAGAGGAGAAAGTGTTAACCTGATAAGATTTGGCGATCGCATCTGGCGTTCTTTCGCCATGCACGTTAATGCCATGATTGAGGATTAAAATATCAACTTTTTCTAACAATTGGGATAATTCGGCTTCTTGCCCTACCTGCCACGATACAGTTTTAACTGCTAGGGTTTTACCGCCAACGCTTAGCGTCACGGGTTCGGATTGAGAACTCAGGGCAATGACTTTTGCCCCTGCTTGGTGGAGGTGTAATAATAGCGATCGCCCCAACGTTCCCGACGCACCAGTTACGGCAATTGTTTTTCCTTTCACTGCCAATGCTGTACCCATAAGCTTATCCACCAAAGTAAAAGTACCGCAAAAATAGGCATCGTCATCATCAAAGTGATGTCGCCAGTGATAGGTACGATTCACAAACCAGCGTGCGGGAGGGGAAGTAAACGCACCAGGCATATGAGTTAAATCTGTAGCTTCCCTTGCCCATTCGCTACCACTACCACGGGCGATACAACTGACTAAAAACATCGTTGTATAGGCAGTTCCCGCCAAGGCTGCCCACTGATAGGTGGGTGTTTGCCAGTAGCAGAGATACCACGCACCGAAGGAAAGCAGTAGCATCACCAAGCATTCCGGCAAGTCATTATGCCACTGTGCTTTGCAATAAATGTCGGCACTCGCAAAAGTCAAGTCTCGGCGAAAGACGCGATGATGCCAGACGTGCTGCCGATATAAAAATGGGACTCGATGCGATAAGACGTGATACGCATCCCGCACGAGTTCTACCCAGAGGACAGATCCAACTATCCATGCCGTGCATGTCACAGCGGCAGCGAAAACGGACATCATAAATCTTTCCAACCCCTCACACTTGAGACTACAGATCGTTTCGTTTTTGCGACACCGATCCCCCCAACCCCCCTTAAAAAGGGGGGCAAAGATTCGCGAAACGGCTTTGACGCTTTCGATCCCCCCAACCCCCTTTTTAATTAAAAAAGGGGGGCAAAGATTCGCGAAACGCATTGGCGCTTGAAGGCGCTCATAGGATTAGTTTAGACCAATAGCTCCAGCTAGCTACAGGTAAGCGCGATATTTGATGCGGCTTTACTCATTCTGGATGTCTGGTATCGGTGATGCAGACAGGGGCAAATTCGGAATTGCTAAAGCCAATTGATAGATTTCCTGGCGCGATAGAGAAGTCGCCTTTGCCAACTGACGGCTAGCCTGCGATCGCGATACTCCCGCTAAAATCAATTTTTGCAATTCTGCCTGAATTTCTGCTTCCGATAACTGGGGTTTCACCCATTCCATGCCTGCAACAACTAGGGTGTATTCTCCTTGGGGTTCTTTTTGTTGATAATGGGCGATCGCCCCTTCAATTTGCCCCCGCCAAAATTCTTCGTGTAATTTTGTTAGTTCTCGCGCCAGCACAATCTGTCTTTCTGCCCCAAATACCGTGGCTAAATCTTGTAAAGTTTGACGCAAACGATGCGGAGCTTCGTATAAAATTATCGTGCGGGATTCTGTCTGCAAAAACTCTAAGCGATCGCGTCTGGGTTTGCCCTTAGCTGGTAAAAAACCCTCAAACACAAACCGATCCGTAGGTAAACCCGCCGCACTCAAAGCCGTAATTACAGCACTCGCGCCAGGAATCGGGACAACAGTTATCTCTGCCTCGACGCACGCTTGAACTAACTCATACCCAGGATCGGAAATTCCCGGCATTCCGGCATCTGTCACTAAAGCGATCGCTTTACCTGTTTGTAACCGATCGATAATTTCGGGAATGCGGCTGTTACGGTTGTGTTCGTGATAACTCAGTTGTGGTGTTTTAATTTGAAAATGGTGCAATAACTTCCCCGTGTGGCGAGTATCCTCCGCCGCGATCGCATCTACCGACTGCAAGATCCGCACTGCCCGAAAGCTGATATCTTCTAAATTACCAATTGGCGTTCCAACTACGTATAGCGTCCCTGGTTTTGGTTCAGTCACGATCTGAGTCTATTTACAGCTCTCTTTATTTTTTGCCTTTCTGACAGCCGTTTAAAGATATTTAACTAAAATTCTAACAGCCAGCAAATTTTTTCTAAAATTGACTCAGAAAGTTGTACGATCTTGAAAATCAATTTGCTCGGATGCCAAAACAGCGATCGCGTGTAGAAGGTCGCTGGCGCTACAGCATCAACATTTCTTAATCCGCAAGGAATCTAAAATCAGTCAACAGCGGCAGAGGATAGCATCTATCTCTTTAGATAGAGTTTTGCTAGGAGGACGTTATGAACACGATTGTTCAACGGCGACCGGAATTAGAAATTGCCAAAGTATGGAATCGATTTTGCGAGTGGGTAACAAGTACTGACAATCGAATTTACATTGGTTGGTTTGGCGTACTGATGATTCCCACCTTACTGACAGCTAGCATTTGTTTTATGCTTGCTTTTGCGATCGCCCCATCTGTGGATTTAGACGGCATTAGAGAGCCTGTTATCGGTTCGCTGATGGGTGGCAATAATTTGATTACAGCCGCAGTCATACCAACTTCAGCGGCGATCGCGCTGCATTTTTACCCGATCTGGGAAGCCGCATCTATGGATGAATGGCTTTATAACGGCGGTCCTTATCAACTGATCGTACTCCACTTTCTCATCGGCATATGGTGTTACTTGGGACGACTGTGGGAAGTGAGTTATCGCTTGGGTATGCGTCCTTGGACTGCTGTAGCTTTCTCTGCGCCAGCCGCCGCCGCCACAGCAGTATTGCTGGTCTATCCCATCGGTCAGGGTAGCTTTGCCGATGGACTCCCTTTGGGAATTGCTGGCACGTTCAATTTTATGTTGGCAGTCCAAGCAGACCACAACATTCTCATGCATCCTTTCCACATGTTAGGGGTAGCGGGAGTTTTTGGTGGCGCGCTTTTGAGTGCTTTGCACGGTTCTCTGGTAACTTCTACCCTCATCCGCCAAACTCAGGAGCATGAATCTGTCAATGCGGGATATAAATTAGGTCAGTCGCAGATGACTTATCACTACTTGGCAGGACACTATGGTTTTCTAGGACGGCTTTTAGTTCCTTGGTTTGCTAGTAGAAATCATCGCGCTTTTCACTTTCTCCTAGCTGCCTTACCTACAATAGGAATCTGGTTTGCCACGGCGGGAATTTGTAGCGTAGCGTTCAATTTAAATGGCTTTAACTTCAACCACTCGATTCTCGACAGTAGCGGTCGAGTTATCGGGACAGAAGCAGATCTGGTGAACCGTGCCAACTTGGGAATTCAAGCGATGCACGCAGTTAATACCCACCATTTTCCGAATATCATAGCTGGAGGTGGAATACAGCCCGTAAACATTGCGTCTATTCTATGAGTGCCAATTTAGAAACCAAAGACCAACAACATCCGTTGTACAGACGCGATCGCGCGATCGTCGATCGCCTGCAAACCGATCCCGTCAGCGATTACAATTTGGCAGAGCTAGCACGACTGCGAATTCGTTATCGCGGCTTCCCTGGAGCTAGAGACATCCAATCAGACCTAAACGCCGTCATGCAGAGATGGAATTTAACGGAAGCTACTTTATACGAAAAAACCCGTCAAATTCATGCTACTAGCTCCATTTACCAAAATGCAGTTAGAGACGAAGAAGACTGGAGCTGATTAGCCTTGATTTTACTTGTCCTGTTTTACGCTTTCCTTAAGTTTCAGCAACCATTGGGGAGTCTCTGAACGAGGGACGAGGAGCGAGGAGTGAGGAGCGAGGGCAAAGCTTCCTTGTCCCCCTTGTCCTCCTTGTCCCCCAACGACTGCCGACTCCCTCACGCTATCGAGCGTATTAGCGACTTGAACTTGCTGTTCTACCTGCTGTGTAGAAGAGACTAAACCACTCAAGCCTTCGATCAGTTCGCGAATGCTGTCCCGAAATGAAGGATCTCCCGTGAGTTCGTCCAAATCGGAGGTAATTTTCTGGGCGTTTTGAAATGTTACCCGCGCAGAATCTAAGGTTTGTTGTAGTGCCAAGACATTACTAGGACTATTTAGCGCTTTAGAAGCGTCGCGTAAATTAGTTGAAGCTTCAGCAGCATTGGCTGTGAGAGTTTCTAAATTTTCTATCAGCTGTCCTTGGGTAACGCGGTTAACGGTGGGTGTGAGAGTTTCGACGCTTGAACGGAGTTGTTTGCTTGTTTGGGTGAGATTGTCTAAAGTAGCGACGAGGGAAGTGCGATTTTCAGTGACGAGACGATTGAGATTAGCAATTAAATCGTTTGCTTGTTCTGCTGTCAATCGAACTTGGTTGGCTGTGGCTCCAAATTGACTGGCGGTTTTATTTGTCGTGGCTGTAATTCGATCGGCTGTAACTGCAAGGTTGTCTAGCTGCTGTCGTGTCGATTTGGTTAATGTCGTAAGTTCGCGAGTCAGTCGAGACACATCGGCGGCAACAATTGAAGTGTTTTCGATCGCCGCATTAATATTTTCATAGAGTTCTGGATTGCTGTAGACGCTAGCAAAGCGGGTAGTAAAGCGAATTAATTCGTCAGTGCTAACGCCAATTTCACCAGTGAGACGAGAACCGTTGCAGACAATCAAAGCGCGATCGCACTTGGGATCGAGCGCTCTAGCGGTCACTTGTTCTGGTGGGACTTCTTTTTGTGGCGTAATATCGACGCTTACTTCACCTAAAAACCCCGATTGGTTAGCTTCGATGATTGCATCGCGGGCAATCACAACGTTGGCTGGAGAAACCTCTACAGTCACTTCTACTCCATTAACTCGCGGACGAATACTGGCAATCCTACCAACTGTTACCCCCCGATATCTTACCGCTGCTCCTTCTAGTAAACCGTTGACTCTGGGAAATTCAACTGTAAAGCTGTAGCTTCTCTCACCTACAGTTAAGCCTCTAATCCATAGGAAGACGGCAATAAATATTCCCATTCCTAGCAATAACAATAAACCCACCGAACCTTCTCTAACTGCACGCGATCGCATCGTTTTCTCCTCGATTCACTGACTCAGGCGCACTGTAGCACCCCTGCTAACCAATTACCTGAATTGGTCCTTCTACTTTGCCACTGAAAAACTGTCGCACCATTGGATGATCTGTCTTGTTGATATCGTCCACCGTTCCCTCCCACTGCAATTTACCTTGATAGAGAAAAATAATGCGATCGGCTGTACGGCGGATGGTACTGTCTTGATGGGTGACGATCGCGTAGGTGTTACAAACTCCTGTCAAGCATTGCAACTGACGAATCAAATCTTCAATCACAGTCGAAGCAATTGGATCGAGTCCCGCCGTCGGTTCGTCATAGAGTAAAACCTCCGATCGATCTTTGGGGTTGTCGGGGTTAGAAATAATCGCGCGGGCAAAACTCACCCGCTTGCGCATTCCTCCCGATAACTCTGCCGGATAGCGATCGCCAATTCCTGGTAAACCCACCATCTCTAAGCTGCGGTTGACTAATTCTCGAATCCGCTGGCGCGATAGGCGGCTGTGTTGGTACAAGAAAAAGCCGACATTTTCTTCTACCGTCAGCGAGTCAAACAAAGCCGCTTGTTGAAACACCATCCCAATCCCGATTGGGTCTGCTTTATCTTCAATCAAGCCTTCTCGCATCTGTCCTTTGACGTAAATTTCTCCCTCATCAGGAGCCAATAATCCTGCTATCAGTCGGAGAATTGTCGATTTTCCCGTACCGGAAGGACCGATGATGGCTAAAGCTTCTCCCTTATAGATCGTCAGATCGACTCGATCTAAAACCAGGTTGCTACCAAATGATTTACTTACACCTTTGAGTTCGATTATTGGCTCAGCCATCAGCAGATTGTGAAGTTATAGCGGCTAGTTTCACTGTTCGGTTGTACTTCCACAGTTTAGTCCATTACCTCACTCGTAGCAGTTTTAGCATTTTGCTATTCTTCAATCTATTTTGGCTTATTTTAATTAAACCCTTTATGACAATCCAAGTGTACCCGCCTATTTGTCTAGGTCAGTGCGATCTTTGTTATACCATTTCGTTAGTAGACTGAACCTTGCTAATGCCACAGCAGAGATAGGCTACATTGCCTTTTGTAAATTTTTGTTGCTAATATTCTCAGCATACTAAGCGATTTTGTTTATTCTTTAATCTTTTCTAAGATAGTCTTCGCTTGTTCTAATAAAAATCTACTGCGCTTCAGTGCAAATATCTCCTCACGTTGTATTCTCCATTTTGTAACAAAGGTATTTACTTGATTAACTATGAGTATAAATCCTGGAACTCCTACAACTGCATCGAAAAATAAAGTACCGCCAAAAGCTTGTATAAAGTTACCAAATATTGCAAATGCTAAGACAACAGAAACTAGAGATGATATTGGCACAAATGAAATATAAACTTCACCTTGTGCTTGCCTTTCGTCTATCAACCCTCTTATTTCTGCTAAAACGAAATCTAAAGTTGAAATATGAGCGACCGAGCATAGTTCATTAATTACTACTAAATCATCTGTAGCCCTCTGCTTATTTCTTGTTAAAAATCTGTGAACCAGTTCCGATTTATTATCTCTTTGTGTTTTTCGTTTAAAGCCCCTACATAATTTAAAAAGCCAAAGAGAAGCCCACGCTACCAACCAAATCAACACATACCATGCTTTGTTTTGTTCGTTAATCAATATGTTGTAATAGCTAAATTCTAGTTCTACTAGTATTAAAGATAAAAGAATTATAAAAAATACTTTTTCTCAACGGGCTTCACCTACTATTAATTTCCATATTCTACAAAAGAAATTCCATAACTGTTTGCAAAAATTAATATTTTCTTGAGTTTGCTTTGAGTGTAAAATATCAAATAATATCTCGTAGCGGCTGATTAAGAGATCGTATACAAATAATGATTCTTGTTTTATTCTATCGATTTCAAATTCTAAGTTTTTTCTATCAATTTCAAACTCTAGTTTTCGATTGTCCATAAACTCACTCCGAATAAAGTTCATATTCACAAAACTAGTTTTTGCTAGAATATAGTGTTCTGTAGAGCGCTTATATGACTAAAGCTGAAATTTTGCACCTGCTGCAATGCCCGCCTGCGAATACAATTCACAGGCTGATAGCAAAAACCCATTTCAATGGGTTAAAGTCTGTCTGCTAGTCTACTTTAGTGGACTTCAGCTATCAGCCATGAACTTAAGTTCATGGCGAGTCTCATCTATAATGCTGCAAGCTTTAAATCAAGAATACATATGGTTAAAATGCTTCGTCCTTTTAGTTAGGGAAAATTAGAATTAACTCTTATTTGCTCCATAAGCAGTAGAACCATTTGAAAATAGCCGACCGCTATAGTATATCGAAGTAATACAGGTTAACAAATGAGCGATCGCGACGTAGATGTCATTGTCATTGGTAGCGGTATAGGTGGCTTGACTACCGCTGCTTTATTATCTCGTTATGGCAAAAGAGTCACAGTCTGTGAAAGTCATACCATAGCTGGGGGTGCAGCCCATAGTTTTTCTCGCCAGGGATTTCATTTCGATTCTGGTCCCTCCTTCTACTGCGGTTTAAACGACTCCCACAGCCGCAACCCCCTGCGTCAAGTCTTAAATGTTTTAGAAGAAACTCTCCCAGCCATACCTTACGATCCTTTGGGACATTATCATTTTCCTGAAGGAACTTTACCTGTATACAGCCAACAGGAACGCTACCTAGAAGCAGTAAGGCAATTTACCCCTCAAGGATCGAAAGAATTAGAGCGATTTATTCAGCGCTTGCTACCCCTGTACGACACTTTACAGGGCATTCCCACAATATTATTACGGGCTGATTGGCAACTGATACCCGTTCTCATGGGGCGTTGCTTGCCCTCATTAGTCAAAATGTTACCCCATTTGGGTTTAGTCCAAAGCTCGGTAGGACAAGTCATGGATCGGGAAGTTAGCGATCGCTGGGTGAGGCGACTGATTGACTTAGAATGTTTTCTACTATCGGGTTTAAAAGCACATGGAACGATCGCCCCAGAAGTTGCTTTTATGTTAGGCGAACGCTCTCGTGCTGGGGTAGAGTATCCAATTGGGGGTAGTGGGGCGATCGTCGATGCTTTAGTACGCGGGTTAAAACGTTGGGGTGGCGAGTTGCGCTTGGGCTGTCATGTCGAACAAATTTTGGTAGAGTCTGGTAGAGTTACAGGCGTGCGCTTGCGAAAGGGAGAAATCCTTCATGCACCAATTGTTATATCCAACGCTTCCATTTGGGATACCTACGGTAAATTATTACAGCCAGAAGATTTACCCACATCCTATCGACAAACAGCGTTAGCCACCCCAGCTGTAGATAGTTTCATGCACCTGCATTTGGGTATTAAAGCCGAGGGGTTGGACAATTTAACCGGACATCATGTTGTCGTCCACGATGCAGAACGCGACATCACGACTCCTGGTAATACCTGCATGATCTCCATTCCTTCAGTGTGGGATGATTCTCTTGCACCCCCAGGACATCATGTGGTTCACGCCTATACTTTAGAATCACACGAACATTGGCAGCGAGATAATAGCTATCAAGAACGCAAAAAAGAGCGATCGCAATCTTTGTATCGTGCTTTAGAACGAGTTATTCCAGATATTAGACAAAGAATTGTCTTAGAACTGATCGGTACGCCGTTGACTCACGCGCATTATTTACGACGCTACCAGGGAACTTATGGAGCAGCGATCGCGGCTGGTAAGGGTATGTTTCCCAGTACTCACACTCCGATTTCGGGATTATATCGCGTTGGTGATAGTACCACGCCTGGAATTGGCGTGCCAGCTGTTGCCGCTTCGGGAATTTTGTGTGCCAATACTCTAGTTCAACCGCAGCAGACAGCAGAATTGCTGAATATTCAGTAACTAAAAATACTGCGATCGCAGGCAGTTACAAAACTAATTCTTGCGCAAAGCAGTAGTTACAAAACTCATTATTATTACAAATCGAACTGTCATCGTAAATACACTCTTCGGCTGTTATTCGCCATATTTTGAGTCATGTCGCAAAAATTACGCTGCAACTAGTATTTATTTGCTCTGATACAGTTTTGCAGCGCAAATGATGTATAAACTACATCTTTTCGCCATTTTTTGTGCAGCCAAATAATTGAGGATTGGACGTGAGAAGAAGAGACTTTATCACGAGAATTGCTGCGTCTGCTGGTACTACTTATGCAGTTATGCAAGCTTTGGATTTGATCGAAAAACCAGCAACAGCACAAAAATCCCCGTTTCAACTTCAACGTCGAGGAGGTAGTAAAAGTATTATCATTCTCGGTGCTGGGTTAGGTGGCATGACTTGCGCTTATGAATTGAGCAAAGTCGGCTACCAATGCAAAATTTTAGAAGCCAGAGAACGTTCAGGGGGTCGCTGCTGGACAGTTCGCACCGGAGATAAATTCACGGATACTTTAGGTCAGACACAGACCATCGGATTCGATCGCGGACAATATTTTAACCCCGGTCCCGCTCGGATTCCCTACCATCACGTCACTATTGACTATTGCAAAGAACTGGGCGTTCCGTTAGAAGTCATAGTCAACCTCAGCCGCCAGCAATATATTTACCGCGAAAACGCAGGATCGCTATCCGGTCGCAAGGTTCATTTTCGCGAGGCGATCGCCGATATGCGGGGATACATTTCCGAACTCTTAGCGAAGGCAATTAGTAAAGATGCAGTTGATGCACCTCTAACTGTGGAAGATAAGGAGAAAATGATCGAATTTCTCCGCACTTATGGCGGTTTAAACCCAGATTTATTTTACAAAGGTTCCAGCCGACGCGGTTACTCTACGTATCAAGGAGCGGGCGATGCGCCTGGAGTCGTTGATGACCCTTACGATCTGAGTGCGTTGTTAGAGTTGGGATTTGCTGGGAACGAAAGTTTTGAATTTGGCTTCAACCAGCAAATGACGATGTTTGAGCCTGTAGGAGGAATGGATGCGATCGCCAAAGCTTTTGAAAAGCAGGTAGGGAGATTCATTACTTATGGCGCAGTGGTGACAGAAATTCGCAAGACTCCCGATGGCGTGCAAATTTTGTACAAAGATAAATCGGGTAACGTCAAGCAAGAGACAGCCGACTACTGTATCTGTAACATTCCTCTGTCAGTACTGAAAGATATTCCCTCTGATTTCGCTCCCGATATGAAAGAAGCGATCGCCAGCGTGGAATATGCCGTTACGGGTAAAAGTGCGTTACAGTTCAACCGCCGTTTTTGGGAAGATGACGAAGACATCTTCGGTGGTATCACTCAAACTGACCAAGACATCACTCAGATCTGGTATCCCTCCACAGGTTATCTGTCTCAAAAAGGCGTAGTTTTGGGCTACTACAACTTTGGTTCAACAGCAGAGACAGTCGGAACCCTCGCCCCCGCAGACCGCGTAGCTTTAGCATTGGAACAAGGGAGTAAGATTCACCCGCAATATAACAACCACTTTGAGAATGGCTTTTCGCTGTTCTGGTCAACAGTGCCTTATAGCAAAGGTGGATGGGCGGAGTACACCACTGATGTCAGAACGACTTACTATCCGCGACTGAATCAACCAGATGGCAACATCTATTTGTGCGGCGAACATCTCAGCTACCTCACAGGTTGGATGGCTGGTGCTTTTGAATCTGCTCGTCTCGTCTCTACACAGATTGCGGCTCTATGAGCGTTATTTGTCATTGGTGCGCAATCGGGATTTTATTGACATTCTCCTATCTCCGGTACGGGCGGGTTTTGAAGGTAGATTTCTTGCTGTCGGCATGAATTTTTGGCTAAACCCGCCCCTACAAATGCTTGGCTTTTGATTTTTGATTGTTACCCAAAAATTACCCAAAAATTAACTATGAAACGCTTCATCAATCAACTTCAACTTGGAAAAATTAGTGTTTGGTTATTAGCAATTGTTTGTGCTAGCTTAATTGGTCTGCAAATATTTGGGATTCATCTTCAAGCTGTAGCCAAACCAACTTCACCGAAAGAGGTAGTGTTTTACGGTTCGCCAACCTCTTCAATTGCTTCAGCCGTCGCCGTACCGGAAGACCAAGCTTACTATTGGACGAGTGGCACAGTCCCACCAGTGATTAATCCCGATGCTCCACTGCGGACGCGCGATCGCTATGGCGATACAAAAACTCAGGCGATCGGTATTCTAGAACGAATTCAAGCTTTGTTGGCAGATGTGAACCTGAAATTATCTGATGTGGTCTATCTGCGCGTTTATCTGGTGGCAGATCCCGCAATGGATAATCAAGTCGATTACCAAGGTTGGTTTGATGCCTACGCTGAATATTTCAACAATCCAGAAAATCCAGTCAAAACAGCTCGTTCTACCCTGGCTGTGGCTGGTTTAGTCGATCCTGGTTGGTTGATTGAAATCGAAGCCGTTGCCGTTTATCCCAAACGTTAAGAATTCGGAATACCCCTACGGGGAAGCAAGCTACGGAACTCGGAATTCGGAATTAAAAATCTTGCGTGCATCTACACAATTGGGGAGCAATTAAGCGGTAGAGTAACTCAAGTAGCGTTAAAGCGAATTTGTAGACATCAGGCTGTAGCTATGAGTCATAGCAGAATTTTGGGTACGGTATTTATTTTAGGTAGTTGGGCGATCGCAATCTCTCCCGTAACAGCCAATCCAGTAGAGGTTGTAGACTTTACACGCAATTCCCAGACCCTACAAAGTACTCAGTCCAAACAGGTTGATTTTACCGTCAACATCACTCGTCCCCAATCTTTTGCCGAGCTAATACAACAAGCGGAAATCATCGCCGCAAACTTGACCCGACTAGGATTTCAAGAAAACTCCAAGTTGCGCGAAATGTCCGTCCGCATTTTTGGCGAACGTAACGGACAAGAAGCACCTCTATTGTTTGCCAAAGTTTCTCGCTTTGACTGGCAAAAGCAACCTCAAATTCAAAACTGGAGCCAATATTTTACGAGTTCTGGTGTATTGCTTGGTCTCATAGAAGTCGAACAGCAGCCCTCTTCTCCTACGTCTACCGCACCGACTTTTCGTCGCTCTACTCCCCCAACCTCCTCTACTCCTTCAATCTCCACTCCTCCAGTTCCCATTCCTACCCCGCCTACGGTAAAACCATCAAACAATACATCTCCACCTGCTAATAGTTTGCCTCCAGTTAATTCGCCTCCAGGTGGAGCCAGCCTAGAAGAAGAAGATCCCGGTTATAGGTAAATTAGTTATCAGTGGCTAGTGGCGCTTTGGCTAGTTGTACTGATAAACGTTCACTGTCCCAGTTTAATTTCCCCTGCTTTATCTGCACTAGCAAGAGTTTTACCATCGGGACTTATAGCTACTGCATAAACATCTTCATCGTGTTTGCTTAAAGTATTGAGCAGCTCGCCCGATCGCGGATTCCATAATTTGATGGAATGGTCTTCTGCACCGCTAATTAGTACTTGTCCGTCCGCTCGAAAAGTCAGAGAATTAATGTGGTCTGAATGCCCTTTCAAAGTATGTAATAAATCTCCAGTTTGTAAATTCCACAGCCTAATTGTGTTGTCATTTCCACCACTGGCAACTATATTTCCATCGGGACTCATGGCGATCGCAATGACTCGGCTAGTATGCCCTTGTAGCGTGCTGAGTAATTGTCCCGTGTTTAAATTCCAAACTCTGACTAAATTGTCTGCACCACCACTTACAATCGTGTAACCATTAGGACTAATTGCTACGGCACGAACTGCACTTGTATGTCCGCTCAAAGTTCGTAGTAAAACTCCCGTACTTAAATCCCAAACTTTAATCGTGCGATCGCTACTACCGCTGACAATATGTTTGTCATCGGGACTCACAGCCACAGCACGAACTGTATCTGTATGTCCCCGCAAGGTACGGATCGGTTCCCCGGTTTGCAAATCCCAAACTTTAATCGTGCGATCGCTACTACCGCTAATTAATTTATCTCCGCCAGGATCGATCGCTACCGACCAAATTGCACCTGCATGAGCATCAAGAATTGTCCGAATTAATTCTCCAGTTTTTAAACTCCACAACTTAATTGCGCGATCGTTACCACAGCTAGCTAAAATTTGACTGTCAGGACTAAAAGCCAGCGACCAAACAGTATGAACATGTTCGAGTACTGTCGGTACTTGGTGATTGTATGTCGTGTCTGCGGCAATAGTTTCGCTCATGGATAGCTGGCGCAAATCTTGCCAGCGAGTTGCACCATAAGCTATCCCTAATATTGCCAAAACTGTCAGTGTAACTGCCCCCAACCAAGATTTTGGTTGGCGTTGAACGAGATCGTCTTCTACCGTTTTTTCCTGCATTTCGCTAGTTAAAACTGCTACCGTACTCTGACGGTCTGCTTCCCAATCTGTACCTCGATCGTCTGTACCTTTACTATGAGCTACGATCGCTGTATTGAGCGTTGCATTTTCCAACCACCAAAGTGCTGTTCTTCTAATGGTTGCTTTAGCTAAATAAATCTGCTGCGGATCGTCAAATGCGTGTATATTTGGTGCTAAATTTGTCGATGTTTCTCCTAGTCTTCTCCTAATATACTGATGCATTTCTGCTACAGAAATTGTGCGATCGCGATCTAAATCTGCTGCGCCAGTTTCAATTCCTTCTACTAAGTAATGAGTATATGTTGAGAGTTCAAATCCCTTATGAGAACATTCTGTTGCTGTATTTCCAGCCGTCAATATTACCCTACCTATTCCTCCTAACTGCTGTTGGAGATTGCCAATCATGGGATTTTGCGTCCATCCATCTATCACAGTAGAATTGTCGGCGCAACAATCGAGAATGACAACCTGTTGTTCTGCCAGACTGTCATTCATGATATTTTTAATTAGATGAGATGGGATTGCAGTCGGTGCAACCAGTTCTCCGTTGGGATTTTTACAAGTTAAGCGAGTGGGAAAGTAAAATCTGCCATAGCGATCGCTGACGTGATGACCGGAGAAATATAATAATACTAAGTCATCCGGCTGGCGTGTCTGGGCGTTAAATAAAGTTGCGATCGCTAATTGCATTGTCAGTGGATCGGGATTTTTGAGGATTTCTACCTCTGTAAAACCACCCATTTCTGGATGCTGTAAGACCCGTTGCATTGCTACCAAGTCCTTTCCAACTCCAGGTAACCAGTTAAAACCAGGTCCGTAATCGCTTACGCCGATCAGCAATGCCACTCTAGCCATTGGTGACTTCCTCCCTGATGTTTTGTAGATGCGTCGCCACCAGTCCCTACACGAATTCCAAGTGTTTTTTCATACAAGCCTATGAAAGCTTGATGATACCTCTCTAATTTTAAAGATAAAGTAAAGCAATTATTATTCAACCGCAAAAATATAGATTGTCATGTCTTCCTCAAAGTAAAGCTTTTTGGTATCTTTTAATACTCAGTTGAATAATGAGCTAGCAGATTCAAGCTTTTTATACCTGCTTCTAAAGGAAGATTTACCTTTGTATAATTAATTGCTGAATATTAGAAAGCTGATGCTTGTCTTCTCTCTCAACAAGATGCGATCGCGATCTTGCCGAGACTGAAATCAATTATTATCAAATCACCGATTGGGATGGAAGCTTTCACGGTCTGAATCAACATCTCATAGCAATTCTCGATTATGTGGATGATATTTGTAGGGGCGCACAGCTGTGCGCCCCTACCAGACGTGTATTGCATCCAATTGAAAACTGCGATCGGTTTTGAGGCAGGCTTTTCTATTTCTGAAACCAAAGCTATTATCTTTACTGGACGGGTTATTGATTCCCACGGCAAAGAATTATTTTGGAGTCAAGATTTAAGTCGCTCTTAAATTTTTTCACGAATTTTTGTAGAGACGTTACATGTAACGTCTCTACACATGTAACGTCTCTACAGGGAAAACCGATTTAACAATTTATATAGAGTGGCTATGATTTTCTACTAACAGCGACGCAAGGAACCGTCTGCATATAGTTGCAGTGGTACTAGTTCAACTTTGCCGTTAGTAATAACTTTGCTGTAGACAATTTTTACCAAAGGAGACTGTTGTTGATTGTATAAAAGTGCCATATCGATTACCTGCCTGTTGATTCGGTAAAGCCAACGGTATAAAAAAAGACAATACTAAGTTACGTATTCAGTGAAAATACTGACAATGTTGTAGCTTAGAGTCGTTAAAGATTTTGCAAAGATACGCGATCGCAGAGTGGGGATTTGATGAAGATTACAATAAATTTTCGTTTGATAGTGGCGATAACTTCGTTCAGCTTCGCTAACGCGATTCAGTGGTACGGTGAGATTTCCAGTAGAATACGAACAAAATCCTAAATCAGCTTATCGTTCTTCTACTTTGGTCGATCTACTCCGAAAGGATGAAATGTAGCGATCTTTGCTTTTCTGTAGATAGCTTCACCACGCAACCGCTTGATTCCCGAAACAGTCAAACTTCCGTATGTACAAAACTGCCGCTCAGTTACCCGCACGACTGGACTATTATTACCATCAGATTAAAACCATCATTTTATCTCGGCAAAATCCGATTTCTGGCTTATTACCAGCTAGTACTGCCATCACTGCCCACGGAGATTATACCGATGCCTGGGTGAGAGATAACGTCTACAGTATTTTAGCGGTCTGGGGTCTGGCGCTAGCATATCGTAAAGTCGATCCCGATAAAGGACGTACCTACGAATTAGAACACAGCGTTGTGAAGCTGATGCGAGGCTTGTTATTTGCGATGATGCGCCAAGCCACCAAAGTAGAAAGCTTTAAACACACTCAAGCTGCCCTAGATGCCTTGCACGCCAAGTACAATACTCAAACGGGTGATATTGTCGTCGGCGATGGTGAGTGGGGACATCTACAACTCGATGCCACTTCTCTATTTTTATTGATGCTGGCACAAATGACGGCTTCGGGGTTGCACGTCGTCTACACCATCGACGAAGTAAACTTCGTGCAAAATTTGGTTTATTACATCGGACGCACCTACCGTACCCCAGACTTCGGAATTTGGGAACGGGGAAACAAAATCAATCACGGTAATGCCGAATTGAATGCTAGTTCTGTGGGAATGGCAAAAGCAGCCTTAGAAGCCATGAACGGACTAGATTTATTTGGAGTTGGGGGTAGCCAAGCATCGGTAATTCACGTTTTACCCGATGAAATTGCCCGCGCCCGCATTACGTTAGAGAATTTGTTACCGAGGGAATCTGCGTCTAAAGAAGTTGATGCAGCCGTATTAAGCGTTATCGGTTATCCTGCGTTTGCCGTAGAGGATCGACGCTTGCTAGAACGCACCCGCAATGATATTATTACCAAACTCCAAGGCAAATACGGTTGCAAGCGATTTTTACGTGACGGACATCAAACGGTGTTGGAAGACACCAACCGCCTGCATTACGAACCGTGGGAACTGAAGCAATTTGAACATATCGAATGCGAGTGGCCCCTATTTTTCACATACTTATTACTAGATGGAATATTTAGAGGCGATCGCACCCAAATTCAAGCATATCAGGAACGCTTGGAAAAGATTGTCGTAGAACGAGATGGCGTGAAACTATTGCCAGAGTTGTACTACGTCCCGCAGGAAAACATTGCCGCAGAAAGGGCAAATCCCCAAACTCAAACTCGTCTACCAAATGAGAATGTCCCCTTAGTTTGGGCGCAAAGCCTGTATTTTCTCGGTCAAATGTTAAGTGAAGGGCTAGTCTCAATTGGCGATATCGATCCTCTAGGAAAACATTTAAACATCGGTCGTCGCCAAGAAGCAATGGTACAAATTGCCTTACTTGCAGAAGATGAAGATTTACAAGCAAAACTAGCGGTTTACGGCATTGAAACCCAAACACCATCACAAGTAGAACCCATTCAAGTCCGCCAAGCCGGAGAACTATCAACTGTCTACACCCAAATTGGACGCAACGACAAATTAGGTTTGTCAGGAAGACCAATTAGACGCTTGCGGAGTTTAACGACTTCGAGAATCTTTCGGATTCGCGATGAAACCGTGGTGTTTTTACCTTCTTTTCTCGATCCCCAACAATTTTATCTCACCCTCGATTACCACTTTCTAGTCGCACGACTCAAAAGCGAACTTGCATATATTAAACACCATTGGAGTGATTTAGGGCGACCGACAGTAACGCTGATGTTAACTCATACCATGCTAGAAACGGAGAAAGAAGCGTTATTACCGTTGATGGAGGAACTCAGAAGCGGTGTTTGCAACGGCGTTCACGTTAAGCTAGGACGATTGCAACAGTTGATGCTAACGGCAAAAACAGAACGGATTGATTTCTTGCATGAGTTAAATTTTATTCGCTTAGCAGTCAACAAGACCGCACAACGCAACTATTATTTAACGTTTCATCCCGAAAAAAACCTACCTCTAGGGATTACTCAAGAATTTCAACTAGAGTGCGAAACCAATCTCAGTCTACTATTAGGACAATTACGGGCTTCAGAAAATCTTTACGAGCAAATAGAGTTATTGCAGACATTGTATCGCTTACGCGGCTTAGATTTTGATACTGGTTTTGGCACTGGACGAGTGACGGTTGGCGATTTATTGGATGAAGTTTATACCAAGGCGGGAAATTCTTGCTTGTGGACGATTGTACGCCGCGCCGCAGGACTGCGACGGATGATAGACGTGTCGCTTTCAGACGAGGTGACATCAATTCTAGTCAGACAAAAACAAATTGCTGTAGGTAAGTCTTACAGCGAGGCTTCCTTGATTACCCAACCGATGTCTAATCAGGAAATTGGGGAAAAAATCGACCAGTTTTGTGGCGAAGATATTCGCGATCGCGTTTTGACTCAAGAAATGCTTAACTATTTAGGGGTATTAATTCGTACTGAACCCCACTTATTTAAGGGATTGCTGACATTGCGGGTTGGTTATTTAATTCTATTAATTACCAGCGAATTAGGGCAAGAATTGGGATTAACTCAAGATGAAGCCTACGAACATTTGATGCAACTATCCCCATTTGAAGTGAAAATGCGCCTGCGCCAAGTTTTAATTGGTTATGAGGGGATGAATCAAGTCTTGCGTCAACGAGAATCGCTACACGTCAAACAGCCAGAAAGCGATATTGAATGGGTAGTACTGCCTGAAGCTACAGATGAAGGCTTTGTCCCTTTGAGTGGCTGGCAACAGCAGCGACACTGGGATGGGTCGATGAACCGCGTTCCTCAAGACTTTTTCCAACGAGTTTGGCGGTTAATGAAACACTCTAAAGGCGTGATTATTGGCGATAAATTAGAACGACGCAATCGTTTGGATAGCGAGTTAATTCTAGCAGAAATGACATCGGGAGAAAAAAACTTTGCCTTGCGAGTCGAGCATTTACTCAATAAAATTGAAGCGCCAGAATATCGACAAGTTAATATTGAAACGCTCATGGAATTAGCAGCAATTTGCGATCGCAATCCTAATTTGCAAATAGAAGAATACATCGTCTTAGATGTATTAATCGGTCATGCCGTGCGTTTAGCCTGGTTAGAACGTTTCCCTGAAAAAGCAGACCGTTACGATGAATTTAAAGCCTCTGCATGGCGTGCTTTTTACAATTCTTCACCCAGAGAATGCGCTAGTGCTGTCGTGAAGGCATTCCGATTCTTATCCGAATTTGGGCAATCTCAAGCAGCATGAGAAAGTCAAAAGTTCAAAGTTAAAAGGCAAAAGGCTGAAAACTCTAAGCTTCTGCTAAATCTTCTAACTGAGTAGTAGTTAAACTCCGCAAGCGTTCTTGAACTTCAGGTTCTATCGTTCCAAGGCGGCGGGTGAGTTGGCGTAGCACAACTGCTAACTCGCCTTCCTGCTTGCCTTGTTGTATGCCCTTTTGAATAATATCTTGATAAATTACGGATTCCCGCATAATTTCCTCTCGAAATAGTTGTTGAACTAAATTCTGCTCAAATCTTAGCCCTGCTATAGCAGTTCTAAATGATTTGTAAAGTAGGCTTCTAGCCTGCGGCAGGCTAGAAGCCTGCTCGTTCATGAATCAAATAGGATTGCTATATTAGGGGATCTTGCAATAAGGTAACTGTTTTTTTTCGATCCCCCAACCCCCTTAAAAAGGGGCTAAGAAAAAATTACATATGCAGTTAATACTAATATTTAACTCAAGGGGGCAAATATGGCTGAGCTTACTAGAGATGAATTTCAATGCAGATGGAAACGCAGATGAATGCTGATGTTGGTGCAGCCGCAACCATTGGGTACGCGGATGAAGAGTGAATGCAAGCAAGATATCTATTTTGACTTTTGATTTTTAACTTTTGACTTGCTCGATCTCATCGATCGCCACTTAGTCCTAAACTATTTGATGGAGTAGCTGGTATAAGAGGTAGTTGTGAAATTTCTCTTCGTAACCGACTTAGATAACACCCTCGTAGGTGACGATCGCGCCTTATCAGAATTAAACCAAAAACTAAGTTACCATCGCCACGTACACGGCACGAAGATTGTTTATGCAACAGGGCGATCGCCCATACTATATCAAGAATTGCAACAGGAAAAAAATCTGATCTCCCCTGATGCTTTGGTTGCGTCAGTGGGGACGGAAATCTATCTCGACGGGATTGATAACTCTTATACTGCTTGGTCGAAACAACTCGATATAGGCTGGGATCGCGATAAAATTTTAGCGATCGCAGCTCATTTTGCCGATCTGACGCTACAAGCAGATTCAGAACAGCGTCCCTATAAAGTTAGCTTTCACTTGGCTCGAACTGTAGCAGCAGAACTATTACCTCAATTGGAATCTACCTTGAAACAGCAAGGCTTAGAAGTCAAATTAATCTATAGTACCGGAACCGATTTAGATATTCTGCCCTTACGCGGTGATAAAGGCTTAGCAGTCAAGTTTTTACGTTCAACTTGGCAAGTTTCCTCAGAAAAAACAGTCGTGTGCGGCGACTCTGGTAACGATATTTCCATGTTCGCCACCAGGGAAACCAAAGGAATTATCGTTGGTAATGCCAGTTCTGAATTACTAGAATGGCACGAAGCAAACCCAGGTGGCGATCGCTACTTAGCCCAAGCCCCCTGTGCAGGTGGTATCCTAGAGGGCTTAGGTCATTTCGGTTTTTTGGGATGATTAGCTATCTCAAGGGTACAGTTGCCAGCATTATCAAAAGTAGCAGCAATCGCGTCATCCTGATTCTAGAGGTGAACGCTTGCGGCTATGAAATGCAAATTCCCGCCCGACTATCGCAGGAACTAACTGCTGGCGAACAGACACAAATCTTTACCCATCTCCAAGTGCGGGAAGAACAGCCATCACTGTACGGTTTTGGTTCTAGCGTACAACGAGACTTATTTCGCTTGTTAATCGGCGTTAGCGGTATTGGTGCGGCACTGGCGATCGCTTTATTAGATACTTTTGATATCTCCGATCTGGTACAGGCGATCGTCAGCAACAATACCCAACTCCTGCTACAAACCCCTGGTGTGGGTGGCAAAACTGCCGAACGCATTTGTTTAGAACTGAAAAGCAAATTAGTCAGTTGGAGTCAAACAGCTGGACTCGCCACAACGACAGCCGCCATACCCCTAGCCCCAAATATTTTAGAAGAAGTGCAAGCCGCACTCCTCGCCGTCGGCTACAGCCCCAGCGAAATTTCTCAGGCACTAACAGCTGTCAGTCAAAACGCCCTCGTACCGAAAAACGCCAGCCCCGAAGAATGGATGAAACAGGCGATGACTTGGTTGAGTAGCCAATAAAGTAAGTCAAAAGTCAAAAGGCAAAAGTCAAAAGAATGGAACCCTGTTGGCGATCTCTTTATGGCTAATATTCAGGAAGTAGCGAGCTTTCGAGCAAATGAAGAACTCATGGTACAAGCGCGAACTTGTAGTAAATTGAATTGTCCTAGTTCATCCGCTGTTTGCTATAAATGCGTAACAGCACAAGTTTCAAAATTTTGACTTTTGACTTTTAACTTTTGACTTATTTTTAGGTAACAATAGTCTGCGTATCGCTCCTGTTAGGGCAAACATGCATGAGTGTGGCAAAACGTCAACTTCCCAGATTGATTCGATTTTCTGGTCGTCCTAGTCTATCCTTACAACTGACAGCGATTGGCTTAGCAATTACCCTGATTTTTTTAGGCATAGCATTACTCGCTCCCGTATTTCAAGCTTGGGGATGGATTCAAAACCCTACAGAGTCGCTCATTAACCCAATTCACGATCCACCTTCCCTCAAGTATTTATTTGGCACGACGCGCCAAGGTTATGACGTATTTTCGCGCACGCTATACGGCACTCAAGCGGCGTTGCAAGTGGTGGTGTTAGCCACAGCCTTTGGTTTAATTATTGGCGTACCTTTAGGTTTAGTCAGTGGCTATCTCGGTGGCAAACTCGATCGCATATTGTTATTTTTTATGGACACGATCTACACGCTACCAGGACTTTTGCTTTCGGTAACGCTAGCCTTTGTCGTCGGTAGAGGAATATTAAATGCTGCGATCGCCATCAGTATCGCCTATATTCCCCAATATTACCGTGTCGTCCGCAACCACACCGTTAGCGTCAAAACCGAATTATTTGTCGAAGCTGCCCAAGCTATGGGAGCCTCAACCGGAAGAATTCTAACTCGATACCTCTTTTTCAACGTCGTGCAGAGCGTACCAGTATTATTCACTCTCAATGCTGCCGATGCCATTTTAACGCTGGGTGGCTTAGGATTTTTAGGGTTAGGACTGCCAGAAGAAACACCAGAATGGGGTCACGATCTGCGTCTTGCCCTCGAAGCACTGCCAACAGGAGTATGGTGGACGGCGCTTTTTCCTGGCTTAGGCATGACATTAATGGTTGTAGGATTGTCTTTACTGGGTGAAGGCTTAAACGAATTTATCAACCCCCGTTTGCGAAAAGACAGTTGGAGTCAAACACCACCATAATGAATTCGGAATTCGGAATTCGGAATTCGGAATTAAATCAAACACCTCACAACGCCAGTTGCTCATGGGGGTAACCCCCAAGACCGCACTGGCTCCCCCACACCCCACACCCCACACCCCACGACCCGTTCATCGGTTATCTTTGAAAAGCCTTGTTTGAAAAAGTAAAGACGATGAAAGATCCGATATCTTTAGTTGCTGCTGCTGCTGGTGGTTTGATGCTTTCGCTTGCTGCTGCGAGTATTATTCATGCCGCACCCGTAACAGCTTTGAAATCGCAGCCAAATGTAGGAGTGTCTCATGGCACAACTCTACAGCGATCGCTCGGTCAAAATAAACAAAGTAGATATTGCGATCGCAACTGGCAGCAAAATCAGTGACCAGTTATCAGTTAACGTCAGCTAACAACAAATGACAAATGACAAATGACCATCAAGTCATCGGTATCGATTTGGGCGGTTCTGCAATTAAGTTAGGGCGATTTTTGCCGGATGGGACTTGCTTGCAGTCTTTAACCGTACCTACGCCCCAACCAGCTACGCCAACAGCGGTACTATTGGCAATGGTAGAGGCGATCGCTCAAGTCGATCCGCAACGGCAAGCGGTGGCGATTGGTGTCGGAACTCCCGGTCCCGCTGATGCGGCGGGGCGAATTGCGAAAGTTGCGATTAATCTTCCTGACTGGTACAACGTTCCTTTAGCCGATTGGTTAGAAGCAAAAACGGGTTTACCGACAGTCGTTGCTAACGATGCCAATTGTGCGGGCGTAGGGGAAGCGTGGTTGGGGGTAGGGCGCAAGTTCAAGCATTTTATTTTATTGACTATAGGTACGGGTGTCGGTGGGGCAATTATCCTTAATGGCGAGTTATTTATCGGACATCGGGGCGCATCTGGGGAACTGGGACTCATTACCTTGCATCCTGATGGTCCACCCTGTAAAAGTGGCAATCAAGGCTCTTTAGAACAGTACGTTTCGGTAACAGCGATCCGACGGCGCACGGGCAAGGAACCAGCCGAGTTAGGCGCTTTGGCTGAAGCTGGAGATCCCGCGGCTTTGCAATTTTGGTCGGAATATGGTAAGGATTTAGGAGCAGGGTTGGCAAGTCTGGTATACGTACTATCGCCAGAAGCAGTGGCGATCGGTGGTGGTGCGTGTGCGTGTGCGGAGTTTTTCTTTCCTGCAACATGGGCTGAAATTGAGCGTCGAGTTGAACCCTGTTCCCGCGAGGGTTTGCAGTTAGTTTGCGCCGAGTTAGGCAATCAAGCCGGAATCGTGGGAGCGGCTAAATTGGCTTTGACAAAGGTAGTTGGTAACTGGTGAGTGGCTAGTGACTAGTGACTGGTGACTAGATAAACAGCCACTAGCCACCAGCCACTAGTCACTCTCTACTGATAACTGAATAATGAGAAATGAATTAAGATTTGCTGCTTGTATGTGGCTGCTGAGCCGCTCGGTGGTAGCAGTAGCGATGTTATTCATTGCACCTGCACTACCAAAACCACCAGGAGGCGTTATTCCTAATTTTGGTTGGCGAGTTTTTTCTCATTGGGATAGCGTCTTTTATCAACAGATTGCAACTTCTGGTTATGCAGGAGACAATGTTGCTTTTTTTCCGTTGTTTCCTCTGTGTATCCGTGCTTTGATGCTGCTGGGGTTATCAGCAGAAGTGGCGGGGGTATTAGTAAATAATTTGGCGTTTTTAGGCGCATTATTATTACTAGCTAATTGGATGGCTCGGCAGTATGGAACCAATGCAGCCCGGTGGAGTGCAGCCGTATTAGCTTGGTGTCCGCTGTCGTTGTTTGGTACGGTAGTCTACACGGAAGGGCTATATTTACTTTGCAGTACGGCAACCTTACGCGCTTTTGAATTTAAGCAGTATCCTGGGGTGGCGCTGTGGGGAATGTTGGCAACGGCGACTCGCCCAACTGGAATTGCGATCGTGCCTGCCTTAATTATCGCTGCTTGGAAAGAGCGCCGCCAATCGATCGCCTATCTTGCTAGCTTGGCAGCTGGCAGCGGTCTATTACTCTACAGCCTCTACTGTAGGATTTATTTAGGCGATTGGCTGGCTTTCGGACGCGCCCAGCAGGAATGGAAGCGATCGCTAGGGGTTGACGTACAAGGTTGGTGGAAGATGCTGATGCAAGTTGTTGTCGGCACTGCTAACTGGAAGTCTGGAAGGATCGAAGATCCGCTGCATCCGTTGTTGTTTATCGCGATAATTGCTTTGGCTTATTGTCTTTGGCGCTGGCGTAGCCGATTCAATCCAGTTAAGGTAGGCTATGGTTTTTGCGTACTCGTTTTGGCTTTGTGGCTGTTAGCAGGCGATCCGTTGCTGAATACGGTTGCTGTTTTAGGTGGTATCTATTTGTTATGGCATATGCGCCACCAACTAACTACTATAGCGATCGCCTATGGTTTTTGTGGTTTAGGATTGTTACTTGTTTCTGGTAGTACTTGGTCATTGACTCGGTTAGTTTACGGAATCATCTCGTTACCAATTGCACTTAGTTTATTACTCTCCCGCCATCCACGTTGGGGATATATAACATTAGTTTTTTTCACCATTTTACTAATCTTATTCTCAGTCAGATTTGCCCAAGAACTTTGGATAGCCTGAAATCAGTTATCAGTGACTAGTGACTGGTGGCTAGTGACTAGAAAGGAGTCCAGCCATCAGTTTGATGATTGAAAAAATCTCAGTTACGCCAGCGCGTAACGCACCAAAAACTTAGAGTGATGCGTTAGCGTTAGCCTTTGGCGTAACGCATCCTACGTATATTTCTGTCAACTGTTAACTGTCAACCAACAACAGATGACAAATGACGAATAACAAATGACAAAATATTACGATTTTAAGTAATTAAGCTAAACAATGTTGTTTTGTGGAAGCAGAGATTTTATCTCTACTCAAACCAACAAAGGGAATTTTGCCATGAGTCATGGTTTGAAGCATAAACCACCAAACGAGTTATCGAACAAGGAAAACGAAACAGTTTTTTATCGTTTTGTGGCTCGGTTTTTTGCTAAATTAGCAGCTACTTTTTTGGCTGGTATCCGCCTTTTTACCTCATTTTTAGCTCGGCAGATTGGAGGAGATCGACTATCGAGAAAACTCAAAACTAGTATTACGATCGCCCTACTTGTGATTTTTACAGTCTTAACCGGACATACTGTATCAGCACAAGTTGGTAGTCCGCCAATCGTACCTTTAAACCAAGTATCCATTCCCGAACCCGACAATATTGGCGAATTTATTCGCAACAAAACCGCTGCGATCGCTTTGGGAAAAACTTTATTCTGGGATATGCAACTCGGTACGGACGGTAATGTCACTTGTGCCACCTGCCACTTTAAAGCAGGTGCAGACAGCCGCTCTAAAAACCAAATCAACCCAGGATTAAAAGCAGGCGATCGCGTATTTAATCTTGCTGGCGCACCTAATTACCAGTTAACAGCGGCAGATTTTCCCTTTCATCAGCTAGAAGACCCCAATAATATCGCCTCTAGGGTTATATCTGACAGCAATGATATTGCAGGCTCCCAAGGGGTATTTCGAGCTGATTTTGTCGATATCGTGCCTGGAAGCGATAAAGATAACGTCACGCCACAGCCAGATGATATCTTCAGAGTCCAAGGTATCAACACGCGGCGCGTCACAGATCGTCACTCTCCAAGTGTTATCGATGCAGTCTTTAACTTCCGTAATTTCTGGGACGGCAGCGCCCAAAATATATTTAATGGAGTCGATCGCTCTGGCTTGAGAAACCCAGAAGCTTTAGTCTTACAAGCCGCTAACCGCAGGCGCTTGCGGGATGTACCAGTCAGAATTAAAAATTCGTCTTTGGCTTCCCAAGCCGTAGCACCCATAACCACAGCAGTTGAGACAGCAGCTGAAGATTTGCCAATAGCACCATTAGTCATCGATTTATCTGATACGGATAACACCGTGAGGGTGAGGGATACTAACGGTAATTTAGTTGATAGTAACAGTGCCGATATCGCCGCCTCAACAGATGCGATCGCGGAAACTAGCGCTACGACAGCACAATCGACTCGCCGGAGAATCATCAGGAGAATAGGGAGAAAGGCAGGTAAAAAACTCCTGGCTTTGCCACCTTTAGCAAAACAGCGCGTTGCTGCCGATGACAGCGTTTTAGGAGCTTTTAGTAAAGCACCTCAGCCAGGTTTAAACAAAACCTACGAGCAGATGATTCAAGAAGCTTTCCAACCTCAGTGGTGGGACTCTAACATGGTGATTCGCGTCAATCCGAATACGGGTAGGCGGAGATTCTATCGCCGACCGCGAAATCGCCCTCTATCAACAATTGAGTATACGCTGGCGGAATACAATTTCTCGCTATTTTTTGGATTAGCAGTTCAAGCCTATGAATCTACTCTAGTTTCCAGCCAAACGCCCTTCGACCAATTCTTAGCAGGAAACCGCAGTGCTTTTACCCCGCAGCAACAGCAGGGATGGCAGCTTTTCACTCGCAGGGGTTGTATTGGCTGTCATGCAAGTACAGAACTAACTGCGGCTTCGTTTCGGAATGTTTCTGGTCGTGGCAGAATCGGTAGAGCGCCAATTCCTGGAACCCCTGTGGAAGATACGGGATTTTTTGCCATTGGAGTTAGACCTCCACAGGAAGACGTTGCTTTAGGTGCTGATGATGGGTTTGGCAATTCGCTCTCTGAAGCACGGTTGGCACAGCAAGGGAAATTCTCGCAACTATTAGGAGAAAATCCACCCACGCTCGATCCACCCCTAAGTCCCAGCGATACCATCCTGGCGAATGGAGCCTTCAAAACTCCAGGACTGAGAAATATAGAACTGACTGCTCCTTATTTCCACAACGGCGGAACTTTGACTTTGGAGCAAGTGATAGATTTTTACAGTCGCGGTGGAGATTTTGGCGGTTTGCCAGTGCTGAATTTGACCACTAATGAAAAACAAGCGTTCGTCGCCTTCCTACGCGGACTGACCGATGAGCGAGTTCGCTTTCAAAGAGCGCCCTTCGACCACCCACAGCTTTTTGTTCCCAACGGACACCCAGGTAACCAAAATGCTGTAGTTAATGATGGTAAAGGACAAGCCACAGACGATTTGCTAGAAATTCCTGCCGTGGGACGTAATGGAGGCAATCCGATTCCAGATTTCCTGTCTAATTTCTCTACGACGGGGACAACTTTGAGTCAGTAAACAGTTGTCAGTTATCAGTTATCGGTTGTCGAGACGTTACATATAACGTCTCTAGGAGATTTACGATCGCCTAGCCCGATTTGTCGGGCTTTTTTCTTTCACAATTATGATGGCTAATATTCGGTATATCTAGATTAGCGATCGCCATATGTAAATGAAAATCAGCTATAAGAAATTTGCAACGATCTGCATTCACTCGCCCTAATGTAACAAGTAAAACTTATCCTCTCAATCCCAGTTAACGCTAATATTAGCTGGGGTGGCGTGACCGAAAGGGGATCGGATTAAGAGAAAATAAAACTAACACAGTCAGTCCTGATGCTCAATGAGCGTACCTGATACATCGCAACTGATACATCGCAACTGAATACAAAGAGTATGGATTTAGCCAATCTTGCAACCCAGTTGAATGCTGGGACGATTTTGCCAGAGAGTATCGTCCTCGTTACTCTCATGGTGGTTTTAGTTGGTGACTTGATTGTGGGTCGGAGTTCCTCGCGCTGGGTTGCTTATGCAGCGATCGCAGGGCTGCTTGGTTCCATAATCGCTCTCTATTTTCAATGGGATATTGCCAATCCAATAGCTTTCTTAGGCGGCTTTAATGGTGATGACCTGAGCATAGTTTTTCGCGGTATTATCGCGCTGTCTGCCGCTGTCACCATTTTGATGTCAATTACCTACATCGAAAAAAGCGGTACTGCTTTGGCGGAGTTTCTCGTCATTTTGCTCACTGCTACTTTAGGCGGAATGTTCCTCTCTGGAGCAAACGAGCTGGTGATGATTTTTATCTCTCTAGAGTCTTTAAGTATTTCCTCTTACCTGCTGACGGGATACACCAAACGCGACCCCCGTTCTAACGAGGCGGCGCTGAAATACCTATTGATTGGTGCTTCCTCTACAGCCGTCTTCCTTTACGGCGTATCCCTACTCTACGGACTCTCGGGCGGACAAACTGAACTGAGCGCGATCGCCACTGGGATCGTCCAAGCTAACGCGGGTCAGTCTCTCGGTCTGGCGATCTCCCTCGTCTTCGTCATTGCGGGAATTGGCTTCAAAATCTCCGCTGCACCTTTCCACCAATGGACTCCAGACGTTTATGAAGGTGCGCCCACTCCAGTCATTGCTTTCTTATCTGTAGGTTCTAAAGCCGCTGGGTTTGCCCTTGCCATTCGCCTTCTTTCTAATGCTTTTCCCTTACTTTCTAGCGAGTGGAAGTTTGTCTTTACCGCCCTCGCTGTCCTGAGTATGATTTTGGGTAACGTCGTTGCTCTAGCTCAGACCAGCATGAAACGGATGTTGGCTTATTCTTCCATCGCCCAAGCCGGATTCGTTATGATTGGTTTAATTGCGGGTACAGAAGCAGGATACGCCAGTATGGTGTTTTACCTGTTGGTATATCTGTTTATGAACCTGGGCGGCTTCTGCTGCGTCGTTCTATTCTCCCTCCGCACGGGAACCGACCAAATTAGCGAATACTCAGGTTTATATCAAAAAGATCCTTTGCTGACTCTATGCCTCAGCATTTGCCTGCTGTCTTTGGGAGGTATTCCACCATTAGCCGGTTTCTTCGGCAAGATCTATTTATTCTGGGCTGGCTGGCAAGCCGGACAGTATGGATTGGTATTGCTAGGACTAATTACCACCGTAGTTTCAATTTACTACTACATCCGTGTCGTCAGGATGATGGTGGTCAAAGAACCACAGGAAATGTCCGATGTGGTGAAAAACTATCCCGAAATCAACTGGACTTTATCAGGAATGCGTCCGCTACAAGTGGGTATCGTACTTTCTTTAATTGCGACATCTCTAGCTGGAATTCTCTCTAACCCACTATTTACCTTGGCAAATAATTCCATTGCCAATACGGCGATCCTGCAACCCATCATTATCAGCTCCGCAGGGGCGCAAAGCTTTGCACCAGTACCTAAAACTTCGCCACCAGTAAGTTTGACAGATCGGACTTAATTGCTTACCTTTTAGCAGGAGACAATTCAATTCGCAATTGGCGATTTGCAATTCGCAATTACTCCTGACTCTTATGGGCGGGTTCGAGCGAAGAATTATTTGTGCCAGTACAGATCTGCGAAAAAACCCGCCCCTACGACTTCCGCTCGCCGATCGCTTTGTACAGACGTTACATGTAACGTCTCTACTGATAACTGGTAAGATCTTTAAGGTTTCTGGAACTGTCATCAATGGGAAAGACTCGCGCACGAATCGCAATAGACGCTATGGGGGGAGACCATGCACCCGCCGAAATTGTTGCTGGTGCTCTGCGAGCAAGGGACGAATTAGGCGTAGAGGTCATACTGGTGGGCGATCGCCACTCTATTGAAGCCGTCTTGCCCGCTAATACTAATCTCGGTCAGCTAGAAATTGTCCCTGCCCAAGGGACGATAGAAATGCACGAGGAGCCTCTGAGTGGCATTAGGCGCAAGCCCAAAGCTTCGATTAACGTAGCAATGAATTTGGTCAAGCAACAACAGGCAGATGCCGTAGTCTCAGCCGGACACTCAGGTGCAGCAATGGCATCGGCATTATTACGTTTGGGAAGACTATCTGGAATCGATCGCCCAGCGATTGGAGCCGTGTTTCCCACAATCGTTGCTAGCAAGCAAGTTTTGATCCTAGATGTGGGTGCAAACGTCGATTGTCGCCCCAAGTTCTTAGAACAATTTGCGGTTATGGGGACGGTGTACAGCAAATACGTTCTAGGTATTCCCGAACCTAAAGTCGGTTTACTAAATATTGGCGAGGAAGAATCCAAAGGGAACGATCTTGCACTTCAAGCTTACCAATTGCTCCAAGCCAACCCTAAAGTTCCATTTGTCGGAAATGCCGAAGGGCGAGATATTCTATCGGGTGATTTTGATGTAATCGTGTGCGATGGCTTTGCTGGTAACGTGCTGTTGAAATTTGCCGAAGCAGTGGGAGAAGTATTGCTGCAAATCCTGCGCGAAGAATTACCCCAAGGATTGCACGGTCAGTTAGGCGTATCGCTGTTGCGACCAAACCTGAAACGGATCAAGCAGCGGGTAGATCATGCCGAACATGGAGGCGGATTGCTTTTGGGTGTCGCAGGGATCTGCATTATCAGCCACGGTAGCTCTCAAGCGCCGTCGATTTTTAATGCCATTCGTCTGGCAAGAGAAGCAGTAGATAACGAAGTGCTAGAGCGAATTCAGGGTTCGGTAGCGATCGCGGAAGAATGAGGAGCGAGGAGCGAGGAGCGAGGAGCGAGGAGCGAGGAGCGAGGGAAAAGTTTAACCCCCTCACCCCTCACTCCTTACTCCTCGCCCCTTCTACAGGGAGAAGCATGGTACAACAATCAGGCGTAATTATTACAGGTAGCGGTTCTGCCACACCAGCAACCGTGTTGAATAACCAGAGTTTCAGTCAGCTGGTAGACACATCCGATGAGTGGATTAGGAGTCGCACGGGCATTGGTAGCAGGCGGCTAGCCACGACAGCGGAGTCTTTAAGCTCGATCGCCTCTGCTGCTGGACGAGAGGCGATCGCGATGGCAGGCATTACACCAGCCGAAATCGATCTGATTCTTTTAGCAACGTCCAGCGCCGACGATCTGTTTGGGAGTGCTTGTCAAGTCCAAGCACGGCTGGGCGCGAGTAATGCTGTAGCCTTCGATCTGACCGCAGCTTGTTCTGGATTTGTGTTTGGTATGGTTACTGCTGCCCAATACATCCGCACGGGAGTCTATCAGAACGTTTTGCTGATTGGGGCAGATGTGCTATCTCGTTGGGTAGATTGGGAAGATCGGCGTACCTGCGTCCTCTTTGGCGATGGTGCGGGAGCTGTCGTGATGCAAGCAGACAAACGCGATCGCTTACTCGGATTTGAACTCAAAAGCGACGGTACGGAAAACCACTGTCTCAACCTCAGCTATCAGGGCAACCCGAAACAACTCATGGATGGCGTGGAAGTGACTCAAGGAACTTATCAACCCATCACCATGAACGGTAAAGAAGTCTATCGTTTTGCCGTGCAGAGAGTTCCAGAAGTCATTGACAAAGCCCTGTTTCGTGCCAATCTCACTGTTGACAACATCGATTGGTTGCTCCTACATCAAGCTAACCAGCGCATTCTCGATGCTGTAGCCGATCGCTTGAAAATTCCCGCCCGTAAAGTTATTAGCAATCTCGCCCATTACGGCAACACCTCCGCCGCCTCCATTCCCCTGGCACTCGACGAAGCAGTCCGCCAAGGACAAGTGCAACCCAACCACATCATCGCCGCCTCTGGCTTTGGCGCAGGCTTGACCTGGGGAGCCGCCATTTTTCAATGGAAGTAGGTGAATCAGTTATCAGTGACCAGTTATCAATGGCTAGTGGCTGGTGACTGGTGACTAGCCACTAACCACGAGCCACCAGCCACTCACAAATGACAAATGACAAATGACTAAAACAGCATGGGTATTTCCAGGGCAAGGTTCGCAAGCAACTGGCATGGGGATGGATTTGTTAGAAATCGACTATGCCAAAGATAAGTTTGCCCAGGCAGAAGAAATTTTAGGTTGGTCTGTTGTTGAAATTTGCCAAAGCGAAGATGATAGCCTGTCGCGCACGCTCTACACCCAGCCTTGTATGTACGTTGTAGAATCTGTTCTTGCTGACTTGTTACGACAACAAGGACGACAACCAGACTTAGTAGCAGGTCATAGCTTAGGAGAATATGCTGCTCTCTACGTTGCTGGCGTGTTTGATTGGTCGTCGGGATTACGCCTAATTAAACGCCGTGCCGAACTGATGGACAGCGTTTCTGGTGGGATGATGGCGGCTTTAATTGGTTTCGATCGCACCCAGCTAGAAACTCAACTGCAACAAATGTCTGATGTTGTCCTGGCAAATGATAATAGCCCAGCTCAGGTCGTAATTTCTGGCACTCCCACTGCCGTGCAAGAGTTGATTGCTAACATCAAAACAAAACGGGCTATGCCCTTAAAAGTATCGGGAGCTTTTCACTCGCCATTTATGGCAGCAGCCGCTAGCGAGTTTCAACAAGTATTAGAAACCGTAACCTTTAACACGGCAACAATTCCAGTTTTATCGAACGTGGAACCAGTGCCAACTGTAGATGCAGCGATTTTAAAAGATCGCCTGACACGCCAAATGACAGGTGGAGTTCGTTGGCGCGAGACAGTTCAACGCTTTGTAGAAGCAGGCGTGCAACAGGTAGTAGAAATTGGTCCAGGTAACGTCCTGACCGGATTAATCAAGCGGACTTCCCCTGACTTAGGTTTAGAAAATATTAGTGGTAAGTCGTAAGTTGACAGTTATCAGTGACTGGTGGCTAGTGGCTAGTGGCTAGTGGCTAGTGGCTAGAACTGCTTCCTTGTCCCCCTTGTCCTCCTTGTCCCCCGATTCCCGGCTCCCGATTCCCGACTCCCGCCTCCCGACTACCGATTCCCCATGCCAAGAGAACGCGAACCATTTGCCAGTCTGCTGCTGTACTACCTATTTAAATATTCGGTCGTCAGTCCGATGCTGCACGCTTATTTTCGGGGACGCATTTTTGGCGCGGAAAATGTCCCCCAAAAGGGATCGTTGGTGGTAGTGAGCAATCATGCTAGTTACTTCGATCCGCCACTGCTCTCGGCTTGTATGAGACGACCAGTGGCTTACATGGCAAAAGAAGAGTTGTTTGACGTTCCGGTTTTGAAGCAAGCAATTGAGTTGTACGGTGCTTATCCAGTCAGTCGCGGGGCGGGCGATCGCAAGGCTATTCGTGCTGCACTAAAATGTTTAGAAGCAGGCTGGGCGATTGGTGTCTATTTAGAGGGAAAGCGCACGCCTGACGGACGCATTACCGATCCCAAACGCGGAGCCGCATTACTCGCAGCCAAAGCTCAAGCTCCACTTTTACCCGTCAGCCTGTGGGGAACTGAAAAAATTTTAATGAAAGGTTCTGCCGTTCCCCGTCCCGTCCCAATCACCGTAAGAATTGGCGAAGTCATTCCCCCTCCTACTTCCACTGACAAGGAAGAATTACAAGCCATCACGCGACAGTGTGCTGCCGTGATTACTACGCTACACGAATTGGGAAGATAATCAGTTATCAGTGGCTAGTAGCTGGTGGCTAGTGGCTGGATTCTTTATCTAGTCACCAGTCACTAGCCGCTAGCCACTCACTGCTACCTCATAAACGATAAACTGTAAAAATATTGTCATAACTTCAGATTGATGGAAGATTTAAGAACAGAACTGGCAGAAAGTTTAGATAGAGCTGAGTGGGAGTGGTTAATTCCTCATGCGATGCGAGATGCATTGGTAGTTGTTGCACCACAGCTCGATATTCTTGATGTTGGAGTGGCGATCGCGAATGATAACGTAACTGCGGTACAACATTGGATCGGTGAAGCATTGATTGCTAAGCCTTCTACTCATCAACTTTCTGATTGGAATAGCGATCGCGCTAAGCAGTTCAATACTTTGATCGTCCAGCCATACGTCCTCGTACAAGAGCTATCTGCTGCTTGAGGTAGGTGATTATTTCCAGCAGCTACCGTATGCTGTATTCCTAGCTGGAAACCTATGTTAAGCAAATAGCGATCGTACTTATGAAGCCAGATATGCAGGAACCACCGAATTTTTGGGAACGTTTAAATAATTTGGTATTGGTGCGTTTCTTGCTATTTTTTCTTTCTGGTTGGGCTTCTATCTTGCTGCTGAAATATTTCGAGGATGTTATTGCAATCTTCTCATTTGCTGCGATTTTAGCGTTTTTGCTCAGCTATCCCGTACAGTGGTTGCAAAAATACTTGCCTCGCTATGTAGCAGTTGCTATAGTTTTTCTGGTGAGTTTAGTATTAATTATTGCGCTCACAATTACTGTTGGTTTATCCTTAGTATCTCAAGCACAACAGCTAATTAATAGTATTACAGCTTTTTTAAACTCTTTAATTCCATTGGTAGAAAACCTAGAGGTCTTTCTACGCAATCGTAACATTATAGTCGATCTAAATGCAATTCAACAGCAGTTACAAAATCAAATTCTCTCAGGACTGAGTGTAGGTTTAACTTATAGTTTTTCTACTATTCAAATATTTTTTACTAATTTTCTCAATTTAATTTTAATTGCTGTAGTTTCTTTTTTTATGCTGCTCGACGGTCAACGGCTTTGGAGCCTAATCTTAAAGTCTGTACCGAAAAATCGACGGGCAAGATTTGAACTTATTGTGAAGCGGAAATTTTCTGGTTTCGTACAAGGTCAACTCATTTTAATGTTATTCTTAACGACTTCTAGCTTTATAGTTTTCTTAGTATTAAACGTACCTTTTCCTTTAATTTTAGCAGCAATTGTAGGGGTGTTTGATGCAATTCCTGGGATTGGAGCAACTTTAGGAGTTGGAATTATTTTTCTAATTGTTTTATCTCAAAATGTCTGGCTGGCATTAAAAGTATTAGCTGCTTGTATTATTTTGCAGCAGATTCAAGATAATTTAATTTCTCCTAGAGTGATGCAAGGTTCTTTAAACGTTAATCCAGTCGTCATCTTTTTTGCTTTATTAGTAGGAGCAAGAGTAGCAGGATTATTAGGTGTTTTTCTAGCTATTCCGATTGCTA
This sequence comes from Chroococcidiopsis thermalis PCC 7203, assembly GCF_000317125.1. Classification (GTDB taxonomy): domain Bacteria; phylum Cyanobacteriota; class Cyanobacteriia; order Cyanobacteriales; family Chroococcidiopsidaceae; genus Chroococcidiopsis; species Chroococcidiopsis thermalis. Next base: position 780,025 of record NC_019695.1, read on the forward strand.
GCGTGATTGTCAGTTTGTTTGAAATTGATGAAATGAAAGCAGAAGTGTCTTGAATGTCATTGGTCATTGGTCATTTGTCATTTGTGACGAGTTTTTATCGTAGGGTGGGCATTGTCCACGCTACCAGTAACATAAAGATTTTTAAACTAGGGGATGTGACAACATGAAACCATACGTCTTTAGATGAAAATCTAATATATAACGGTTTTTTAATGCATCGTTCCCTCACTAGCAAAAATTCCACTTGGTTGCAGAGGTTTCTCGTAGCTATTTTAGTTTTAGGTATATTTTTTCGCTTAATTAACCTCGATCGCAAAGTTTACTGGTTTGACGAAGGCTTTACTTCTTTAAGAGTTGGCGGTTATGTGATTCGAGAAGTCGTACAGCAGACTTTTAACGGGAAAATAATTGATGTTAGCGAATTTCGGCAATATTTAAGTCCAAATCACAACCGCAATTGGCTAGATACGATCGAATCGTTAGCAATAGAAGATCCACAGCATCCACCACTTTATTATTTAATGTTGCGTCAGTGGATGCAATGGTTTGGTAATTCGGTGACAGCTATCCGCAGTTTGTCGGCTGTTACTAGCTTACTTGTATTTCCTTGCATCTATTGGCTGTGCCGAGAATTATTTCCATTATCGCCCTTAACGGGATGGATGGCGATCGCTCTAGTGGCTATTTCTCCATTTCACGTCCTCTATGCTCAAGAAGCGCGACAGTATAGTTTATGGACTGTGACAATCTTACTTTCTAGTGCTGCTTTATTACAAGCAAAGCGCTGCTACAGTCGGTTGAATTGGGGAATTTACGCGATCGCGATCGCATCTGCTCTATATACATTTTTATTTTCTGCTTTTGTAGCGATCGCGCACGGAATTTATATATTTGTAAGTGAAAATTCGAGTCGAAGGTGGCGCTGGACAAAAACAGTTCGAGCTTATTTATTTGCGACAAGTATAGCATTAGCAATCTTCACCCCTTGGATCGCGATCGCCATTCGTAACTATGGCAGATTGCGAGATTCAACGAACTGGATATCCGCAGCTAAAATATCTGCTTGTCAGCTAGTCTTTTCGTGGGGAAATACGGTAAAACTAATTTTTTTCAATGTCACTAATTTAGACTTTTTAATCTTGCCATTGACTCTGATTTTAGTCGGATATGCAGCCTATTTTACCTATCGGTTTTCCGAACGTAAAGTTTGGTTGTTTCTGTTCACTCTATTTGGAGGTACAGCCTTATGTCTGGCAATTCCAGACTTTATCACTCAGGGACAAAGAACGCTACAAGCTCGATTTTTAATTCCCTGCTATCTCAGCATTCAAATTGCTGTTGCTTATCTTTTTACTACTAAAATTGTTTCCCCTCATTTTCCTCAATGGCAAAGAAAAATGTGGTTATGGATAGCGATCGCTGTCTTCACAGGTGGGATATTTTCTTCTACTAAAATTGCTTACTCAGAAACTGCATGGAATAAAGGTAAAAATCAAAACGATCTTGAAATTGCTCGAATTATCAATCAGGCTGCTCGTCCGCTAGTCGTTGTCAGTAATTATCAATCTCTGTACGATTGTAATGCTACTTATTTATTTTCTTTTAGCCATTTTCTAAATCCAAACGTTAAGCTTTTGCTAGTCAATCAAAAAAATATTGAAATCAATGCAGATCAATTCAGTAATGTATTTTTATATAATCCCTGCGGTTTGACAGATTTTAAATCTAGCTTTGCCAGGGAGTTTTTAGCGCTGATAGCTCAGCTTAAAACAGAGCAAAATTATATAATAGAGCCAATAAATGTCGAACAGTCTAATGTTATTTGGTCATTAAAATCCGTGCAACGAACTATAGAGGGCGCACAGCCGTGCGCCCCCTACAAATGTATTTTACCTGCATAAGAAACGCTATAGTTACAGCCCTTCTTAAAAGATTCAGCCCCTAAATTTGACTTTTAACCTTGTAATCTGTCCTCAAAACTTCCGAATAGCCAGTTGTTAATTTTGCTGTATTGATTGTCTGTTGTTTTGTAGTTTTTGGCATGTTGAAAAAAAAGTTTGTGAAAAGCCTAAAGCAGTAAATAGGAATTAGCAAAACCCAGAAAATAGTTGCTACAATTAAAATTGTAAAAGCTAAAAATCTATCTTCCACTGAAGGATTGGGCTGGCGATGAAAGAAGGTCATCCAATTCATCAAAAAGTAGCAACTGCCAGCTAAGAAAATGCAAATTGATGCTGCAATGATAGTGTTCATGCCAAATTTCACGGTTTTAGGTTAAACAGCAGTCACAAATAGCTCTTGAGATTTGCTATTTTGACGGTCATGCGTCATTTGCTAATTGCTCATATATTTCTCATCAGGGCTTTTCAGCTTAAATGAGACGTTAGACTTAGCAATCTGAGATAACTTGAAAATCGCTAGCAATCGCGTTATTGAATACACGTCATCGGCTTTTTATATTGTTTTTATTATTACTAACAACAATCGAGCGATAACTCTCCTTGCAAACAGTTTATGACAGATGAAGTTGCGATCGACTCAAATTAACTTCAAATTAACTATTTTATGATTTGGCAGCAACCGCAAATTTGCCGATCGGTGAAATTATCTATATTTGTAATCGGGTGAAATTACGGAAAATCTAAAATTTTTAGAAAGATTGCTGAAAATTGACATGTGTGAACTCAGGGAATAACCGTAAGGGAGCAGAAAGATAGAAATACTCGCTACTCCTTCACGAAAACCCTCATTGCTTTAGGCTATTGACACAGTATGGAAAAGATGGTTTTCTGACCGATGGTAGGGCGATCGCGTCAATGTAAAGTGACTTTGGATCGAATCGGTAAGAGTAAAGAAATTTAATAATTGTTCCGCACCTTGCCGAGGATTCCAACCACATTGAAAATCAGGGAAAAACTGATGAATCTTGTCAAAAGTCATAAATAGACCGCGATCGCCAAAACCATGATGCCCAAAGCTAAAATTCTCAACTTGAAAAACTTCTGCTACCATAGCAGCAATTTCTATCAGTTGATAGTTATGATTTGTATCACCAACATTAAAAATTTGTTGATGAACCAGAGGACGCGGTGCTTGGAGAATGCAATTGATAATTTGGCAGATATCTAGAACGTGGACGACAGGACACCAAGATAGACCCTTGCCAGGAATATTAATCTTGTTAGCCGTCCAAGCTAATCCTGCCATATTGTTGAGAACGACATCAAAGCGAATGCGGGGAGAAGCACCGAAAGCTATTGCTGGACGGAGAATTGTCGGCGAGAATTCTGCCGAGGCGATCGTCAATAGATCGCTTTCAATCGCAGCTTTACAAGTAGCAGAAGGAGTTTGAGGACGAACAGGAGATTCTTCCGTAACGTATTCTTCCTCACCCGCACCATAAACGCTACAGGACGACAGATAAATAAAGCGACTGACTCCAGCAGCTTTGGCTAAGTTTGCCAAGTGCATAGCATCTCTGTAGTGGAGGTTCCCAGCGATTTGCGGATGCAAAGCTTGAGTTCCACAGATTTCTCCCGTATGTATCACTGCGTCGAAATTTTGCAAGTCGGTGACTGCTAGCTGAATCAAAGATAAAGCAGCGCCAGCGTTTGCTTGACTGACGCTAATCACCTCATGACCTTGTTGTGTGAAGCAGGCAACAACAAGTGAACCTACATATCCTTCAGGATCGGTAACGAGTATTTTCATTATTTTCCGATAGCACCCTTGAATATCAGTTATCAGTTGTCAGTGACTAGGGACTGGTGACTCGTGGCTAGACTGAAACAACTATCTAGCCGCCAGTGGCTAGTGACTAGTGACTCGTGGCTAGACTGAAACAACTATCTAGCCGCCAGCCACTAGCCACTAGCCACTTCATAATCATGCGACTGCTACAGGAGATTTTGCGGTTGGCTGAATGCCGAAATATGCTTCTTGTTCTGCCCGTAATTGGTCGCACAGTCTACCTGTGGGGAGTTCTACATCGTCGTAAGTGAGAACTTTATCTTTTGGCAAATCTCGCTTCAAGCGACAACCAACAGCCAAACCCATCGGTAAAAGATTTTGCGATCGCACCACGTCGGCATTTTCGCATTGTCCGTAAGTCATGTACTCGCCAATCCCATCGAGAGTTTCTCCAGCTTTGAGGTCGATCTTGGCAGTGGTAACAACTTCGACTACAGCACCAGCAATCGGAGCCATAACAGGATCTTGACATAAAACCGCCCGCGCTACTGACAAGGGAACTTCAAAGTGGCAGAGATGGTAGGGAGTGTAAAAACTGTAGAGAGGACCTTCACCCAACTTGTAGAGATTGAGATAGTGTCTCTGTTTCGGGTCGTCGTGGGTTCCAAAGACATATACCCCTGGACCGGGTTTAGCACCAACGGCATAATCGACGATCCCACCTAATGCTTTTAATTGGTCGAGATCGTATTTATTGGTCATTTCGTCTACATGACCGTCATGATAGTAGCCCAACATCCCGCGCTGGGCAACTTGCATACCTGTAGCGTTAGCTACGATCGCCTGCTCGAAAGAAATCTTGGTTCCGTCAGCAAAACTCGTTACCATACAAGGGTTTTGTCCCCAACGCTGAGCAAAACCAGCTTGGGTGGTAGGATTGCGGTAAGGGTCTTGCAGTCCCTTAATATTGCCGCAGACTAGCGGAGTTAAACCAATACTCTTGACAAAACGGTAAAGATTCATCTGCACGCCTGGTTGGTCGCCATCGCAAGCAGATAAGATAACCCCAGCGCGATCGGCATAGACTTTGAGAATAGGACCGATCGTCCCGTCGAGTTCCGCATTCATCATAATTACATGCTTGCGGTGGGCGATCGCCTTCATGACGACATGCGCCCCAAATTCTACCGCGCCCGTGACTTCAATCAAAGCATCAATGCCCGTAGCTTGACACAACAGCATTGCGTCATCTGTGACGGCATACTGTCCGGCGGCGATCGCTGCTTCTAAGCCAGATACAGTTTGGACGGCTTTTGCGTCATCTATTCCCGCTTCCCGATAAGCACGCATGGCTTTATCGACATCGCGGTTAAAAATCGCCACCAGTTCCATACCTGGGACGGAATTGATAATTTGGTTGGCAATACCTCGTCCCATAAAGCCAGCACCAATCATCCCCACCCGAACGGGGTTACCTGCTTCTGCCCGTGCTTGTAAAGCGCGATCGACAATGATCATGATGTATGTTCCTTGATAGTGAGTCGTGAAGGGGCGCACAGCCGTGCGCCCGAGTCGTAAGTAGGGGCGCGCAGCCGTGCGCCCGAGCTGTTTATGTCATGCCATCACAACGATGGAATACAGTACCTCAATTGGAGAATGAATCTAACATTCACTGAAAGCACTTTTGGGGTTATGGTTCCGAGATCATCTAACTTTAATGCTCTAGCATCGTTAAGGATAGAAAAGCGAAAGAGGGACAAAAAGCCCCTCCTGTAAGAGTTTTACTCAGCGATCGCCTCAATTACGCCACTATACTAATTTGAGTTGGATTTAGGTTAGGCAAGCCGCTGAACTGAGCTATGGTGACAGCTGAGTTCGCACCAATGCCATCCACATCAAAACTCAATATCCCCGTAGCGGTATCGTATAAAAAGTTAGCATTATTGCCGAGAGATTGGGGATTGTTACCACTAACAAACGTGCCAGTAGCAGCAGCAGTCAAACTTAACATTACCCCAGCTGTTAAACCACCACCGAAACCGCTAGCAGAGAATTGAATTAAATCGTCGGTGGCGTTAAAGTCAGTAATCGTATCGCCGCCATCTGTATAGGAGCGATACACGAAGACATCTCTCCCACCGCCACCAGTTAGCACATCCGCCCCAGCGTCACCCGCGATCGCATTTCCCACCGCATTCCCGATCAGCGTGTCATTGTAGCTAGAGCCGTCAATGTATTCGATATTAACGAGCGTGTCGCGATCGATAGCGAACGTGCCTTGGCTTATACCTAAATCTTGTAGGGCTTCGTACCATAAACTAGCAATCTTACTGTAACCCGTCGTAGTAGGATGCAGCCCGTTATCATCTGGAGGTCTAGAAATATCGTCCGTCGTCAGAGAACTCATATCGACGAACTTAACTTTTTTGCCCTCTGCTAGCTTTTGCTCTACAATCCCAGGAATGGCAGCATTGTACTCCGCTATCTTTTGTACCCGTTCCTGATTGTTGGCTGGTGGAATGGTGGCTACAAATACATAAGTATCTGGGGAATACTGGACGATTTTGTCAATTAAATTGCTCAGTTCTTGGGACATTTGCCCTACAGAATCTCCGTAGGTGTCATTTGTGCCAATTGTTAATAGAACAATATCTGGTTGGGCAGTGTTCAGCCACTCATTAACTTTGCCGTCGATCTGGTCGATCGTCCAGCCACTATGTCCTTCATGGTCTTTATCGCGGAGAGTTGTAGGTCCATTAGACAGGGAACCAACAAAATCTATACTAATTCCATTAGCCTGCAATAACTCCGACAACTTCAGGCGATAGCCGCCTGAATCAGGATTGACATCACTGACAAAACCATAAGTAATTGAGTCACCCAGGGGCATTAACTTGGCTGTGCGCGTCGCTATGCCTGCATTGAGGTCAACAGTAACACCACTGGTAGCGTTGAAATAACTAACCGTGTCGATCCCCGCGCCACCATCTAAAGCGTCTTTGCCCGTACCACCAATTAAAATGTCATTGCCAGTTCCTCCAACCAGCGTGTCATCGCCTTCCCAGCCATAGATGATACTGTCCTGGGCATTGCCTTGTAAATTGTCAGCAGTTTTAGTACCAAATATTTCCGGCAAAACTCTACTCCCCACACTTACTGGTTGACTGTTCTATCCGCACAATTACACCTATAGATAGATGTAACAGCTAGATAGCTACAGAATCAACACGGCGAAGAGTATTTCCGCACGTTATGCTTTAGTTTTACCGAAATTAAGCAATAATTTGGATTTGCTGCCAATTCAAACTAGGTAAGCTCCTGAGTCTGGCTATGGTAATAGCTGCATCAATCCCAACTCCATCTTGGTCAAAACTCAGGATGCCCGTGGCAGTATTGTAGAGAAAGTTGGCGCTTGTACCCAGAGCGAAGGGATTATCGCTGCTGACAAAAACACCTGTTGCTGCTTCTGTCAAGCTCAAAGGCGTACCTGCAATTAAGCCACCACCAAAATTAGCAGCAGAGAATTGAAAAAAGTCATCTGTACCAAAATCGGTAATGGTGTCGCTACCATGATGAGACGAGCGATAGATAAAGGTATCTATACCCCCACCTCCAGTTAGAATATCCCTACTTGCACCACCTTCTAGGACGTTGTTACTAACATTGCCTAATAATTTATCCCTATAAGCCGTACCTATAACGTTTTCGACACTGCTTATGGTGTCACGCTCCACGATCGCGTTATACCATTTATTCCCAATTTTTTTGTAGCCTTGAGAACTGGGGTGAACGCCATCTGACCCGAGATCGTCAATGGTTAAACTACCCTCTGCATCTACAAAAGCGACTTTTTTACCTTGGCTAACTTTATTGTTAACCAGTTGAGGAAGCAGAGCGTTAAAGTCTTCAGCGTTTTCTGCTGCTTCTGGTTTCACACCTTTAGATCCATTTGGATCGATCGGTGCAATGGAGGAAACAAAAATCTGCGTGTTGGGTGACTGTTGCGCAATGCGATCGATCAGGCGGCTCAGATCGCCATACATTTCATTGACAGAACTCGATCCCGTATCGTTCGTGCCAATTGTTAGTAGTATAATGTGCGGCTGATAGGTCTTGAGTATACCCGTGTCGAGTAAAGCAGAAATCTCATCAGTCGTCCACCCGCCATGTCCCTCATGGTCTTTATCGCCAAGACTGCTAGGTCCATTGGATAGCGAACCCACAAAATCTATGCTCAAACCATCCGCGACAAAATTTTGCCACAACTGAATCCGGTAGGCTCCTGGGGTCGGTTCGACACGGTGTCCGCCTGCGGTTTTAGAATCGCCAAGAGGCATAATTCTCGGCGTTCCTGACGTTCCGTAGATCGGCGCTAAAATAACACCTCGATTGAGATCGGCTACAATCCCCCTGGTGGATTGGCTGTAGTCTACGGTATCGATACCGTCACCGCCAATCAGACGGTCTTTACCCTTACCTCCGATGAGAATATCGTTACCTGCTCCACCATCAATAGTATCGTCACCCCCAGCCCCATTGATGATGTCATTTTGGCGATCGCCACGCAAAATTTCGGTAGCTTCAGTACCGTTAATCGCGCTCAACTCTAGACTCCTACACTCACGGGTTCTAATAGTAAAGACCAAGTTGCATCTTTAGGCGAAATCTCGGTCACAGGTAAGCGCCACTCAATCGCCAGCGCCGGATCGTTGTAGCGCAGTCCTTTTTCGTAACCTGGAGTGTAAAACTCGCTCACTTGATACACGACTTCAGCATTAGGCGTGAGGGTTTGATAGCCATGAGCAAACAAATCCGGTACGTATAAAGCTCTGCGATTCTCTGCCGAGAGTTCTACGCCAATATGTGACAAATATGTCGGAGAATCAGGACGCATATCGATAATTACGTCATAAATTGCACCTTGAGTACACCGGACTAACTTAGTTTCTGTAGCTGGGGGAGTTTGATAGTGCATCCCCCTGAGCGTGCCTTTTTTGTGGTTAAAAGACAAATTACATTGAGCGACAGTTGGCTTTAATCCGTGGTCGATAAATTCCTTCATGCAAAAAGTTCGAGCAAAAAAACCTCTACGATCGACTCGCTCGTCTAAGTCAATAATGAATGCGCCTTTGAGTTTTGTTTCGATAAATTTCATGAATGTCTCCAAAAAAAATTGCAATGAATGTCTATAACTAAACCCGAGCTCTCCGTCCTCATCTTGAGATTTAAAGCAGTGCTTTATCTCTACAATTTGTTGTCAGCATCATGTCGTTGAGAAATTACCTTAGCAGGTACACCCACTGCCACAGAGTAAGGTGGAATATCTTTAGTTACCACAGCTCCTGCTCCAATGACACTTCCTCTACCAATGGTTACTCCATCAACAACTCTGACTCCACTACCCAGCCAGCAATCATCCTCAATGACAATTCCCTTTTCTTTGTAAATAATTCCTTGTCCTCTGATGGGACGAGTGCAATCCGAAAAATTATGATTGCCAGCATAAATTCCGCCATGAGAAGCAATCAAACAGTTGTTGCCAATGCTGATAGATTTACCAGACAAACAGGTATAGGGACCGATGTGAGTATTTGCGCCAATCTCAATCGTACCCATACGATGAACTTTGATATCAACTCCACGTTCAATTAATGTCCCATCTCCGATCCGAATTCTGCTGTTGTGAGCGGAGCTTTTTAAGCGAACGCCAGACTCAAGGGTAACCGAATCTCCAATCCAGATTTTGCTCGTTTTCCCGACGTTTTTTAAGATAACTCCAGACTCAAGCGTAGTTCTGTTTCCAATTTCGATCCCATGAGGACGCAAAAGTTGAACGCCTCGATGAATTTGAGCAGATGTACCTAATCGCGCAAAGATAGTGCGATAGATCGGCATTTTTAAAATCGAAAATGGAATCCATTCTACTAATTTAGTGGCTAAAGTTTCTTTCCTATGGAGCCACTTTGATAAAGACAGATCGTTGACGAAATCCATGATGCTGTATCTCTCTACTGAGTTCTAGTTTGTCTAATCTTCTCATCCACATTTTTCACCATTGAAATTTTTCGTTGCCTGACAGCGCATTTATGATTGGAATAGCTGGTGAGAAATTCTATAACTTTGCTTCAAGATACTACATAACTCTTTAATTTGAGGCAAAGAAGCATTGACAAACGAACGCTTAATTTAATTAAGTGCAGCCCGACCAGTTGTTAATTCTCCACTTTCAGAATTTTGAGTTTCTTTCGGTGACAACTTAGGAGTAGCCTTGCTTAATACCTGTTTCAAGACTTCTTGATATCGCACAGCATTGAATGTGTTTGTAACTTTTTGACGACTCTGTTCCCAGTCCACAGGATAAGCTACACCGTGAATAATATTTAAAATTGACATGACAATAGAATCAGCCGAAGGTTCGCACGTCCAAAAGTCTACTTCAGGGTCAAAAAATTCGGTCAAGGCAGGAGCATTCATAGTTAAAATTGGAAGTCTCATAGCAAGAGCTTCATTCAATTTATTTGGGAGAGCATGGCGTGCTGCATCTCCATCTCCGAAGATACCTAATGCTAGATCGCAGTTCTCGACTAAATATTTAGGTAAAGAGCCATCAGCAAAGTTGAGATCTTTTCTGAGAAAAACACAATCTCCAAGATTGGCTTGCTGAATCTTCTCAGCATAAGTGGAGAAAATAGGTCGGTCTACACCAAATAAATTGCAAGTAAACTTAACTTCTTTTTCCTTTAAAGTTTGCATTGCTTGCAAAATTTTGTCTATGCCGTGCAGAGGAATAAACGTTCCCCACCAGCAAATTCTAAGTACGCCATCCTGCATAAAACTTCTTTGATGCAGTAGCGTGGTAGAAGTATTGCAGTTAGGAGCGATAAAAACCTTACTGCGATCGACCTGAATATTGAGTAGTTTTTCCCAATATACTAATTCGTAATCGGCACTATGGATCAAATAATCCGATTTAGTAAGAGCCAAAATATCGAGTTCCTTAAAGGTTTTAGCTTTTCGATCGTCAACTTCAATCATCTTGTATTCTTTTACATAATTGTCGTAAAGCGAGATATGCATTTCTACGATTAATTTTTTACGCAGCAGCTTAGCAACCCAAAGAACATTTTTGATATAAATGGTATTTTTGGGCAGCAAATATATCACATCGGCAAAGATAGCCTTAATAAAAAAGTCGATCCAAGAAAATAGAGTTAAGAACTTGTTGCTCGTCCAATAAAAGTCGGGATTAAATTGAGCAATACAATATTGCGATCGCTGAAGCAGATCGATTAAGACCTTAGAACGATAATTGACCGGAAAAGATTTTCCATATAGTAGAATTTTGATTGCCCTTGTGTTAGTTGACACAGTTGTTTCAGTCCTGAGTGGAAATAGAGTGTAGGGTGTAAGGGAAAGAGAGCTGAGGGAGCAACTACCAATTACCAAGTAACGCTTCGGTGCAACTTTCTCTTGTCCCCCCCTTTCATAAGGGGGGTCAGGGGGGATCTCTTCTTCAGTAGTGCAGTTGAAGATCCCCCAACCCCCTTCAAAAGGGGGCTAAGAAAAAAGTCGCATATGGGGTAATTACCAATTACCAAAATCTGGTGTTAGCTCATCTGACTGACTTCATGTTGCATTTGGTGATACTTCCAGAGATTGCCGCGCTGTTGCAGCAACTCTTGATAAGTTCCTTGTTCGAGAATTCGTCCTTGTTCTAGCACGACAACCTTATCGGCGCGAACGATAGTTGAAAGCCTGTGAGCGATCGCAATCACCGTGCGCCCTTGAGATAGCTTTTCTAATGACTCTTGAATCAGCCGCTCGGACACGGAGTCTAAAGCACTTGTCGCCTCATCTAAAATCAAAATATCTGGGTCGCGTAACAAGGCACGGGCGATCGCCAACCGCTGGCGCTGACCTCCAGATAATCGTACTCCCCGTTCTCCCAATTGAGTATCAAAGCCTTCAGGTAGTTTATGGATAAATTCCAGTGCGTTAGCGAGTCGAGCCGCTTCCCACACCGCATCTTCGTCTACCTCTTCTAAAGCGTAGGCAATATTGTCTCGCACAGAAGCATTGAAGATAAATGTATCCTGACTGACTACAGCTAGCTTGCGACGCAGCGATTTAATGTCATAATTTTGCAGATCGATACCGTCAATGAAAATTTGTCCTTGGGTTGGGTCGTAAAATCGCGGAATTAAATCTGCCAACGTCGTTTTGCCAGCACCAGAAGATCCAACTAATGCCGTCATCTCACCACGGTTAATCGTCAGCTTGATGTTATGCAATACTGAATGTTGCTTGTCGTACCCAAAATCTACAGACACAAACTCAATTGCTCGCTGTAACTTGGAAAACTGAAGTTTGCCATTGCGTAAATACGTTTTGTTATCAGTCCGCAATAGCTCTTTAATATTGCTGAACGATCCCTGAAAACTACTGAACTTCGCTCTGGCTCCATCTAATTGACGGCGAATTGGCATTAGACGTAACAAGACAAACAGAAATGTCAGCAAACCTGCTGGTTGCAGTTGTCCGTTTGGGATTAAGACAGCAAATGCTAAGAACAAAATGCCAAACAGGATAAAAGTAGCTATCCCTTCCGAGACAGGTTCTACTAACGCTTGGGCAGCTCTGGATTTAGTACTAGCTTGCAATAGTTGCAAACTCGCATCGTGAAATCGCTTGCGCTCGAAGTCTTGGGCAGCGAAAGCTTGAACGGTGCGAATTCCATTGATAAATTCCAACGCTACTGAAACATACCAGCGTCGAGCCTTTGTGGTAGCAAAACTCGCTTCTCGGATCTGCCCTAATAGACTGGTTATCCCCACCGATAGCAAGCCGAACAGCATGGCTGTAATTGCCGTCAGCTGCCAGGACAGCATGAACATGGAGATCGTATATGCGATGAGAGTCGAACCCCGCGTGAAAAAAGTAGCTAGGACATCAAAAGCCAGCGTAATTTGATTGACTTCGCTCGTCAGGCTGTTAACTAAATTTCCCGCACGGGTCTTGGTGAAAAAACTCAAGCTGAGTGCTTGCAACTGCTCGAAAACTTGCAAGCTTAACCGATATCCTAAAGTATACTGAGCCGTAAAAACGTAAAGCCGTCCTAAGTACGTCAAGCCCAACCGTAGTAGAGTTGTGAGCAGAACTAAAGCAGACGAGCGGAAGAGTCGCTCGCTGGTAGAAGCATTGACCGCTAAAATCCACACATCAAACCAGCCCACCCCAGTTTGAATTGGTTTGGCGTTGGGATTGAGTACGCTATGTAAGACAGCTAAGATAAACCCAACTCCAAAGCCCTCCAATACTGCCGCTGACAAGGTGAAAACTGCTGCCAGAATTGCAATTTGTCGAAAGTGCTTGAACTCGCGCAGGATAAAATAATATTCTTTCCAAAAGCTCGTAGCTACTAGAAAATTGCGAACTGGCGTGGGAAGTTTGATGTGCATGTGCTTTCTAGATATATGATTTCTAGATATTGGTTGCGAATGAGCGATCGCCAAATATGCGTGATAAATGGGGTGTGGAGTTTAGGGTTTAGGGTGTGGGGTTCAATTGTGACTGGTGACTGGTGGCTGGTGGGTGATGGAACCAGAATTGTCCCCCTTGTCCCCCTTGTCCCCCTTGTCCCCCTCTGCCCCTCTGCTCCCTGCTCCCTGCTCCCTGCTATTTAGCTATTAGCCAATTAGAAAAAAGCCTACGTAGTTTATTCAAACCATGCTGCGGCTGAGCAAGATAAAGGGTTGTATGGTAAACAAAGCTCACCATGCCGCGTTCGTCTGCCCAACGAGCGTGTAATTCCTGCAAATCCACAAGTAGTTGTCGATGCGCTGCTCCCTCTTGAGGGACAAATGATTTACTGAGCGCGTAACCGACTGTCCCCACCAAATCTAACTCGTGCTTGTAAGTAAAAGTATGGCGACGGACGCGCCCGAAATGCGAACTCGACATCAAGATCCGAGCGACTGAGTTTTGCGGCTTGGTCGTTGGTAGCTCGCTCATTGATGCTTTCACGAGGCGATCGAACTCTACAGAAAATTCGTCATCTGCTGCTCGTTGATTCCAAGCGATCGCCAGTCGTCCAGATGGTTTGAGAATGCGGTGAAACTCTGCTAGGGTTGGCTGAGGATTAAACCAGTGAAAAGCCTGAAAAGATGTAATTAGATCGACCGATGCGGTTGGGAGATGAGTTTGTTCGGCGCTAGCATCGCAGAATTTTACCAAGGGATGATTTTGGGCGGCGGTTCGCATTGAAGTATTCGGCTCGATCGCCCAGACGTGGATACCGCGCTCTGCTAGCAACCGCGAGGCTATACCCGTACCAGCTCCAACATCTGCTGCTGCTAGCTGCGATGGTTCACCCAGTTCTCTCAAAATAGTATCGATGACGTTGGGTGGGTAAGTCGGTCGATACTTGGCATAATCTACTCCGCGCTCGGAAAATGCGCTGAGTGGGTCGATCTCGTAATATGCTGAATTATTTGCAATCGTCATGAAATTGCTTAGTTTGTAAAAATGTAGTTGTATTTGTTGTTCGCTACTGGACGTGCAACAACTGCTCGTTGCCTATGGCGATCGCATCTAGTTTCATCACATGTTTAATCCGATCTGCCAGTCGCATTGCTAAAGCAACAATAGTCAGAGTTGGATTGGCAGCACCCCCAGTAGGAAAAACAGAACTGCCTGCGACGTACAAATTAGCAATGCCATGAATACAGCAGTTTTCATCGACCACACCTTGTTTGGGATCGACGTGCATTCGCGTTGTTCCCATGTGATGCATTCCACCGTAGTACTTGGGTTTAGTACGTCCGGTCAGTTCGCGCCATGACTGAAACTGACCGAGATCGGCTTGAGCAATTTCTGCTCTAAGGATTTCTTCTACCTGCAAGTTGCTCTGAATTTCTAGCTCGCTCGAATGCCAGCGGATGTGTTGTATTCTCCTGAGTCCCAGGCGATCGCGTTCCTCGCCTAGCGTGACTCGAATGTCTGGATTCGGTATTTGCTCCGTAGCCGCCCAAACTTCAAACGCACCAAATCTTTTTTCATTATTTTGAAAGTACGACCAACCGCCTTCGCTAATGGTATAGGGCGTTTCTTCGATTTTAAAAGTGCGTCTATAAATATGAGACTTAATTTCATCTATCCCATCAATTGCTACTTGCAAATGCGATCGCGCCTCTGGCAATTTGCCCCGTCGTATTGATGAGAGAAAAGGTTTCAGAGACTTGACGGCAGGTGACTCGTATGATAAAGATTTCGGTACGATAATTAGACTCGTATTTAATAATTGCTGCTGGCGCATCACTGCGTCTGTCAGACTCAGTTTGCCCATAATTAAAATGTTATTTGCCCAGCGGAGATCGTATAATGCTGTTGAATTAAATAACTGTCTATCTTTCGGTCGAAACACGCCAATTTGAAAAATTGGATGTTCCATAAAAAATCTGCCAACCAGATCGTTTTGGTTGCCTAATCCAACATTTTGAGTCTTGTTTGACAGCAGCAACAAGCGAGCATTTTCAATTCCACCCGTGGCAAGAACGAAGATTTTGGCGGCTACCCAAAATTGATTTCCCGACAAACAAGCGACTCGAACGCGAGTTATCGCTTTAGCCGTATCGTTAGTTTCAATCTCGACAACATTCGCATTGAGATAAGTTGTAATGTTTGGCGATCGCGCAATTTCGCTTTTGAGTTCGTGCGTGAAGACGTTGCGCGGTCCAAACTGATACATAGTCGTTTCAAGTCGCCCCTCAGCTAAAGGTAGCCGTGGAGTGCGATCGTCTTCCCAGTCTTCTGCATGGTAAGCGAAGGGTCGCAGTCGGCATAAGTGTTGAGCGCGTTCGTAAAACGGATCGAGGTGAGATTTGTCAAACGACCAGCCGCTATATGGCAACCAATCTCGCTGTTCAAAATCGATTTTGTCTAGTGGCAGCAGTCTGACGCTGTAGTGGTTTTCTCCGGTGCGATCTCTCCAGCGGTTAGCAGTGCCACCAAATTGACGACAGCGAGACCTGTCAAGCTTTTGTTTAATTTCTTCAACTATCCTGCCCTGGGAGAGAGACTGCGTGGCTTCATCCAACTCGGTTCCGCCGCTTTCGAGCAAACAAACGCGAAAGTTCTGCGATCGCAACTCATGTGCCAGCGTAGTTCCAGCGGGACCAGTACCGATGATGCAAACTTCGCTGTCAATGACTGTATCTTCTGGTAATGTCCTAGCATCAACAAACATAATTAATTTGGCGAATCAAATTCGCGGCTACACAGACAAGACCTAATACATTTACGTGTCAGACCAAAGATCTTGGCGATCCCCCAACCCCCTTCAAAAGGGGGCAAGAGTTCTTTGGGGACAAGACCAAAGAGCTTGGCGATCCCCCAACCCCCTTCAAAAGGGGGCAAGAGTTCTTTGGAGGCAAGAGTTCCCACCTTTTTAAGGGGGGTTAGGGGGGATCTAGTCTTGACTGAAAAGTATTAGGGTTGAATATCTTTTAATTGCTGGGGCTGGGTACGAGATTTGACTCTGCTAAACTACTGCGCAGTTTCACGACACGGGCAGGCACGCCCAAAGCGATCGCGCCTTCCGGTATATCTTGCGTCACAACTGCACCAGCACCAATGACAGCACCCTTACCAATGCGTACCCCATCTAGAACGATGACCCCAAAGCCTAACCAGACATCATCTTCGATCGCGATCCCTCCTTTGGTTTGTAAAGGTTGCTTCGCGATCGGCAGATCTGGCGCGATCGCATGATCGTAGGGATAGAAAGCACAATTGGGGGCAATCAAGACATTGCTGCCAATTTGAATTGCTGACTTGTAGGCTGAAAACTGGCAGCGGGGTTGAACTGATGTATTCTCTCCGATTTGCAAACTGCCACCATTCCCCGTCTGAATGCAAATATCCTGATGCAGGCGCACCCGATCGCCTAACTGAACTGAACCACTATTGCGATCCTCAAAAATCAAAACGCGATCGCTAATAAAAACGTTAGCGCCGAGTTTTAATTGGGAGTGATACACGGTGGCACTAGGCGCGATATATCCTTTTGAGTTGTATTGAGCTAAACGACGACGCTCGTAGTAAGGTGGAATGAACCAGGTAGCAAGCCAAGTAGCAAATCGCCCGAAATAGCCTAATCCAGCAAATTTCATCCAAAAGCGCGACCAGATAGTTACGAGAAAGCTGAGTAATTTATCTGGTTGTCTTATTTTGCCAATTTGAGTCCAGATATTTTGAGTTAAACTGCGATCCATATATTCAGTCACAACTGTTACTCTTTTGAATACGTTCGGGTGCAAGTGGAGAATTATTTAAGGCTTGAGCGTCAAGCAAGTCCAAGATTTCACTATCTATCTCGGCATCAAATTTTCTGGCAAAATGAAAATTACCGTTAGTGACGATCGGATAGTCTTTAACAGTTAGCAACCTAGCATAACCGCCAAGTTCTAGAGGATAGTCATGATAACGCTTGTCATCATTACAAAGATTGAACTGCTGACTATTGACTAACACAGTTTGAACTAGAGATTCTTCAGGACCGATCGTTCTTTTGTAATACCTCAATATGTCAGGATGTTCGTTCAAGTAGTTCATTAAAAACTTGACACAGGCTTGAGAAAGAGTATTCCAGTGCCATCCTCTGTAACATTTAAAATTGCGATTGAACGGAGTTTTTGTTTTCAGTCCGATCATAGAGTATCGCCATTTTACAATCAGCGGTGTGTAGTGTTCAATTTTTCCAGAATACTTTCTTAGCAGCCAAGCGGCTGATTCTGGAAGTTGGATATACTGATTGAAAAATCGCTGAATACTCTTCTCATTCCAAGCGGACTTTTCTGCCAGCGGATCGTAATAGCGGATAAAGCCATCGTATTCAGTTTGAGCCAGAAATTCCTCAGTTTTAGATATAGGTTGAGTTGGGTAATCTTGACCGGAAAGACAAACTAACCAATCAAAATCAGATTTACGAGCGAGTAACCAATTAATTGCATCTAAATAAATTTCTAAAATTGAGGAATTACCTCTTGCAGCCGATTTATTTCTTTTGATTATTTCAACTTCCGAATAATTACCTACATCTCTTATATCTAAGTTAGACACACTAAAGTCATGATTAACCAAGACTATAGAGTTAGGGCTTTGTTTTTTAATAGTCCGAATTAGACGATAAATTTGCTGTGGATTTCTGTGACTTTGAATAAAGTAACATACCTTCATTTTTCTGCATGGTTAGATAAGTGAACGATGCAGATTGCCCCCCTGACGTAAGCCAAAATAACTTCGCCTTATTTGTGATTTTCATTCTTGTTTGTAGATGCTTGCCGTGTAATTAAAATGCTATTTCGATATGTAAAGGCACACAGATGTGCGCCCTTACCCTTTAAACTAAAGGGCTAAAACTTGATACTTGATACAACCTTGCAAGCGTCCCCAGCGGCGAGCAAAATGTGCCACCCATTTCATTCGGTTTTGCTGAGAAAAAATTTGCGGAGATTGCTTTAATATGCGCCACCAAGACTTTAAGCCTGCTTTCCAGGAAAGTTTAGGCATCCCTAGCGCTTTGTATTTTTTGTACAGCAGCACGTTGTACTCCCCTGCAAGACGCGCCTGACGGTAGATAGCTCTTAAGCGATCGCGCAAGCGGTAATGAACCACTGCTTCTGGGACAAAATGGAGTTTTATGCCAGCAAGTTGCACCCTCCAGCAATAGTCAGTGTCTTGCACTTTGAGCATAGTTTCATCAAATCCACCAACAGCTTCATGGATCGAGCGCTTGATCCCAAGGTTACTACTAGAAGCATGGGGTAGATAAGGGGGATGGCTAGTTAGCAACTTATCTACCTGAGTCAGCGGGCGATACGTGAGCGTCCAAGGTTCGTTGAGTTTTGTGTACTCGCGCTTGCCAGCCACAAAATCGTGCTGGGAGAGCGCTTCGCCCATAGCCGATACCCATCCAGCAGCTACCTCATCATCGGCATCGCAAAATGCCAATGCCTCACCCGCAGCCACAGATGCACCCACATTTCTAGCGTGTGCCGCACCTTGCCGATCGGATGAGTCCACAATCTGTAGGTTAGGTAATCTTTCCTGATATTGCTCGGCGATCGCGACTGTTTCATCTGTCGAACCGTTATCGGAAATAATAATTTCCCAAGGTTGATACCACTGTTGGGTTGTCAGTGCTTCAAGCTGACCGGAAATAGTGCCAGCTTCGTTGTAAGAGGGAATGATTACACTTAGTTTCATAACTCTTTTTAGATGCACCCAGTTTGCGTTTGACGTTTAATCTTGTGCTAGGCGACTTTAAATAGCGATTCTCATTAGATCGCCATAAATCGTAGGGGCGCACATCTGTGCGCCCCTACTTGCGGATCTCATCCTATGGAATAAGTCGCCGACACAACAGCGGGTCGAGCAAGTTATCCGATCGCTCCTGCTGTGGCTTCAGCACGACTCATCTGCTCTTGAATTCGATCTGCTAGCCGAATGGCTAGAGCCACAATCGTGAGTGTAGGATTGGAGAGTCCGCTGGTGGGGAAGACGGAACTACCAGCGATATATAAGTTGTGAATTCCATGCACTTGACAATGCTCGTCAACCACACCTTCCCTGGGATTGTGACTCATGCGGGTTGTGCCGATGTGGTGGTATGAACCGCGCAGCGATCGCCAGGAAGCGTCATCGTCGCCCATTTCGATTTGCATTTTGCCCAGTCCAGAACGCTCGAATTCTGCCGCAATTAATTGCTGCGATCGCTTAATCGTATACTTGTCAATCGGACTCAAACGCCAGTCAAGCTGGACGCGATTCATCCCTAATTTATCGCGATCGCGGCTGAGGGTGATTCGGCTATCGGGATTCGGTGCTTGTTCCCCAATTAAGTGAGTTTCGCACAATTGCGGCTGTTTCGAGGAGCCTTTTTTCAGCAACTTCTGATAGGCTTTAGCCGCAATCCGATCGACATTGGCGATCGCCGTGGTCAGATCTTGAAGTAAAGTCGTGTCATTGCTGTGCTTGTTACCTTCCTTAATGCTGGGGAAATACTTCCGCCTGTGTTCCTTATGTTCCTGAAGCTTAGGAAAAGCTTGATGTCCTACCGGGCGCGGTTTACCCAAACGCTTCAATCGCGTCACGGCTCGTACCCATTCTTCCTCGTAAGGTATCAGTCTCGCGGCGAAGTTGAGAATTTGCTCGCGCTCTTGCACTTCTTTCGATAGTCCTAGAGCCGTCGCCACAAATGTCTCATCAATCTGACAATTTCTGCCCGTGTATAGGGGGATTTGACGGGAAGGCTGTAGTTTCCCAGAAATTAAATAGGGATGCTCCATGAAGAATCTGCCCACCAAATCGTATTGGTTGCCGACTCCACCACTTTGCAGCCGGTTGGAAGCTAACAACAAGCGGGGGTTTTCAATTCCACCCGCTGCCAACACGAAGACTTTTGCTGCTACCGAGAACTGTTTCCCATCGGAGCTTGCTACCCGCAGCCGCGTCACGGCTTGAGCGCTGTCGTTGGTTTCAATCTCCAGCACATTAGCGTGGAGATAGGTAGTAATATTACTCGCCTGCTCGATCTCGGCGCGATAAGCGTCGCCAAAGCGTAAGTGTGTTGATGGGATAATCTGCCACAGATAAGTAGCCAGCTCGTCTGTCGAAAAGGGCACTTGTCGCCGTTGCTGTTGCGCTAATCCCTCTTGCCAGTATGCCAAATCGTATTCAAACGGACCCAAATGACAAGCAGTTTGCGCCCGTTCGTAGTAGGGGTCTAGCTCCGCTTTGGGAAAACACCAACCGCTATAGGGCATCCAAGCACGATGCTCGAAGTCAATCTCATCCATTGGACGACTCCAACCGCCCCAGAGATTGGTCGAACCGCCAAAATAGCGCCCCCGCGCTTCTTTCAAGGGAAAATAAGGCAGACCTGTATTCTCTCCCGCATACAGCGATTGAATCTGTTCCTCATAGTCGAATCCGCCACTTTCGAGCAAACAAACTTGTTCTTTGCGATCGCGCAATTCGCGTGCGAGGGTGATTCCTGCCGCACCAGCACCGATAATACAAATGTCTGTTTCTACCAGCGTCTCGGCTGGTAATTTCAAAGCATCAACTAACATGATTACTCCCAGTCAATTCTGCTGTATTTAATGCGGCATCTAAGCTAGCTCTTAATTTCTCGGTCAAGCCTGCGACATGAGGTTCTTTGAGCATTGAGCCGTGATGACCGGAAACGTCGTGGCTTTCCAATTCTCCGACAAGGTTCCCCCAGCCGTATTGCGGATCTCGGTCGTACCAATCATCGGGTGTGGGAAAATCTCGTCCCATGTAGTACCAACCCATCGGGGGTTCGCTAGCGCGAAACAAAGTTACCTGACCTGGGTAAACTTGCGGTACGTAAGCTTTTACTGCACGCCTGATACAAATTCCTATATATCTTCTTTTCCGTTCGTAGGGCCAGTTCAGCCACTTAATTCTGAATAATTGATATAGCCGACAAACATTTTTGTTGTATACTCTCAGCCATGCACTTCTGAGCATTTTTAAAGGATATTTGGCTCCCAGTCGGAAAAGGTTGCGCCAGTGACGCGCCAGTCTTTCTGAATTTGATACTGGTGGGAAACTGCCAGGCACAAAGGTATCAAACAAGCCTAAAAAAGCGACTTGCTCGCCTTCTGCGTGCAACTGCTGGGCGATCTCATACGCCACCAAGCCTCCAGAAGAAAAGCCGCCTACAAAGTAAGGTCCTTGCGGCTGGACGGTACGCATTTCTTGAATGTAGAAAGCCGCCATATCTTCAATTCGATCTAGGGCTGCTTCTTTGCCATCGACTCCGCGTGCTTGCAATCCATAAAAAGGCTGTTCCGTTCCCAAATGGTTAGCTAATTCGTTAAACACAAGCACGTTTGCGCCATTACCATGAACGCAAAAGAACGGTGGTTTCGAGCCATTTGGTTGAATTGGCACGAGAGAAGACCAAGATGGTGATGTTGTTTCACCGAGAACGCCTGCTAGTTGTTCCACCGTCGGCGACTGGAGCAAGGTAGATAGGGAAAGACTTTTGCCAAATGTTTGCTCGATTTGCGCAAACAGACGGACGGCGAGTAGCGAATCTCCCCCAATCTCAAAAAAATTGTCTCTGATGCTGATGGGCGTAATTTCTAAAAGCTGTTCCCAGATCTCGACCAGTTGAGTTTGGGTAGAATTCTGGGGTGCTACATAGTCTGCTTCTAAATTGGATTGGTCTAATCTAACTGTTTGGGCAGAATGGCTCATAATAGCTGTTGGCGATGGGATGAGATACACGACTTGTAGGGGCGCACGGCTGTGCGCCCCTACAGATGTATGGCAATAATGCGGTTCAGTCGATCAATTTCGGCGTTTGAAAATATTCCCCAACGATTTGAGTACGCCGCCGCCGCTTGTATCGTTACTAGGCACTGATGTTGTAGCGACTAAAGGAATTGGTTTGGCGATCGCCCCTACAGCAGCATTGCCTTTTTTCAGCGCGGCTTCGTTGGCTGCTTCATCGCGCAAAACCCGCTTCAACACTTTGCCTGTGGGGTTTTTGGGAATGGAATCGACAAATTTAATCGTTTTTGGCATCTTGTAAGCTGCCATTCTTTCGGCGCAGAAGGCAATCATCTGTTTTTCGGTGACGTTACAATCTGGCTTCAGAATGATGTTGGCTTTGACGATTTCGCTTTTTTCTAAATCGGGTACGCCATAGACAGCAACTTCAGCAACGGCTGGATGTTCGTAGATGACGTTTTCAACTTCCGTGGGATACACCTTAAACCCAGCCACGTTGATCATGTCCTTAGAGCGATCGACGATGTAAAAGAAGCCATCTTCGTCCATGCGTCCGATATCGCCACTGTAAAACCAACCATTTTTAATCGCTTCGGCGGTTTCAAACGGACGATTCCAGTAACCGAGCATGACGTTGGGACCCCGAATCGCGATCTCGCCTATCTCCCCTGGCTCGACTTCTTTGCCATTGTTGACAATTTTCATTTCCACATTTTCGATCGCCGTCCCAACCGACCCAGGTTTATAGATATAGTCGTGGTTGTAGCTGGCGCAGGGCGATGTTTCGGTTAAACCGTAGCCTTGATGAACCACCAGCCCGTACTTGTCGTACCACTTCTGAGCCACTTCTGTTGGGAGGGGTGCAGCACCAGAAAAGAAAAACCGCACTGACTTGAGTTGGTCTTTAGGCAAATCCATATTCAGCAAAACAAGAAAGACTGACGGCACGCCAAAAAACATGGTGATTTGTTCGTCAGTGACAGACTTCAGGATTTTTGTCAGATCGAAATTGCGGTGTAATACCAGCGTGGCACACGCATTAAGTCCGGCATTCAAAACGGCATTTTGCCCGAAACAATGGAATAGCGGCAGATAGAGTAAGATCCGATCCTCAGCCTGCATTCCACAACAATGCTGTTGCGAGTAGCTGTTAGAAATTAAATTACCATGAGACAGGGTAGCTCCTTTAGGAAACCCCGTCGTTCCCGAAGTATAGACGATCGCCGCCGGAGCGTAGCGATCCATTTCTATCCCACGGGCGCTGGGTGAAGCATTCGCCATCAGTTCGGCGAGGCTAGTTCCCTCAGTAGCCGTACCTTCAGCAATCAGAACGTGTTTGAGCTGCGGTAAGTCTTGTTGGGGAATATTTTTCACCAGATCTGCTGTCGTCACCACAGCCTTAGCACCGCAATCGTCGAGGATAAACTTGACTTCACTGCTTTTGAGCATGGCATTGAGCGAGACGGCGATCGCGCCCAGTTTCAAAATTCCCAAATAGGAGATGATAAATTCGGGAATATTGGGCAAAAATAAGGCAATGCGATCGCTACGGTGAACGCCCAATTCTCGCAACCCGTTGGCAACGCGATTAGCTAGCCGATCTAACTCAGCATAAGTAAAAGTCGTGCCTTCAAAAATCAGTGCAGGTTTATCGGGAAATAAATGACAACCGCGCTCTATGTGCTGTGTGATGTTCATGACGCTGGTATATTGACAGTGTTTAATATCCGTTTTCAATCAGACGAGATTCACGATCGTGTAGGGGCGCACAGCTGTGCGCCCCTACCAATTTATTTTTTCAAACTAGACAAAACACTTTGCATTGCTGCCACAATCCGACCACCAGAGGCAATATCAGCGGCAATGCGAGCAATATGATCGTCTAGCGGTTGCTCGTTATCGTTGCGGATGTAGGGACGATCTGCTGAAGGTGGTACGCCAACGACCTCGCGCACGGCTAGGTACAACTCTCTGGTTGTAGGTGAAACGCACTCGCTTGCGTCGTAATGGTCTGCAATTAAGTGCGTCCGCAAATCGACAGCTTGAACTCCAAACATCAGCGCCACTGCCATATATTGCTGGAAGATCTCGATCGATCGCCGTGCTAAATTGGCGGAAGCAAATCCTTGGCTGTTGATATTTTGGTTGAATTGTTCGGCATGGGTGGGGTAGCGATCGGCGATCGAGTTGCCATAGAACGATAATATTGGCATGATCGAGTTGCCAGTAATTTGCAGTGCCTTCAAGCCCATATTGACGCTGCGCTCTCTGTTACCAACTAAAGACGCTGATAGCCCGTGGTTAAATTCGGGAGCGACCAAAAGCGCAATTTGGACATCGAGATGCTTGGCTAACATCCCCATGTGGTAGCGCAGGCGATCCATTCCCATGCCTACGTACTGTCCGAGGAAGTTGCCACCGTGGTAGCTAGCTTGTTGCTCGGCATCGATTAGGGGATTGTCAGTCACCGAGTTCATTTCTTGCTCGATTTGAGTCGTAATCTCTGCCAAACCATCGACGATGGGACCCATATACTGGGGCAAGCAACGCAGGGAATAACGATCTTGGATCGGATCTCCACCGCGATAGTCATGCGAGCCATTTAACTCATCGCGGATTAACAGCGAACCCACCAAAAGATCGAGCATTTGACTAGCTGCCCACTTTTGCCCAGGATGCGGTTTGCGATCGTGGATAAACGGGTGGAATGATTGATTCGTCCCGTACAAACCTTGAATCGCAAGGGCGTGCGCTCCCATTGAGAGTGCGAGGAGAACTCTCGCGTCGTAAACGCAATTTGCCGCAATCCCCGTCATTACCGAAGTCCCGTTCATCATCGCCAGCCCTTCTTTAGGTAGGAGTGGCAATGGTTGTAATCCCAGTCGATTTAGAGCTGTGGGAGCATCAACCTCTTCCCCGTTGAAGTCAACTTTATAACAGGTATCGAGTCCGGTAATTGCCCCTGTAATGTATGCCAAAGGCGTGAGATCGCCACTCGCCCCAATTGAGCCAAATTCATGAACGTGTGGCGTGACATCGGCATTCAAGAAAGTTTCTACGCGCCGGATCAGTTCGAGCCGAATCGCTGACGCTCCATACATATGGGAATTAGCCCGCAAGAGCATCGCCGCTCGTACGTCTGGTTTCGACAACTTTTGTCCCGCGCCTGCTTTGTGATACCAAATCAAGTTATTTTGCAACAGTTGAGCGGATTCAGGCGAAATTACAACATTCGCCATGCCACCAAAACCAGATGTTACGCCGTAAATTGGCGCTCCCGATGCCACAGCCTCAGCAATGTAGTCGCACGATGCCTGAACGCCTTGCAAAACATCTTCGCGATCGCTCAAGCGCACTTTTGCGCCATGCCGTGCCACGCTCACGACATCATCTATGGTCAGGCTATTATCACCGACAACGACAGTCTTATTCGGATCGTTAACTAAAGGCAGTGACTTGTTTGTTTGGAAATCAACTACGTTCATGTAGAAATTCTCTGTAGAGGACAAAAGCAATTCGCAATTCGCAATTAAATTCAAGTGCGCTCCGACTGATTTACCCAATCGCGCTGTTTCGACAATCAAATGCAATCAAATGTTCAACTCGCCCGTTTAAAAAGCTGGTAAAAAGCTGATTCGCTGACCGCGCGGCGCGAGGGAACAGGCAACCCGTTCCCCGCTTACTGCATAACCTGTGCGAAATTTAGATATGCAAAAAAGGCGCGATATTTCGCGCCTTCATACAACTAAATAATAAATATTGTTTGACTCGTGTTGAGGATGGGACTATTATCTGACTATCTGACCGAGCAGCTCATTTCCAAAAAGTAACAATACTTCTAACTCACTAGGACTGTTAAACTGCACTCTCGGTGTCGTTTCTAACAACCCACAATGCCATGCACTGGGATAAGTAAACTAGTAAGTTGTATACGTTACTTATAACGAAAAATACTGCGATTGTCAAACAATTTTCGGATGAATAGACTCACCAGTAAAGATCGTTCATGCGGTTGGATGCTCGATCCGTTGTGACAATACATATTGTTCTGGGTATGGTTCGGGATCGTTCGCAGATGAATCGATCGCGGTAGCACTCGTAGTATTGTGAAAGGAAAATATACCGCGAGTGTAGTCCCACACGAGAGCGATCGCAAAGATCGTAATTATCAGTAAAAATCCCACTAGCAGTAAAATCAACAACATTATTACGCCCTTTCAGCAAAAATTATGTAACTGAATATACGCAAACAAATCGTCACTCTAAACACTGTATTGTTTTTGACGCTCGAACTTAGTGAAGAATTAGTAAAGATGTCGATGAAAAAAGTTTTCTAACTGCGCCAGTAGCAAGGGAGAATCAAATTTTTTCCCGTGTCCGCCGCCTTTCACAATTTCTAATGACACCTCCACTCCCGCCTGCTGTAGCGCCTCAAACAATAATTGACTTTGATTGAGCGGCACTATAAAGTCATCATCTGCATGGAAAATCGCGAAAGGGGGAGCATCTTCATTGACATAAGCGATCGGGTTTGCCTGCATTGCTTTTTCCTGATTTTCTTCAACAATTCCGCCAATCAGCAATGCTTCGGGAGCATCAGCTGCGCTATGGGATATCTGTCGAGGAAAGTCATTTATGCGGCTGAAATCTGTAGGACCAAACCAGTCGCACACAGCTTGGACGCGACTAGAAAAATTCTCCCAGCCCCCCTCACCTTCCAATTCCTTAACACCAGCAGTTGTCCCCAAAAGCGCTGCTAAATGACCGCCCGCCGACCTACCCCAGACTCCAATGCGATCGCAATTTAGATGCAATTCTTTCGCATGAGCGCGCAAAAAACGCACTGCACATTTACAATCTTCAATTTGGGCTGGAAAAATTGCTTCATGACTCAAGCGATATTCAATGCTAGCGCACAAATATCCTTGGCGAGCAAAGGGCAGTAACAGTTCGATTCCTTGCTCTTTACTTCCTTCCATCCACGCTCCACCATGTATCCATATTAGAGCAGGCATGGGCATTTCAGGTAAGATTTTAGGGTGGAGAATGTTCATTTTTAGCGGGCGCTGTCTACCCCGAGTAAATGAGATATCCCGCCGATAAATTAAGTCATGAGGAATTTTAGTTTTCTGGAATTTGTAGTGAAAAAGATTGAATTTGGGAAGTCGTAGGGGCGGGTTTCTACAGGATATCCCTGAAACAACCCAGAATTGTGCGGATAAACCCGCCCGTACGGAAGTCGGGAATCGGAAATTGCTTGTTAACTCAGCTTTTATATAATTCATCATTAGTAGGGTGGGCAATGCCATGTTACCCTTGTTTACTATGTTTTTGGGTAGGCATCAATTATTTTTAATACTTCAAATTTAACGCTTAAATTTTACTGAATATATATTTTCAACTTTGTCAAGTCAAACAATATTAGTTTGAATAATATCAATTCATCGAATTAGTAGATGCAGCCCGTGAAAGTGAGCCATCTCAATCATAGTGTTTATTGGCTACTGAGCCATCTTCTATTCAATCACGCGGAGCAATATCTTCGTATCTAGCGTTAGCATCTCCAACCCTAACTTCATCAAAATAAAGTTCTCTTTCGCTAATGGTCGATTTATCTGGGTAGTTTTTCCAATCACCCTTATATATTCCAATTTTGAGATATGGTCCCCTCGCATCATTATAGTTATTCGGTCCATTTCTGCTCACAACTAATTTGCCATCTTGCCAAACCTCCAATCGACCATTTGAACCACTAGACCACTTAACACGAAACACGAAGTCTGTCCACTTTCCGGTTTGGTAAAGACCTAAATCTACTACCTCTTTACCTTCTGGAACTACTGTAACTCGTTTTGAGTCCCATTTTCTGTTTAAAATGAATTTACCATCTTTTGTACTGAGAGAAAGAGCTGGAGATTTCCATTTTTCTCCTAAGTTCTTATCTGGTAAATCGTGCCATTGAGCGATAATTTCACTAGATGGATCTTGTTGGTAATCAGAAGGTAAGAAAACACTAAATCCATACCATATTTCTGAATCTGGCGGAACTTCTCCAAGTTTCAATTCGGCACGCTTCACACCATATAGGCGAGCATCCTCTTTTTTCAGAGTAAACTTAATAGCTTGGTTTCCTGCGCGGATAGGAGAGTTGACAATCTCAGCTGAATAGTTACAGCAAAGTTCTGTTCCCCATTCAGAGTAACCCGATTCAAAATCACTGAGAAAAACGAGAGTGTCACTTTTGACTTTACTACTCAAAGGCATCAACCAAATTGTTACCAAGACTAGAAGTAACTTCGTTATCGATCTAAGAAATACAAAATCTATCCACTGTTGATGTCGATCGCGATGATTATTAAACATTCTCTAACCTCTAAATTATGCAAAGTGAATTGACTCCACTTTTTCAATGGATTAGTAGAAATGCTGAGGTGATTTGACATAATTCCTCTCCCTGATTTGTAATCGTAGGTTCAAATGCGATTAGACGAGAACGGAATTTAAGTTTCTAATTTCCTGAATTGTAGATAGGAGATCGGCTTCGTGTTGGCTTCTACTTTCTACATGGTCGGGATAAAAGAATTGTTGTACTATGTCGCTACCAAAGCCCAGAGTACAACGGGTATCTAAAACAAATTCCAGCGTTAAACAAGCAGAACTAAACGTAAAAACTCTAGGATTTTGCAGATTTTTCAAGTCTGTGTTTAAGAAAACTTCCATGAAAATTAATTCAAATGGAAGATAAAACAAAAAGTCTTCAGCTAGCAGAATTACATCTGCATAAAGAGCGCTAAGATTAGACTTTAATTGCAGTAACTTCTCTCTGGAATTTCTAGGGTGTGGTTTAATTAAGAGAACTTCATCGGGACGAATTCCTCTAGTGACCAAAAACTCTCGATAGGCAGCAATTTCATTTTCTGGTGATATTCTACCCGACTCAGAGAAATTACTCGTGAGTAAAATTGACGTGGGAGCAGTTTGGATGCGATCGCGTAGGTTTTCGATATAACTAATATCGATAAACTCAGATAGCTTGGCGCTTAACTTTTGAAAAGTTTCTCGGTAAACATCCCTGTCAAGAATAATCGTTGGAATTGCCGGTTCTTGTCCAAAAGCAAATGGCAGCGAGAAATAACCAATGTCTAGCTTTTGTTCGCTCAGCGATCGCTTGCGAGGGAGAAATTCTCTGAGTTTGTCCTTTGACGACTTATAGATAAAGTCTAGATAATTACGCGAATCTCTCAATAAATTAGCTTTAGGGAAAGCCGATTGTGCCGTGTAAACTCCAATGCCGTTACCGTAGCAAATCTTTTCGGCATCTTGATAGAGATTCATCACCAACTGGTCTTCAAAATCGTATTCATGCGCTAGAAAAATCTCATCAAAATGCTGACTCCCGGTTAATGCATGAACCAAGTCAGTCACTTTAGATAAACCAGACTGCTTCACTTTTTGGGAAATTGCTTGTTTTTGCTCCAAGGGCATATAAGCAACTTTTTCCCAAGTGCAAATCGACCGAGCCATTTGTTCAATCAAAGCAGCAAATTCCTCACTTTGTCCTTGGGGAGCAAATAGAGGAGTAATTAGCAGGTAGTTTTCGTACTGCAAATTCTGGTCTTGTCGCGTCTTTTCTCGATAATTCATGACTGACAAAACCGTGACGAGTTGAATGCTACCAAAACATACGACAAGCCGCTTAATTGTTTTTGA
Source organism: Chroococcidiopsis thermalis PCC 7203 (assembly GCF_000317125.1). GTDB lineage: Bacteria > Cyanobacteriota > Cyanobacteriia > Cyanobacteriales > Chroococcidiopsidaceae > Chroococcidiopsis > Chroococcidiopsis thermalis. The sequence continues at coordinate 809,749 of NC_019695.1, forward strand.
TGTTGACATACTTGATTTCTATGCGAGTGAATTTATTTCACCGTTTGGAGGGCAACAATAAGATCGCAGATCTCACGAACTGCACCTTGTCCTCCTGGTAATTTAGTGATGTAAAGAGCGCAGTCTTGATTGGCACGCATGGCATCAGCTACCGTTAAAGGACAGCCAACAACGTGCATGACTTCTAGATCGTTAATGTCATCACCAACATATGCCACTTGAGACAAAGATATGTCTAAGTTTTGACACAGATGAATTAGAGTCGGTAATTTATCTTTAATCCCCAGATAAGCGCGATCAATTCCTAAATCTTTGGCGCGATGAAGAGTGGATGAAAAGGACTTAGCTGTAATAATGGCAACTTCTACGCCAGAGTACATCAATCGCTTTAATCCTTGACCATCCTTAATGTTAAATCGCTGTTGAACCTCACCGCTTTCGGAGTAGTAAAGACCTCCATCCGTGAGGACACCATCAACATCAAGAACTAGTAATTTGACTTGCGACAAGCGTGCATCTCTCTCAGAAATATTGTGCGAATCTCCTTGAAAGCTGCTATGCGATCGCAATTCGGGTTCAAATTCAAAAATGGTTGTCATGTTAAACAAGAGCGGGAGTTACTTCTAAACAGTTACGGACGTTGATAATTTGTCTCAACACGGTTTCCAATTGAGCCAGAGGAATCATATTTGGACCATCACTTGGTGCATTGTCTGGGTCTTCGTGAATTTCCATAAATAAGGCATCAATTCCAATCGCAGCAGCAGCTCTTGCCAGGTAAGGTACGAATTGGCGCTGTCCGCCAGATTTATCACCTTGACCCCCCGGCATTTGAACGCTGTGCGTGGCATCAAAGACTACGGGATAACCCAACGATCGCATTTGTGGTAGAGAACGAAAATCTACTACCAAAGTGTTGTAGCCGAAACTCGTACCGCGCTCGGTTAAAAGAATCCGCTTAGTTCCAGCTGCTTCTAACTTGCGCACGACTTGCCTCATATCCCAAGGCGCGAGAAACTGACCCTTTTTGACATTGACAACTTTGCCTGTTGCTGCTGCTGCCAAAAGTAGATCGGTTTGCCGACACAAGAAAGCAGGAATTTGTAAAACATCAACCACTTCTGCTACAGTCGCCGCTTGATGGCTTTCGTGAATATCGGTGAGGACTGGGACTCCGACTTCCTCTTTTACCCGTTGGAGAATTTTGAGTCCCGATTCTATCGGTTGTCCGCGAAAAGAATTAATTGAGGTGCGATTGGCTTTATCAAAGGAAGACTTGAAGATAAAAGAAACACCCAAGCGATCGCACACTTTAGCAATTTCCTCTGCCATTTTCAGCGTAAAGTCCCCCGATTCAATCACGCAGGGACCACCAATTAAGGTGAGGGGACAGCCATCACCAATAGAGAGAGTTTTGGAAATTTGGGTTTGAATCATTGTGGTTACTGATGGATGAGATATACGATTCTGTAGGGGCGCACATTTGAGTAGGGGTGCACATTTTTGTAGGGGCGCACAGCTGTGCGCCCCTACGATTGTTTCAAAAACCTACTACCTAGCAACGGGCGCAACGTCTTTGTTGTTAGCGCGATCGCTGCCCGCAAATGGCAAGATTTTCTTAGCAGGCTGTTTCTTCTGCCAAGAAATCCCTTCATAGTTAGCCAAGCCTGTAACGGCAGACTCGTTGCTCAACCGCACCAAGTCGAGAACGGCAACGTGACTCTTGAGTCCTTGTATGTTGGTGAATTCCGGTCGTTTTTGAGTAATGACTAGAGTTTGGCATTCATTTAATACGCTATCGATATCCGTGCGCAAAATCCGATCGATTTGCGGTAGCTGGCGTTGCAGGTATTCTAAGTTGCTGCCCAATAGCACCTCTAGATTTACGTCTGGATCGTAGACCGATATTTCTAAGCCATCCTGCCACAACTGACGGATGAGGCTGATAACGGGACTTTCGCGCAGATCGTCCGTACCTGCTTTAAAACTCAAACCCAAGATACCGACGTGCTTAGCACCAGTTTCGTGAATTTTGATCCGCGCTGCTTCAACTTGCAACGTGTTGCTGGGCAGTACTGAATCTAGAATCGGGATTTCAACCCCCAACTGCCGAGCGTTGAAAATGAGAGAGCGCAAGTCTTTTGGTAAACAAGAGCCACCAAAAGCAAATCCAGGCTTGAGATAGGCAGGGGAGATATTGAGCTTAGTATCGGCACAAACGAGCTGCATCAGGACGTGACTATCTATTCCCAGGCGATCGCAAATCCGACCAATTTCATTACTAAACCCGATCTTGAGGGCGTGAAATGTATTGTTAACTACCTTCAACAATTCCGCTTCCTCCAATGCCACGCGATGTAAAGGAGCCTGGATATTGCTATAGAGTTGAGCGATCGCATCACCCGAGCGTTTGTCTAATTCCCCAATTACGGTATAAGGAGGCGCGTGAAAATCTGTGACTGCTTCCGTCTCGCGCAGAAATTCTGGATTGACTACCAAACCAAAGTCCTCGCCAGCAGAACGCAGCGAATGCTGTTCTAGCAATGGTAGGAGAAAATCGCGGGTTACGCCAGGAAAAACCGTACTGCGGAGAACGACAACGTGATAGCGTTGTGAATGCTTCAACCCGCTACCGATCTGTTGGGCAACTCCTTTTATATAGTTGAGCATTGGACTACCATCCGCCATGCTAGGCGTACCAACGCAGATGAGAGAAGCATCAGCCTCAGCAACGTATTGTTCGCCATCCGTTACAGCCCGTAACCGTCCTTGAGCGATTCCTTGCTGAATTAACTCATCTAAATCGGGTTCTTTCAACGGACTGCGCCCGCTATTAAAAACTTTTACCTTTTCTGGGTTGAGTTCTACACCTATAACATCATGTCCGGCTTGCGCCAAGCAAGCAGCAACAACTGTACCGACGTAACCTAAACCCCAAACGATAACGCGCATTGTTATTTTCCTATTAATAGTAGTGGTGCGTAGTGCGTGATTTATTGCCAAATACTTTTTGGTTAAGGCAAGATCCCCCCTAACCCCCCTTAAAAAGGGGGGAACAAAAAGCCCCCGATTTGGCGGGGGTTGGGGGATCTCCAAGATCTGCGTTACTAACCGAGATATATTGGATTTACTGCTTAACGACAGTTTGAGCAATTAAGGCTTGCGCCTGTAGCAGATCGCTCGGCGTGTTGATTTCCAACACGGCTTTTTGAGTTTGACAAACGACGATCGCGTAGCCGTGTTCGAGTACGCGCAACTGTTCTAATCCTTCGCAGTGTTCTAATGGTGTCGGGGTCAACTGAGCGTATTTGGCAAGAAAATTGCGGCTAAAAGCGTAGAGTCCGAGGTGGTGAAATACTGGTGCAGAACCCGCATTGCGATAGTAAGGGATGGGGGAGCGGGAGAAATAAAGCGCCCGATCGCGGCGATCGCACAAGACTTTTACGGCGTTGGGGTCGTTGTAGCTCTCTTCATGCAGCGGACAGGCTAGGGTCGTCATATCGGGTGACTCTCCTTGTAAGTAGGGAGTCACAAGCTGCGTCAGCATATCTGCGGTGACGAAGGGTTGATCGCCTTGAACGTTGGCGATCGCCGTCATTTCAGGATATCGTTCTGCGACTTCTGCGACTCGATCCGTACCTGTTTGATGGTCGCTGCGGGTCATTTCTACCACCCCACCAAACCGACGCACGCAGTCAGCGATCGCCGTGCTATCTGTCGCCACCACAACTTGACTGAAAGCCGGACAACGTTTAGCCGCTTCATAAACCCATTGCACCATTGGGCGATCGTCAATTCTGACGAGTGGTTTGCCAGGAAAGCGTTGCGAGTTGTAGCGCGCTGGAATTACAGCCAAAATATTCATCATTTTCAGTTATCAATATTGGGGAACAGAGGAGACAATTCAATTCGCAATTCACAATTGAGACAAGAGGGACAACACAACTACCAATTACCAATTACCAACTACCACTCCCAATCAAATGCCGCTGCGAACTATATCGTGTACCCGAATTAAACCGATGCAACGTTGTTCCTCAACTACGGGCAGGATAGAAATTTGGGAAGGGCGATTTTCCATTAATTCCAAGGCATGGTAGGCAAGTATATCGGGGGAGATCGCAATTGGATTTGCTGTGGCGATCGTTCCTGCTGTCAGCGTTTCCAACTCTTGATGTTTGACTTTTTGTAGCAATCGTCGCAAATCGCCATCTGTAATAATTCCGACTAAACAACCCAGATCGTCTACGACATTGACAGCACCCAACCCACCTTCGCTAATTGCACTCAAGACTTCAATCCAAGCGGCTTCAGGTGAAACAACGGGATTGTGCGCGCCAGCGTGCATTAAATCTCTTACCCTGAGAGTCAAGCGTTTGCCCAATCGTCCCGCAGGATGGTTAAATGCAAACGCTTCTGGGGTTAAACCTTTAACGTGCATCAGGGCGATCGCCAGCGCGTCTCCAATTGCCAAGGCGACAGTTGTACTACTTGTGGGGACTAAATTAAACGGACAAGCCTCGCGATCGACTGCTGCATTGAGACTTACATCAGCATTGTAAGCAAGCGTGGAACGCAGTCTGCCGACGATCGCAATAATTGGGATCTGCCGACATTTAAGATAGGGCAACATGGCAACCAATTCATCGGTTTCGCCACTGTTACTCAAGATCACAGCAACGTCACCTCCAGCCACAATTCCAATATCACCATGCAAGGCATCAGATGGGTGCAGAAAAACCGCTGATGTCCCCGTACTGGTTAGAGTTGCAGCAATTTTCTGGGCGATAATTCCTGACTTGCCAACACCCACCAAGACAACCTTACCGTGACAATCAGCCAACAGCTCAACTGCTCGTTCTATACCTTCTGGCTGTAATTGATTTGCTGTTTTGATAATTGCATCTGCTTCTTGTTTGAGCAGTTCGACAACTTGTAAAACATAAGTTTTAGGCTCTGGCTCTATGCATTGCATATTTTCAATACCTCGATCGGATGAGTGGCTAGTGGCTGGTGGCTAGTGGAACCAGTGGAAAGTAGTAAATAGGGTGTGGGAAGTGTGGGAAGTGTGGGGTGTGGGAGGACACAAGGGAGAATTTTCCAGAGCGCTCTCCCTTGTCCCCCTTGTCTTTCCCTACTCCCTGCTCCCTGCTCCCTGCTCCCTGCTCCCTGTTAACTGATTTAATGCTTCGCTCAGAATTTGCCGCCCTTCATTTCGCCATGCTGTATAGGTGGTTAATCCTACATTCGCTGCTTGTCGGCGTGTGTTTGTATCTTGTAAAGCTCTAAAGGCTGAGACAAATTCCTGCGTACTGTGGCAGGCATAGTAAGCTCCTGGTGTTGGTGGTACGCCGCGAAAAGTCTGAGGTAAACCAATCACAGGCAAGCCAGAAGCCATTGCTTCTAAAACTTTGATTTTGCATCCCCAACCAATTTCCACTGGCAAACAAGCAATATCAATGTTGTCGCGCATGAAAGCTGACAAATCGTCAACAAAATCGTGAATGACGATCGCGTTTGAGGCATACTGGCTTAAATGCTCGGCACAACCCTTGCCGACAAAGTGAAAGCGAAATTGACCGGGCATGGCTTGCTCGACTGCCGGAATGACTCGTTGTAGCAGCTGTCTCACTCCCGATAGATGGGTTGGACTGACGTAATTGCTGCTAATGTATACAACATCGAGCGGTGACTTGTTATCTTTTACCGGAATGCGTTCTCGTTCTAAAAAAGGGACGACCCAATCTTTACGCACAGTCCCACCGTAGAGGCGCGACATAAACTGCATGTCGCTGTAAGCATTGAAAAAGATCCGGTCGGAAATTCGATGCATTTGGCGCTCGGAAGCAAAGGATTGGGTTGTTTGTTGTAAGAGTTTTTTGCTCCACTTAACGGTTTGTTTAAAAGTGTTTTGGTGCCACCCAGTTTTCCAAGGTCGAGAGGCGATCGCTGTTTCTATGTTGTGCGCTAGTTCAAAATCGTGCGGTCGAAACCAGAGATGCGCTCCTTTTAAGTCGAGTTGAGAGACTAGCGGTACGAGATCGGAATAATTACACCAAACAACCTGGGGTTTGCAATCGTCAATCAGCGTTTGTAGCTTGTGCAGATTTTGTGCTGTATGCGGATCTTTCGCTACAGAATAACGAAAACTGCGTTCAAATAGGTGAAATTCTATATCTATTGGTAGGTCAATTCCAGGTTCACCATCGGCTTTAAAAATTCTCTGTCCGGGCCAATTGTATGCAGCAACAACGACTCGCCAGCCAGTTTGTTTGAAGAACAGAATTAATCCCCAAATATGAACTCTAGTACCATTGGTTGGAGGGTATGGGAGAGGACAAATGACTAAAATAGTATTTGTCGCAGGCGTGGTAATAGTATTTGTGATGTCAGGGGCGAGCTTTTCGGTTTCGCTATAGATCATGTGCTGAATAAAACCTCTTTATATGAGTCGCTTACTTGGCTGCCAGAGCTACTTTTTTGATGGCGTTTTCTAGTTTTCTGATGTATTTCGTTTTGAACGAAGGTAATTCTTGATATTGCTTAGGATTGAATAAAGGCTGTTTGACTTCGCCAACTAAATTCACAAAATATCGAGGCGACTCTGTTAGCGATCGCACGCTGACACCATGTAACGAATAAACTGAGTTCAGGAATAATATAAGAACGTTGCGATCGTACTCAATTGTTTTTACATGCTTGATATAAGAATCTTCAATTGCACTGCTTCTAAATCCGTAAGGCTTGCCGTTCTTAAATTTATAAATTTCCAGATTGCCTCCTGTCGATGTATCTTGCGGATCGCGCAGATAGAATAGTCCGGCGAATAGTTTATCTGGTAAATCTATGTGCGCGCCTCTGACTGCATTTGGTTTAGTAATAACGGGTGTATTTATACAAATCAGTGCGTCGAGTAACACATCTACACTTTCAAACGTGTCAACTTTTCGCAATCCAGACTTTAGCGTTGCAAACGAGCCATATTTTTGCTCAAAGTCAGGATACATTTGGACAATATAGTCTTTAAAGATCGTCAGAAACTCTTGAAAGAATGTATCGGATGTATGTAAAGCAATAAACTCTTTCCAGAAAGGAGTAATTCGCTCGTCATTTAAACTTTCTTGTGCTAAATAATGCAATCTTTTATTGCTGGACAAATCTGTTCCTTTGTTGTCTTCTCCTTGCCTTAAAATTTCAATATCAGCCCATTCTGATTTCAGCTTTGAGTAGACTTCTTCATCCAAAGCATCTTTAATGACAATATGAGGAAATGGTTCTGAAAAGATATCGGTTGGCTTAATTTTAGATAAAAGCGATTTCATTGCTTGACTCCTCTTAAAACTTGCGACTACAACAATTTAGAGCTAAAAATAAATAGCTTCGTTTCTAATGTCTATCGGTTACAAGATTAGGTTGGACACATTTCTTGACTAGCTATCATTCTTGCAATCTCTGATACATTAACCACAAAATTGCTGTTTTTGGATGTTGCCTGACCGCACCAGTATTCATAATTCTGATTCAGAGATTTTGCTAAGAAGTAAAAATGCGGCAAAATCTCCTGTGTAGGAAATATTTCTAAGACATTAACTCCTTCGGCAAAAATAATATTAGCAAGTCCAGCACCATGCGAACCTATAACGTATTCGCTATCACTAAAAAGATCGATTTGATCTTCAATTGATATCTGTTCAAGTAGGTATTTCTTGAATCCGTACTTACTCAACATATCAAATAGTTCATCTTCATTCAAAATATGTCGTCCCTTTTTTGAATCTCTTCTAGAGATGAAAATACGATTGATTTTCTTTCGCGGTCGTTGCGGCGTTATTTTCTCTGTGAAAAATCTTAAATAATCAGAGGGTAAGTATCCCGCATGACGACGAGTTAAAAAAGAAGGAAAGATTAGATTTTCGATCGCATAATTTTTATCTGGACTTACCTTGGTAAGTTTTACATTGTTGGGTAGTATTTTTGAGAGCAAAAACTCTTCCGATCTAGAAATTTTTGTTGAAGCCAGCAATTTAATTTCTTCTATGTCTTTATATTGCGGTCGATCGAGCAAGAAAATTCGCGGAATGTTATCGATTAGCTGGTGATAATAACCATTGGCAAACGAACGAAAAATAGCACAAATACCCGCAATTTTTTCTGTTTTATTGAAATAAGTATTTTCTGCAATATCGTATTTATTCTGCTCGATAGTGGTGTTTATGGAATCCGAGATAACTTTGCGCGTTTTTGTCAGCAAAATATCAAATTTTGTACAGTAAATTACGTCATGTAAAGTAGTCGTGTATATATCTGGAAGAGAATAATTTGCTGCTTGCAAATGCTTAATCTCGCGGAAAAAATTCATTCGTTGAGTTTCTGGTATATAAATATTTTGACTAGAACATGATAAATTTACTCTTTGAGAATTCTTATAATGCTCCTCAAGTTTGACCTCATGCACCAATAAATTAGTCAGATATTTTCTTGCTGTTAAATTAGATTTGTGAGAAATTTTTTCTAGAATTCTCATTTTTTGTAGCCCATCCCGTTTTGAGTATGTCTAACTTCACGAAAGTGATTTAAGACCCTTACCGTGAGGGTTGCACGCCTGAAACTTAAAGCAAGACGTTATGATTTAATAGATGACCAATCGCTAATGACAGTTATAATCAACTTGATGGAATTTCAGCTTGGTGTTGTTGTACTAACATCTGGCGATGTTTAGAAAAATAAATAGACCAGACAGATGCCTTAATTAATTCTTTAACTAATTGCTCCCAGTTCTTGTTTTTTCCTAACCAAGTCCCGAGAACTAAATAGCAACGAATTCGTTCGGATAGGCTGAGAGGTACATCTTTAATAGCACTTAAATAATCTAAGAAAACACTCCATCTAGGAAAGACAGGTTTTTCTCCTTTGGTATCAGGGTTAAATAACCGCATACGTAGGTAGGGACTATTCATCTCCTTACTAGAAGAACGCTGAGAATGTTCTCTGTTAAAGAACAAATATTCAGGAACTTCATAATATTTACCTAATAAAGTCATGCGAGCCAGAAAAGGCTTATCCCCACCAGAGTAATCGCCTAAAAGAGGAGTTGTTGCAGCAACACTATGACGCATGACTCCAAAAAGTTGCTGACCGCGATAACGTCGAGAAAAAGAGTCAATTATCAAATTCCGAAAGCGAATATGAGCGTGTGGTGAATTAGTGAGTAGGGGGTTTTCATCGTAGTTTTGCTCCAAAATCGTGCCATGCTCGTTAATTAATTTAGTCTTGGTGTAGCACAATACGACATCTGGATTTCGATCTAAAACTTCAACGCATTTTTCAATCCCTTGTGGAGCGCAAATATCATCGTGGGTAGCCCATCTAAAATATTCGCCTGTCGCTAATTGAAAGGCGCGTCTGTAATTTCGATGAACGCCAATATTGCGATCGTTTCGATAGTATTTGATCCGCCGATCTTTTGCTGCGTATGCTTGACAGATTTCCTGAGTGCGATCGCTGGAGGCATTGTCTGAAATAATCAGCTCAAAATCTGTATAGGTTTGAGCCAAAATTGCATCTATTGCTTCTATGATATACTGCTCGGCATTATACACGGGCATACCAATGCTGAGGCGCGGTTGCTGGTGATTCATCTGTCAGAATTGTTTAGGGGTTACGGACTGGAAGTTTTAGATCTCGATCCCCCCTAACCCCCCTTAAAAAGGGGGGAATCAGAAGTCCCCTTGAAAATGGGGTTGGGGGATCTCTTGTGCAAAATTCACGATTAAACTAAAGAGCCTGAACTGCAACTGCTGGACTGATTTCAGCAGAGTTATCCAGGCGATCTTTCAGGCGATCGGCAAGTCGGATCGCTAAAGCGACAATCGTGAGAGTAGGATTGGAGAGTCCGCTGGTGGGAAAAACCGAGCTACCAGCAACATATAAGTTGTGAATGCCATGCACTTGACAATGCTCGTCAACCACACCTTCCCTGGGGTTGCTACTCATGCGGGTTGTGCCGATATGATGATACGAGCCAGCGACCGATCGCCAAGTCGCTTCATCGTCAGTTAGTTCGACGTGAATTTTACCCAGTCCAGAACGCTCGAATTCTGCTGCGATTAACTGCTGCGATCGCGCAATTGTATACTTGTCAATCGGACTCAAACGCCAGTCAAGCTGGACGCGATTCATCCCTAATTTATCGCGATCGCGGCTGAGAGTAACCCGACTATCGGGATTTGGTGCTTGCTCTCCGATTAAATGGGTATCGCAACTGTTGAATTGTCGCGCTGCCATGGATTGCTGAAACAGTTTTTTTGTCATTCTGTCAGCAAAACGATCGGGACGGCTAGCGACTTTGATGAAATCCGCAATTGTAGAAGACTTACCTGCGTTCTTCCGTCCTTCTGCAATGGAAGGAAAAGCTTTATGTCGGACTGACTGTTGAGTTTGCGATCGCAATCGCTTGTAAGCTTCTAACCATTCGTCAATGGCTAATAATCTCAAGCCAAAATTCAGAATCTGTTCGCGTTCTTGCACTTCTTTGGACAAGCCTAAGCCTGTTGCCAGAAATGTTTCACCCACGGGAAACTTAATTCGCGTATATAACTCAGCTGAATTGGACAATTCGGCTTTGCCAGAAATGAGATAGGGATGCTCCATGAAGAATCTGCCTACCAAATCGTGTTGGTTGCCGACTCCACCACTTTGCACCCGGTTGGAAGCTAGGAGCAAGCGAGGATTTTCAATTCCACCCGCCGCTAGCACGAAGATTTTTGCTGCTACCGAGAACTGTTTGCCATCCGAGCTTGCCACCCACAGCCGCGTTACGGCTTGAGCGCTGTCGTTGGTTTCAATCTCCAGCACGTTAGCGTGGAGATAGGTAGTAATATTACTCGCCTGCTCGATTTGGGCGCGATAAGCTTCGCCAAAGCGCAAGTGAGTACATGGGATAATCTGCCATAGATAGGTAGCCAGCTGCTCTGTAGTTGCAGGGACTTGACATTGTTGCGCTAACGCCTCTTGCCAGTATGCCAAATCGTATTCAAATGCACCCAAATGACAAGCAGTTTGCGCCCGTTCGTAGTAGGGGTCTAGCTCCGCCTTGGGAAAACACCAACCGCTATAAGGCATCCAGGGACGATGCTCGAAGTCAATTTCATCCATCGGACGACTCCAACCGCCCCACAAGTTGGTCGAACCGCCGAAATAGCGCCCGCGTGCTTCTTTCAAGGGAAAATAAGCTAGACCAGTATTCTCTCCCGCATACAGCGATTGAATCTGTTCCTCATAGTCAAATCCGCCACTTTCAAGCAAACAAACTTGTTCGGGGCGATCGCGCAATTCTCGTGCTAATGTAATTCCTGCCGCACCAGCACCGATAATACAAATGTCTGTTTCTACCAGCGTTTCTGCTGGTAATTTCAAAGCATCAACTAACATGATTACTCCTCTAACCGATTGAGGTAAGATCCCCCCTAACCCCCCTTAAAAAGGAGGGAAACAACGCTTGCTTTTTCTAGGAAAGCCCCCTTTTTAAGAAGGGAAACAACGCTTGCTTTTTCCAGGAAAGCCCCCTTTTTAAGAAGGGAAACAACGCTTGCTTTTTCCAGGAAAGCCCCCTTTTTAAGGGGGTTGGGGGATCTCCAAGATCTTTGCATCACTCATCAAAATGTAGTGGTTTGTCTAGCCGCGATTTCTAATCGCCTAGCTTCTTCCAAAAGAAATCGCGATCGATTTGCTGAGTCTGAATTAAATATTCCAACTGCTTTAACCGAGTAAATCCTCTGAATAAAAACGTGTCCGCAGTCATATCAATTTGAGTAAATAGATCGAATAATTGTTGAGCGCCGCGTCGTGCATCCCACTCGCATTTGAATCCCGGCAGTACCGTATTAATCTTCTCGAAACTGACGCGATAGCTGCGGTTATCCGCCCCGTTTTCGCCAAAGCTCAACTTGCATCCTTTAAAAGTTTCAGCAATGATTTCGGCAACTTGTTTGACACGATAATTTTGCGCCGTGTCACCCACGTTAAAGATTTGATTGTGAATAATATCGCGCGGAGCTTCCAGCGTACAGGCGATCGCCTTAGCAATATCGAGTGCGTGGACTAGGGGTCGCCAGGGCGTACCGTCACTGGTCATTTTAATTTCTTTAGTCGTCCAAGCCAACCCTGCCAGGTTATTTAAGACGATATCAAAGCGCATTCTGGGGGAAGCACCAAAAGCTGTCGCATTTCGCATGAATGTAGGCGAAAAACTATCATCAGCCATTGTCGTGACATCTCGCTCGACAAGTGTTTTACACTCGGCATAAGCGGTTTGCGGGTTGACAGGAGATGCTTCAGTCACATCTCCTGCGGTTGCAACTCCGTAGACGCTACAGGAAGACATGTAGACAAAGCGCCGTACTCCAGCTGTTTTAGCTAAGGTAGCGAGGCGGACGGAACCTTTATGATTAATGTCGTAGGTAATGTTGGGATAGAGTTGTCCGGCTGGATCGTTGGAAAGCTCTGCCATATGGACGATCGCTTCCACCCCCTCTAGATCTTCAGTTGAAATCTGTCGCAGATCTTTATTGAGTGTTTTAGCAGTCAGTTGAGTGCCGTTGTACAACCAACCAACTTTATAGAATCCAGTGTCTACGCCAATAACTTCATGCCCGCGCTGCATCAAAATTGGAGCTAATAACGAACCGAGATAGCCTTCCGTACCAGTAACAAGAATTTTCATGATTGTAAGCTTGAATTTGTGTATATTGGGCGATCGCTTTCTTTAGACGGCACTGTCGCCAGTTAGAAATAGTGCGTCTTCTACACTGGCAACTTGGCGATCGCTATCTCTAACAGTGAACATTTCTTGCAGTAAAACTTGCAATTTGGCAATATCTACCGTAATCCCTTTGTACTTTCCAGTTTTATTCTTTGGATCGAAGCCCTCTCCCAGGCAACCGTAGTAAAAACCTAATGCTTGTGCTAAGGCAAAGAAACACGGCGTACCAAACGAACCAAACAGATCGATAACAATTAATTTCTGGAGTGCAAAAATTATATTTGTGAGACCAGCACCGTGAGGAGCGACAACTATTTCTGCTTGAGAAAATAGTCTAATTTCATCTGCAAAACTCAGTTCCTCCATCGTATAAGCGACGAAGCCCAAAGGAGCCAAAATCGCCATAACATCTGCTTCATTAATGATATTTCGTCCGGCTGATTTGGGTCGAGAAATATATATTCTAGGCGATAAAGAGATGCTGGTATTATCAGACAGATTGCTCAATAACCGCTGGCGCAACCACTGACAGGCTGTAGGCGATATGATGTTGTGTTCTCGTCGAAAAGAGGGGACGACTAACTTTTTAACTTTAACGCCGGAGTCGTTCCATTCAATACAATCATCTGGGTTGTATCCTAAAAGTCTGAGAGACTCTTTTTGCCATTCTTGAGGATTAGCATGAATAATTAGAGTTGGTTTAATTCCAGTTTGTGCTTGATAGTACTCAATTCCTTCCAGTCGGGTTAAACAATCGATCAACCAGTGGAAGTAACCGCTATTCCAGTTAGTTAACGAACAAGCCGCTTCTAACTGAGGTGCTGCCCAGTTAGACAACTTTTCCAAAAGTAAAGTTTGAGCTGGAATATATTTAATGCAGTCTGGATTTCCCGAAATCGTTTCTGCAATTATGTTGCCAGCCTCGTCAAAACCAATAGCTATAGTTCCAACTAACTTAGCATTTTCCACCTCTATGACAAATGGTTGTGACAAATTATGTTGACCAGTTGTATTTAAAATTTCTCGAATCTGGTCAGAACCGTTACAGGGGTGATTAATGACAATTGCTTCTTCGGCATTAAATTGAAGAACTCGATGTTTGATATTTCCCTCAAAAACTTCCTTTCTCGTGATGACTTTCAAGCCGATCTTTCTAACAAAATGAAATGTTTGTTGCTGAATTGAGCGTCGGATTGCTCCACCAATTGTTCTACGATGAGCAGCCGAAATCTTTTGCTTGAGCAAATTCCTCAAAGGCGCGACCAAAAAATTTACCACAGCATCTTTCCTGCAAAGATTAGAATTTTTGTTAGTTGGAGTTGAATCAAATTAATTAAGTACAACAGGATTTATTGCTGTACTCAAGGTAGTGCTGCCTTTCTCTGAATAAAATTGCGATCGCCAAGCAATCTAGTAGCCAGCTAGTTGTTGCTTGTCAATAAGTAGTAATTACAGGTTGGCGATCGCCATATCTGTTGTTTAACATTTCTGCCACCAAAACCCGCAATTTAGGAATGTCAACCATTATGTTGTTGTTCTGCTCAAAGGAGTGATTGTTTCTCGAATTGTAGTCTCCTGTAAGACATCCATACTGAAAACCTAGTGATTTCGCTAAAACTAAAAAGCACGGAACACCAGTTGAACCGAAAAGTTCGATGACACTCAAGTTCTGGGCAAATATTATATTTACTAGACCAGAACCATGAGGAGCAACAACCATTTCTGCTTGTGAAAATAGTCTAACCTCGTCTGCAAAGCTCATCTTTTCTGGTGCGTATGCCACAAATCCAAAAGGAGATAGAGCTTCTAATACATCATCTTCATTAATTACTTTACGACCTGTTGTTTTGGCGCGGGAAATATAGATTCTTGGTGAAAAAGAACGCTGACTGCTCTCTATATTAGGAAGATTACTCAATAGGCGTTGACGAAGCCACTTGCAGGCGGCGGGTGATACAGGGAAGGCTTGCTCGCGTCGAAAAGATGGAACTATTAGTCGGTTGACTTTTATTTTTGAACCCTTCCAAGGTATACAATCATCTAGTCCATATCCTAAAAGTTTGAGAGACTCTATTTTCCAGGTAGGAGGATTTGATTCAATAATTAAAGCTGGCTTTCTCTTAGTTTGCTTTTGATAATATTCGAGTCCTTCAAGCCGCAATAAACAATCTACTATCCAATGAGAATAATTCTTAGACCACCAATTAAGTAACGAACAAGCTGTATCTAGTTGATGAGAGCCGAAGCTAGGTAAATTCTTTAAAATCAAGGTTTGTGCAGGGATGCCATTAGGTAAATATTTTTCTATATTTACTAGATTTTGCATTACAGTTTCTGTAATTAAGCCTCCTTCCCGGTCGAATCCAACTGCTGCCGAACCGACAAGCTCGGCGTTTATTACTTCAGCTACAAAAGGCTTGTTTAAAGTAAATTTGCCAATCGATCCTGTAAGCAAACTTGTAGTTTTAATTAAATTTGGTAGTTCATTTACTCCATTAAACGGCTCATTAACTATAATATTTTCTTCAGCTCCAAAGGAGAGAATTTGGTATTTATCATTATTTTTAAATAGTTCTTCCCTTGTCAGTATATTAAAACTTTTCTTCTCCTTAAGAAAAGAAAATATCCACTTACGCAGTGATTTTTTAATTTTTTATAAAGGACTATGCGATGACCAACTAAAATCTTTTTCTTCAGCAGATTCCTTACAGATGCCATAAAATCTTTCCTTAAAAAGCTATGACTTGTTTGTTGCTCGTCATCCAAACATACTGTCGAATTAAGGCTATAAAGTTGAGGTTTCCTTAGAGAGCATTAGTGCTTCACACGCAGTCCGCCAGGGTCACTCCTGTTTAGTAGGTAATACTTGCGGTTTTACTTAAGCCATTGGACACCCTGCTGAAGAAATTGCGATCGCCAAGCAATTTAAGAATCAACTAATTGTTGCTCATCAATTTGTGGCTCATCAATAGATTTAACTAAAGGTTGGCGATCGCTAGACAACATTTCTGCAAGAAGCATTTTTAGTTTGGCGATGTCTACTGTCATATCAGTGTATCTCTCACTCACCTGGTTTTTTCCTTGAGGATCTGATACTAAGCAAGCATAGTCAAAACCCAGCATTTTAGATAAGACAAAATAAGCCGCAGTACCATATGAACCAAAAAGTTCGATTACCTTCAAGTTCTCTGCAAACATGATATTTGCCAACCCAGCACCATGAGCAGCAACCACCATTTCTGCTTGAGAAAATAGTCTAACCTGGTCTGCAAAACTCAATTCTTCTAGCGTGTAACCCACAAATCCCAATTGAGTCAAAATAGACAGGACTTCCTCTTCATTAGTAATTGTTCGACCTGTTTTTTTGGTACGAACAATGTATATTCTGGAGGAAAAATCGCCTTTTTCACTTCCTTTAACGGGTAAATTACTAACTAGACGTTGACGAAGCCAATGACAGCCTGAAGGTGAGATTAGCTGTTGTACGCGACGATAAGATGGAACTACTAATCGATTAACTTTTATTCTTGAGCCGTTCCATTGTATACAATCTTGCGGTTCATATCCTAAGAGTCTAAGAGATTCTCTTTGCCATCTAGTAGGATGAGAATTAATAATTAATTCAGGCTTGATCCCAGTTTGTGCTTGATAATATTCTATTCCTTCAAATCGAGTTAAATTTCCCATCCAGGTAAAATATCCCATGCTAGTTGGATTCACCAGCGAGCAAGCTACATCTATTTGGGGAGTAGTAAAATCAGGCAATTGCTTTAAAACTAAGGTTCGTGCAGGTAATCTGCTTAAACTCTTTAGATTTCCACTGATTATTTCTGAAATTATGCTTCCATCTCGATCGAAACCAACAGCAGCAGGTCCAACAAGTTTAGCATTTTCCACTTCAAATACTAGAGGCTCTTCCAAAGTAAAACTGCCCATACTTTCAGTTAATTTAGGCATTTCATCTGAACCTTGGCGGGGCTTGTCAATTATAACTGATTCCCCAGAGCTAAAGTTTTGAACATGATATTTTTTGCGCTGAGCGAGTAATTCTTTCCTTGTAACTAGATTTAAGCCGAACTTTTCGATCGCCTGAGAAAATATCCACTGGCGCAAGGGTCTTTTTATTAGCAAAATAGTTTGCCTACGACGACCAACGAGAATTTTTTTCTTGAGCGATTTCACTATAGATGACACCATGAGATTTTTTCCCTGAATAACTACAACTTGCTTTTGTTGTAAACTTGATTATATTTATTGACTCAGTTGTCATTTTGCTAGCTCTAGCTCTATGGATATCAGGAAGTAGTAATTGTCAGTTGGCGATCGACATTAACAGAGAGTCACTTAATGCTTTACGAGCAGCAACCCGAATTTTGTCTCGATCAAATTTGTTGAAAAGCTCGCAAATATCTCTCTTGAAAAAACTATTATTTGCTTATCGAACCAATCTAAAAAGACTTATGAGTTCATACTTAACAACGAGCGATCGCTAGATAGAGATAACATTTCTTCAACGAGAACCTGCAATCTAGCTACATCTACTGTTACGCCATTATACTTCTGACTAAACTCATTCTTGCCACTGTATCCTGACGCAAGGCAAGCGTAGCGAAAACCTAAGGCTTTTGCTAAGAGGAAGAAAGAGGGACTACCATAGGAACCAAAAAATTCGATGACGCTTAAGTTCTGTGCAAAGAGGGTATTTGTGAGTGCAGCACCGTGAGGCGAAACAACTATTTCAGCTTGAGAAAATAATCTAACTTGATCGGCGAAACTCATTCTCTCCATTGTGTAAGATACAAATCCTAATGGAGCTAAAGCTGCTAAAACTTCCTCTTCATTGATAACTTGACGACCAGTTGTTTTGGTTCTAGAAATATAAATTCTAGAAGAAAAACTGTCACTTTGACTTTCAACTTTATCTAGATTGCTCAGCATACGCTGTCGCATCCACCGACAAACAGAAGGTGGTATGATACGCCGTTCGCGTCGCCAGGAGGGAATGACTAATCGGTCAACTTTTAAGCTCGCTCCATTCCAGGGTAGACAATTCTCTGGCTCATATCCCAAAAGTCTAAGAGACTCTATCTGCCACTTAGTAGGATTTTTATCTATAATTAAAGTCGGTCTTCTTCCAGTTTGTTCTTGATAGAATTCAAGTCCCTGAAGCCGAGTTAAATAATCTGCAATCCAGTGAAAATAATTACCGTTACCCATAACTATAGAACAGGCTGTATCTACTCGATCTTCCCAAGTAGGGAAGTATTTAAGGATATGAGTACGGGTAGGTATAGCTCTACTTAAATTCAGTGGATTGAGTGTTTCCGCAAGTAAGTTTCCGGCTGCATCAAATCCTACGGCTGTAGAACCTACTAACCGAGCATTTATAACTTCAAATACGCCAGGTTGGTTTAAGGTATTCGCTTTACCAACTCTGCTAGAAATGATGCTGGGAATTTCATTGGGGTTCTTGTTGTAAGGCTCGTCAACTAAGATTGATTCCTCTGCTCCAAATTGAATTAAAGAATATTGTTCTTTGTTTTTTAAAATATCTTCCCTAGTTACTATATTTAAGCCCAGCTTTTTTGTAGCGATGGAAAATATCCATTGACGGATTGGAAATCGAATCATCCCGATCGCCGATCTCAGACGACCAGTCATAATTTTTTTCTTAAGTATGTTCATAACAAATGACATAAAAAATATCTCCTTGAACAACTACCATTCACTAGAAAAATTTAAGTGTAGGGTGGGCAATGCCCACCTTACGATAAAAACAACTGTTGTTCGTGAATAATTTAGAATTGCCGTAGCAATTAATTTTTAAGCTGAATTGAAGTCATCGTTCGGCTATTTTTTGCTTAGAAAGGCGCGGTACAACCTGCTTAAAGCTGGAATTAGCATCACCCAGGCGATATTCAGCAGTATAGAGCGATCGAGGAGCAGGACCTTTAAAGTTAGGATTGCCCTTATACAATCCCATCTTGAAGTACGGTCCCGTACCTTCATCGTTCCAGAAAGTAGCTCCCTGATGGTTAATCTTTTGAATATATTTACCGTTACCTGTTTTCAACCAAAGTTTGAGGAATCCGTCTTGATTTCCCGTCCATTTCACATGCATGACAAAATCAGTCCATTGCCCTCTTAGTTGGGAGACTTTAGCTAAGTTGAATTTGGTACATTCGACATCAACAAAATTACCCTGCCGTTGCAAATCGAAAATAAAGTTACTACCTTGGCGAGAGATTTTAGAGCCGATCCCACCACACTTGTATCTTCTGCCTTTTTTGGAAGGAAAAGCCCCAAATTGATTTACGATATCGAATCCTGCATCGGTATCTTTCCAAGTAGAGGGAACGAACATAGACCATCCATACCAATAGGTTTCACCAATCTTAGTTTTTTTCGTTGCCATCTCAGACCGTTCGCCGCAACGATCTACCCAATGTTTGAAGACCTTCTGTCCGTTCCCTTTTGTAGGGGGAATAGTTGCTAGCTTTTGACAAGCAGAACCCCCTTTACCGATTTCTGGGCGCTTAACAGTTGTAATCACTGAATCAATAATTTTTGCATCAGATTTATGTACTCCTTCTGGTAAGCACAAGAAGGTCGTACACAACGCTAATACACCTATAAAGAAATGATTACACCCTTTAGTATTCATATTCAGTGTCCTACCATACTTTCCAAGGAGCTTTACCGCTCTTCCAAAGATCTTCGAGATAGTTTTTATCTCTCAAAGTATCCATTGGTTGCCAAAAACCATCATGTTTGTAGGCAGATAATTGCTCGTTATAAGCTAATTTTTCTAATGGTTCGCTTTCCCAAACCGTGGAGTCATCTGCTATGTAATCAATAACTTCTGGCTCCAAAACAAAGTAACCACCATTAATCCAAGCGCCATCCCCTGTAGGCTTTTCTTGAAAAGAAGTAATTTTAGTTTGTTCCTGTTCTAGGCAAATTGCACCAAATCTTCCTGGTGGTTGAGTTGCTGTTAAAGTAGCTAAAGTTTTTTGTTGTTTGTGAAATTCAATTAGCTGTTTAATATTGACGCTACTTACACCATCACCGTAAGTAAAACAGAAAGTTTCACTACCAATATGCTCTTTGACTCGCTTCAGCCGTCCGCCAGTCATGGTTTTATCACCCGTATCAACTAGCGTGACTCGCCAAGGTTCGGCATAACCGCAGTGAACGTTCATTTGATTAAAGCGCATATCAAATGTGACATCGGACATGTGTAAGAAATAGTTAGCAAAGTACTCTTTAATTACATAGCCTTTGTAGCCACAGCAAATAATAAAATCATTAATGCCATAGGTAGAATAAGTCTTCATAATGTGCCAAAGAATTGGTCTACCACCAATTTCAACCATTGGCTTTGGCTTAATGGTAGTTTCTTCACTTAAACGAGTGCCAAGTCCGCCAGCAAGTAGAACAGCTTTCATAGCTTTACCTCTTAGTTTTGTAGTAGTTTAAGCAAATTTGTTTGAGACAGAAGATATACATTTGAAGTTAGCGATTTCGATCCCCTAACCCCCTAACAAAGGGGGCATTCATTAGATCTGCATTTGAAGTTAGAGATTTCGATCCCCCAACCCCCTTAAAAAGGGGACTTTAATTTCCCCCCTTTTTAAGGGGGGTTAGGGGGGATCTTTCGCGTAACTCCTGCAAGAATTAGCTAGTACCAGTGTTTTTACTGAGTCATAGCTAAATCGTCGATTTGAGGATGTTTGAGTCTTAGTCATAAGAGATGAATTTCGTAGTTTGAGTTAACTCAAGTCTCCGTTTTTCTACCGATCGCGTCCTAAATTTCAGTAGAATTATTTAACAAAAATCGCACTAAATTACTAGTATTTCTGCTTTTACCGATATAACAGACGAGAATTGAGTCTTTGAGCAGCGATTAGTTGAAATTAACAACATTGTTCATCCAAATTCAGCGATCGCTTGCCAGGGATAGTTTGAGAGGAAATCGTTAATCGATAGATAATTGAACTCTCAAATCTCGAACTAATTTTTTAAAGTGTTCACGCATTGGTTAGTCCCTTTATTTGCAGCATTAGTTAGATTCACCAACGTATTTTTACAGAAGTTATAGCTACACAAAAAAATCGGTGAAATTACGGTTTTCAGAAAAATCAGTGTTTTTTCTCCTAGAAATAGCTGGGAGCAAGCATTAACTTGAGTTCACCGCTGATTTGTAGGAAAACAACGTGCAGTTAAACTCTGCCAATTGATTCAGTTCGAGTCATTCATTTGAGAAGTATTTAGATGTTTTGACTCGATAGGAATTACTCAAATTAGCGTTAAAAATTCTGCATCTACGGAGAACTTAAATATGACCGTTGAGAATTGCAATAAGTTTGCCAAAGTTTGGAAACGGCGATCGCTACGCACGGCTTTAGGCACGATATTCTTGGGTACGGCTTTGTTTGCTTCAGTAGGAATACATCAATCCCATGCCGGAATTATTGAGTCATCGACTGAAATTACGCAGTCTAGAAACAAAGGCTGCTCGGGAATGGAGCCTTCCTACAACATTAAGAGAGCTGGACAGACAGCTTTCAAACATTGGGTAAACCGTTGCGGCGAACGATCTGAAATCGAAAAGAATAAAACCAAAATTGGTGAAACTTATTGGTATGGGTGGTCTATATTCATCCCCACGGACTGGAAAGATAATGACGCAGGATTTGATATTTTGAATCAATTTGGGGCTTATCCCACCAAAAAAGGCAGAAAACATCCCTGTGGTGGCATTGGTTCCAAAATTTCTCGCAAAGGCGATTCCGTTGGATTCGATCTTCAACGCAGCGGTGGTTCTGTTGATGCCGTATGTACTCGATTTAACATAGCCAAGGTTGCGGAACTACGAGGGCAGTGGACTGATTTTGTCATGCATGTGAAATGGACGGGAAATCAAGACGGATTCCTCAAACTTTGGTTGAAAACAGGCAACGGCAACTACGTTCAAAAAATTAACCATCAAGGAGCTACTTTCTGGAACGATGAAGGCACGGGACCGTACTTCAAGATGGGTTTGTATAAAGGCAATCCTAACTTTCAGGGTCCTGCTCCTAGAGTTGTCTATACTGACGAATATCGCCTGGGAGATGCTAATTCCGGCTTTGGACAAGTTGCACCATAAGCAGCGCCGCTTATTTCTGAAGTTCCAAACTTCTATATCGTTCAATTAGATGCATCACGAGTGAAGGAGCGTTAAATAATTTTCCTTGAAAGGGAGAAGGACGCTCCTTTACATATTCAAGTAACTGCTGAAGTTCGATACAGTGTTGTATGCCATATTTCTCTACAGCACGAGCGAATAAGAGTTGATGGTCGTCTACATGTTCTCCATAACATTTCAGCCTTGGGAGCAGAACAAAACAAGCACCCATTTCTGCTAGCATTCGTGTAGAACCTTGCCCTGCATGTGAAATAACTAATGAAGCCTGCTGTGCCGCTGCATACATTTCATGGCGACTGAGTGAAGGCACGCTAGTTAACAGGGGATGGTTCAACCGAGTCGATGTCGCACCATGCTGAAGTAATACTGGTTCGACAATGATTTCTTGTTCGAGTAGTATTTGCAACCAATCAACAGCGCGATCGAAAGGAAAAAAGATAGTTCCAAGCGTGTAAACAATCATTGAAATCAACCTTCGTAAGCTTGGAGAAAATTACACAACTACACCTTTGTATTGAGCCTTGGGATAGCGTTCTACACACTCGGGCCATTGGACGTAAAATTCATCTACTAAGTGATAAACAATTCTGCCAGTGAGGCTTAAATTACCCGAGCGCGAGATACTCTCAATAAAAACTGTTTTAATGCCATACAATTTGCTAGCTATGATAAATGGTACGGCTATGCTAGCTCCCGTGGAGAGGACTAAATCGGGTTTGCTTTGGCGCAAAACAACTAAGGCTTTAAAGAAGTTGATAAATGCTCTAACTAACATCCGAGCTTCCTGCATGGCTACCCAATAAACCCGTTCTTTTTCGCTTAATTTTTGCGTGTCATAATGCCGATAAGTCACCCACTCTCTTTCGTAGGTAGACCAAAAGCTTTTCAAACCCATCATGGTAGAAAAATGACCCCCTGGATTGCAGACCAATAATAATTTCATTGCGTTGAACTCCGGTGTGTGTGAGGAGAGGTGAGAGGCAAGAGGTGAGAGATCGCAAGTCACAAGTCACAATTAACCGATCGCTTTGAAGAGACGTTACATGTAACGTCTCTACACTGATAACTGGTCACTGTCACTGATTATTGCTATATAGCGATCGGTGCAGAGGTTTGCGTTCTGCTAATTCCTTACCCCTGCTACCAAGCCGTTCGCGTAACTGTCGGTCTTGACACAAACGCAGTAGAGCATTAGCAAGTTCTGTGGAAGAATTTGGGTCTACGAGCAAACCATTTTCTTCGTGGCGAACTGCATCTGCTACTCCACCCAGCCGCGCCGCGATCGCGGGTTTACCAAAGTATCCAGCTTCGAGGTAAACAATCCCAAAACCTTCGATACTTTTGGCTGCGGCATCAAAAAAGGTTGGCATGACAAATAAATCGCAGGCTGCATAGTAGCTAGCCAATCGCTCGTCAGGAACGTATCCGGTAAAGAACACGCGGCGATCCACACCCAATCGAGTTGCGAGGGACTTTAGCTCGGACTCCATTGGACCTCGACCGCAGATGAAATAGTAGACATCGATGCCTTCAGCCACCAGTGCGGGCAAATTCTCGATCGCCCGATCGAATCCTTTACGACGAACCAGCCGCCCCACAGAGAGAAGGACTACCGCTGTTTCAGGAATGCCGTGCTGAGCGCGCAACTCGGCGCGAAGGCTGGGAACGCGGTCGAGATTGCCAAACTTCTCAACTCCGATCGCGGGATTGATAATATATGTAGGCGTATTCAACTGACAGCGATCTTTTAAGTAGTCCTGGGTAAAACGACTATTGCAAACAATACCCTGCGCCCGCTGGAGCGTGTGCTGGAATAAAGCCTGAAAAATGGGATTGCTTAAAGGACAGAGCAGATCGTTTCCATGTAAATAGATAAAAAACCGGATCGGTAGCAAATAACTCAGCAGTAATAGCACGGGAAAATCGAAGCCGTGAAACCATTCAATATATCGATAGCGATAGCGACGATAGAGTAAGAGGGCAACAATAAACGACTCGATCGCGTAGAGCAGCTGCTTGAGGACACCACCCAACCAACCAGCGCGATCGAAAAAAGTGTGGAGAAATCCAGGCACTAACCAACGATGGACTGGAAATGGTTGCAGGCGATCGAATTCCTTGTCTCCTGGGTGAGCGGCGGTTAAAACGATCGCGCGATCGGGGTCTTGCAAACAACGATTGTAGGTGTAATCTTGAATTCCGCCTGGATCGGGGGGAAAAACGCGAGAGACAATCAAAATATCTGGTGCTTGACTGGCTGACGCAGCATCTAGAGCAAGACTTTGTGTAGTCATTGGGGTTTGCTTTATGTTTTTGGTGCTTGACCCAAGAATTTCCAACGCACGTAACCGCGCAACCCATATCGCAGCAGCAAGATACCCTGCTGTGGAAATAGAGTGCAGGTACTACGAAACACTAACCTGACGAGGGTATCCTTCATACTCCGCCCGATTGCCTGACTTTCTTGCCAGGACAACCACGCGACTTGCAATGCTCCGATCCAACTGCCTTTACCTCGCTCGATAGCTTTGAAACTGCGATAGTCTACATCCCGCTGGAGATTGGAGCGCTCGACGAGTCCGACTGTGGCAGCTGCGCGATCGACATAGGCAGCAGTTAACTCGCGCTGATGCAGCATCCGCGACCAGTTACCGCTGTGGGCTTGTCGATTTTTGCCGTGAATGCGATAGAACATGAGTGGTTCGTTAATACTACCCACTTCGCCATAAAAGGGAACGGTTGCTGTCAAATAAGTATCTGCTGCTTCAGTTCGTTGTGTCGGAATCGGCAGGACTTGCTGGAGAACCGTACGGCGATAGGCTAGGGCAGACGTAATTGCCGTGGCGTATCTTCCCCATTGCAATAATAAATTGCGGACATCTCCTTGGTTGAGAATACTAGAAGTGCTGCTGCCAATTGGGACTCCCTCAGCATCTACAGAAGTCCAGCAGTGACCGAGCTGCACCCATTCAGGATGCTCGGCAAAAGTGGCGACGACTCTTGTTATCTTTTCGGGGTGAAAGAAGTCATCAGCATCTAGAAAACAAATAATTTCGCCTTTAGCTCTGGCAATTCCGGCATTCAATGCCGTTCCTTGCCCGGAATTTTCCTGAAAAATCGCGATGAGGCGATCGCCATAGGACTCAATAACTTGCCGCGAATTATCCGTAGAACCATCATCAACGACGATTAATTCAACATTTTTGTATGTTTGCTCCAAAACGCTATCAATTGCTTTAGCAACAAAACGTCCGTAGTTGTAGTTATTGATGATGACACTGACGAGCGGAGATGTTTCCATCTGGCTAGAACGCTCGTGCCGTTGCAGATCGGTTATCATATCCCAGAGGTTGGGGCTAAAAAACAATTGTCATCGCCGGAGCGCAAGCGATCGCTTGCATTTAAGGGGACTAAACCCGTAATTCTGGCGATCGCGCGGGCGTATCCCACCGCACTACAGTAAGTTTCCACCCAACGCCTGCCCTGAACGAGCGTAGTTGGAGTATTGAGGTCGGCAGTCAGGCGCACGATCGCCTCAGCCGCAGCGACAGGATCGTTAGGATCGACAGCCCATTCGGGCGCGAAGTTCTGTAAAATTTCGCCGATGCCACCAGTATTGCTACCCACGACTGGTACGCCACAGGCGATCGCCTCTACCACCGTGCGACCAAAAGGCTCTCGCGGCGCAAGCGTGACGACGACATCGGCATACTTGTAGTAGTCCTCGATCGCAAATGTAGCTGGTAAAACCGTGAAGCGGTCTGCCACTCCTAAGCTTTCGGCGCGATCGAGCAGAGCGCGGGTCAGCGACTGACCTGGGGATGCATCCTCGCCAATGACAACTCCGTGGTAGTTGTGACCGAGAGTTTTGAGCTGAGCCAAGACCAGAGGTAGCGATCGCAGATTTTTGTCGTTCACCTGCTCGGGTGCGGTAATTCGCGAAGGTGTCAGCATCAGCCGCGCTCCTGAATTGAGGATAGGCTGTAAATTTGCTGGCGGCGAGCTAGTCGCGGGGCTATCGTTAAACCGCTGTGGATCGATTGGCGGATAGAGGATTTCCTGAATCTCGGACACTAAACTCTTAACGTGCGCCGCCGTGAAGTGTGAATTACAGATGGCGCGGGGAGAGAGGCAGGCAAAAGCTAACTTTCTAGCCAAGTTACCCAGTAATTTAGGCGATCGGGTTTGGTCGCGGAAGACATGGTAAACCGGACGACCGCTCAAACGCAATGCGGGTGCAGCCAGGATCAAGCTTGGCAAAATCTTCCGCACGACACAGTTTTCCAGTAACAGGGGATAATCTTTGGGTTGCTGGCTCACCCAATGCAGCGCGTGCTTCATAAACTCCCGTTCTTGAATGATTTGCAGATAAGATGCTTGACCGACTTGCCGCAAATACCGCTCCATCAACGAGTTAGATTTGACCAGGACACACAACTGCTCGGAGATGCCACATTGTTCAAATCCCTTGAGCATTAAAGATAGGGAAACTGTCGTACCCCCTAAGGTGTTTTGACATCCTGGTAGAACTAAGAGCTTAGCCACGATCGCACCTCTCCAGCAGGTTTGAGTTTAGGTTGCCGGATGGCAATGCATAGCAACAGAGCCAGCGCTGGAAAAGGTGAAAACCACATTGCTCCTAACGTAGCAGCGGCAAGGGTAAACATGATCATCACGCAAAAAACTGTTAGAGGTCTTCCCGAGCGGGTCTTGTACAACCACGCAAACAAAGATATCCAGAAAACTGCAAAAATTCCCGTACCGACTAAGCCGTTGCCATACAACAGGTTACCTAAAATGACGCTGTGGGAGCCGACGACGTTTGCCTCGCCGCCAGCCATACTGACGGGTTGCCCCTTGCCGATTTGACCCCAGATCGGCTCTTCTAGAAATGCCTCCCAAGTCTGTCTGTAAATCTCGGCACGCCATTCAGTGGATGCTGCCCGAAACTGAGAAACGTGGGCGGTGATGTCTGTATAGCTACTGACTAAAAAGTGCGTGAATGGCGCAATTGATAATATAGTGAAACTGGCTATAGCCATCACTGCAAACAAGATGAGACGATTTCGAGGTTGACTGTAGGCGCTAAAGAGGTAGCGAAACCAAATAGCGATCGGAAAAGCTATCCATATACCCCGACTCAGACTGATAACGATGAGGAAAACACTGCCTAAAAGTAACAGCAGCGACCAAATCCGATTTTTGATTTCCAAGGCAATTAAGCCAATACATCCTACAATCAAAGCAAAAAGTTGTGCGGAGACAAAAAATAAGCTCGGACGGTAGTACCCCGATATATCGCCCTGATAGGGAGCTAAGAGGTTTTCTCCTGCTGCTTTACCCGTAACCAATCCAAACAAGTTAGGTATGCTAGGAGGCTGGAAAAGGCTGATTGGCAAGACATATTGCAGCAACAACCAAAACCCAAGCATTTGCACTATGCTGACCGTACAAGCCCAGGCGATCGGTTCTAAGCGCAATCTCACGTTATTGCTTTGAATGTACCACAGCAGCAATGCGTAGCTAAACCATGTAATCAGGAGACCAGATATGCTGCCTTTGTTGGGAGCATCAAAATTGATCAGCATTTGGGCTATTCGATAGATGCAGAAGATAAACACGGCAACGACTGCCGTAATCGGGGGCTTGAGACGTATTTCTCCATGCTTCCACCATTCATAAACAGCAATGCATACGATCAGGAGAGATGTCATGTACTTGTAAATGCCTACTACCCACAGCACTGGTATGAGAATGATAAAGGCACAGACAAAACGTTCTCCTGCTGTTAAAGCTTCCCAGCGCATCCAGCCCCAGAAAAACAGCTGGCGATCTGATGCTGATACCGTTGTCGCGATCGTGGATTTAGGTCTGTACAGCTGAGTCATGATCTCCGCAACACCTAAGCTTCGTGTTCTAGTAATTCTCGTTGTCGTCCGTACCCGTAGCGGTAAACTGAGGTATGGGAGTCCGATCCGTTGACTACCAGACCCATAATCCGCGCGTTATACCGCGTCAGTTGTTCCAAGCTATTCATCACGGGATAGCGATCGCTCGTGCCAGAACGCAAAACAAACAAGACGTTGCATACCACTGCGCTCATTAAATTCGTCTCGCTGGCTAGCCCGACTGGAGGGCTGTCTACTAATACGTAATCGTAGCCACCGGACTCGCGCAGGGCTTTGATATTGCGCTCAAAACTACCACGGGCAAAGAATTCAGGAATTTTCTGCTTGGGGATAGATAACGCTGGTAGCAAGTCAAAACCTGGGGAAACGGAAACTGGCATTGGAGGACTAGCATTTGCTGCGCTCTTGATCCGATTTTTCCCTAAGCGCCGACTCATTTCTGCCTTGCGCAGATCGCCATCGATTACCAACACCCGAAAGCCGAAGTTCACTAAGGCTAGAGCCAGCCCCAGAGTCACCGTGGTCTTACCCTCGCCAGCAGTGGCGCTAGTCACCATCAAACACGGGTGTTCCAGCATCAAGATAGATGAAGCCAAGCGCTGAAACTCGATATCGATTTCGGCTGCTAAATTTCGTTCCATGCTGGGTTGTTTGAGATGGGGAATGCTACCCAAAACTGGGAGTTCCACTTGCTGTAAATCTTTTGGTTTGAGCAATGGGTTGCGATTTTCTAGGAAGAAAATTAGAGCCATGCTGCCGAAAATAGCAGCGAGTATACCGCCAGTGGTAATCAGCCTTAAGTTAGGTATGGATGGTCTGGGGTCGATGGTTGGTTCGTTTAGCGTCTGCACGTTTGGATAGGCGTTAAAAGGATTGGTCTTTGACTGCTCGCTTTGAGCAATAATGCCTTTGTATACGCCTTCGGCAATCTCGTATTTGCGCTGGAGGTCTAACAACTGTGCTTGATTTTTCGTGATGAAGCTGAGTTCGGTATTGAGTTTGTCGATTTGCTTTTGGATTTGCTTCGCTTGTTGCTGCGTTCCCTGAGCTAGGGTCTGATTTCGGATTAACTCTACCATCAGTTCTAGGCGGCTATCGTTAGGTCCATTACCCAGAGTTGTATCTATTTGCGCGGCGTTAGCACCAGGAATTGCCACGGCAATTTGCTGATTGAGTTGGCGGAGTAACTGTTGGCGCTGCTGTAATAAAGATTGCACCTGCGGGCTATCATCTCTATACTTACTGCGGGTGACTGCCATAGTTGACTCTAATTGCGAGAGTTGAGTGCGGGTGGCTTGATACTCTTTGTTCTCGCCCAAACGCAGAGAATTCATTGCTTGTTGGGGCGTAATCCCGAGACTGACTGCCGCAGCTTGAGCTTGCGTGGCATTGGCTTGTCCCTGGGCAATCAGCGTTGCCTGCGTCGTTTTGAGATTGTTAATTGCTGAAATCAACCCCCCGGATTGTTCGGGACTGTTGACTAGTCCGGTGGAGCGCTGAAAATTCGATAAATTCGCTTGCGCTTGGTTGAGATTGAGGCGAGCTTGTTCCAGCTCTTCTTGGGTATACTGCACGCGGACTTCTGCATCTTTGCGACGCAGTTCGTTCAGGCGTTGTTGATAGACCTCAAGAAAGGTAAACAATCGCTTGTAAGCTATATCGGGGCGACTACCCTGAGCTTCCACTTCTATCAGCGTTGTTGCTGGCTGTGGGGTGACGACAAATAACTGGCTGAAGCTACTCACCTTCGAGTACAAGCTTTTTTCGGGGTCAACTGCCTGCACGCGCTTCATCACGGCATCGCTAGTTAAAATAGCTAACTGCACGTCCAAAGGGCTGACATCTTTAAAGTTGAGCGCTGTGGTTTGAGTGCTACCTAAAGGACCGAGATTCGCACTTAAACCGCCTGTTTGGGGAAGATTTAACTTGGCATTAGCTGTCCAGACTGGAGGAATGCTCGTGCTGGCATAGAACGCTGCATAAATTGTGGCAGCAAGCACGGCAGTGTTAAATCCAAGCAGTGGCAACCAGTGCTTGCGGGCAATACTGAATATCTGTTTCATACTTGAATCTCGTTCTAGTTTGGTAGTGGAAGTAACAAAAGTATCAATGCTTGACAATAGCTGACAATTATTTGCCTAAGACTAGAGTTTCTCTTGTTGCAACCGAGGTTTGACTTAATAACTTGCAAAGAAGTAAATAGGTCAACTAATAAAGTTGAAGAGCAAATTTGTCGGGTGAGATTAATTACACTCTTGTCCCAAGCCTACCTGTACTCTGATATCTTCTGTTTTAATCTCAACAGATGTTTTTCAAGTTACAAATATGTCTCAACAATATGTCTCAACACACCCTTGACTAAAATTTGAACTAGAACTGATAGCAATTAGCTATGAATTTGTCGAAAAACTGCTGTAGGTTGGTAATTGCCTAATTGTTTCTCGCAGTACGTTTGTTTTACTTCTTTGAGCCTGCTGGCAGTAAGTTTCAAGGGCTTGCATTTCTAGTTCAGAAACTTTGAAGGTAATCCATTGTTTCTGGCGAGTATATTGTTGATTTTGAGTCAATATGAGCTGTTCAATAGAAATAGGTTTCATTGGTCACGGTAAAGTTAAGTGGTAGCTTCAATTCCTTTGCTGAAAGCAATAATAACCCTGAACACTATGAGGGTTAACCACAAAAATCCCCTAAAAACAGAAATTTTGCCCTGGCAACCGAGCAAAATCTTGATGATAGTTTTCCTAAGATTTGAATTTAGAAATTGGGGTCTTCTTCAGGGTGGGGAGGTTGGTTGAGATTAAAGCCTCTGGTTGCGGAACGCGAGTTAGTATAGGTTGGTAAACCTCGAATTAAATCTCTCAAAACATCTGTTTTTGTGCGTTGAGTTTGTTGACAATAAGCTTCGAGGGCTTGCATTTCTAACTCCGAAACTTTAAAGGTAATCCATTGTTTCTTTTTTGTAGACACAAGCTGCCATATGGGTAAAAGGTGGTGGATAAAAATTGTAGATTTACCCTGTGAAAGTTCGTACTCTTGCCAGTCTGCATCCAAACATTTAAATGTCAGGTTGAATAATCAACTACTCACTGTCATGCGATCGCCCGCTATTAGCGATCGCGATTTGTAATACCAACAAAATATAGCCATATTGAAGTAAACCCATAATAGTACTTATAACTAAATGCTTATCACTGAAGAAAGATTTATATATAAGTGCTATCTTGTAACGTGGTCAAGAGCAATATTGAATGAACTGCAATTTCTGTTTGGGATTCGTTCAAAAATACTGAATAAGGCAGTATTTTTGAGAACGAAGTTTTTAGCAAAAATTGTCGCTAATGCACGATTTGAATCAAATTTTCAAAGGAGTAGCAGGATATAAGCTAGCACTGAGCGTGTTATCATCAGAGGCTAGCACTCTTTCAGATTCATAGGGATGAGGTTAGAAAATATTCTCGATCTAGTATCGAGCGATGCACTGGGAGGACAGCCTCTCAACCGAAGGTGAGGTGAAAACTCTTCTTTGAATGAGTGAATTCCATGCCAGTCTCAAAGTTTTGATTGACAGATACGCAGCGCTTAGTTTAGGATTTACGGACTTGAATTGTCAATTTATCAATAGGAAAGTGCGTATCGCTAGAAGGTAAAGAGCTATTTTTGCGGACAGAGGATAGATGCAGCAAAACTTACCCCATAAGCTAGATAAGAGAATTACTTTACCACTCGTCCACTTACTCGATAAGACGGAGCCTGCCTTCAGTCATGCTTTTCTCCATGCCGCTCGCACTTTACATAGCTACCTGCAAGAAATTCAGTCTGCAATTGCATTAGTTGTCAGTTCAGAGAGCGAACCTTACACTATAGCTATAGTCGGTTTGTTTTCTAAGCTGATTCGCACTTACAACTCTTACGTTTTACTAGAAATTCATTACGATGACGCTGGCAGTCAATTTCTGGTAGAAGAGTTATGGGACACGGCAGTGACGCTGACTTATTTATTAGAAACTGCCGAGCGAGAAACTTTTACCGATTATATTGCTGCCTCTGTCTACCAGGCTCGCCTGCTGCTGCAAGAAGTCGAAACGCAATTAGTGCACCTCCCCCAGAATTTAGATCTGCTCGTGTTGCGCGATCGCCTGAAAGCTTTTATTTCCGAACAAAAACAGCCAGCAACCGATCGAACGCTGACAAACTTAGCGGCAGATACGTGGGGTATGGAGACAGCCAATACAACTGCTAAGCGTGCTAGATTATTAGGATTGAATTTTCTCAGCAATCCAGCACAGCGCATAGCACAAAAAATTACGCCGGCTAGTTTGCTGGACGTACATCTGAATTATATTAATTCTGCTGCTCGTGACTTGCCAGCGTCAGACTCGCAGAAAATTGATTTTCGGCAGTTACGGGATGCCAGCCACCTTTGCTTGCACGCAACTAAAGCTTTGCTAGAAGAATTCGTGCAGACCTCAGATGCGGGTCAGGTTAAAATTCAACAGCAAGAGTTAAACGAATTTTTTGAATGGTTTTACCAAGCCTATCAAGCCTATAGTAGCGATCGCGATGCATCCCTAAAGTCGAACAAGAATGGAGGCAGGCGTTGATAGATGGCAGCGATTTATCTCCTGCAATAGGAGAGCCTACCACTTGGCGCTCGACTCATGCGATAACTATATTCACTCACTGAAGGGTTTGGCACTTCTGGATTAATCGTTTGAGTTGATTGCTGCCAATCTTTACTTGTAGCTATTTGCGAAGTTAATTGACCTGCTGGATTACGGTTGAGTTTCAGCCACAGCTTACCATGTTCGCCGCAAAAAAATTCTTCAATCCAGGAATTGCGATCGACATAAGCACCTTGACTAGCAAGCAAAGCGGCGCTTTTGTGAGACACATTTACATATTGTCGGATTTGAGCTGCTTCTGTATAGAACAAAAAGTGTTTTGTGCTACCTGCTCGCCATAAACGGCGATCGCAGTAAGGACAGCAAAAATGCTGTATTTGTTTGCGGCTGCTACGTTTTCCAGGCATTGGAAATCCCTTTGAATCACTACAAAAATACCATCCGCCAGAACATCTTTTCTGTCACTCAAAACTCATGCTTAACTAGAATCTTGCTCCAATATAACTTTGCTGGAATCAATCTAAAATTTACCGAATTTCAACCACAAAATCTGATGACGCTCGGAGGTAAGTTGGTGAATCAACTCGCGTGCGCCATTAGCTGTAAATCTGGCAGCGCAGTCTCTACCTCATTGGTACTCACTACAAAAGCTGTGGGAATGGGAATGCAACTCGGTAAATCGTCGCTATCGTGGACTTTGAGCGTCAAGCGTTGCACCTTTGGAAACATTTCTCTGACTAATTGTAGAAGATCGGCAGCGACTATTTGAAAGGTTTTTTGTTCTACGATTAATAGAGTTAGCGTATCGCTAGACGACTGCGAATCTTTCAATTTTTTTAATGTTTCTAATGGAGAATTCGCATATAATATTCTCAGTTTTTGATGAGAACGCTGCAAATCTTTCTTAATCTCTCCTATAAGTTCGGGTTTTGGATCGATAACCATCACTACAGGTTGACTCATAAAATTTACTACTTCCTTTTTAACTCTTTTTTTGGTTTTCTTACCAATTAAGAACAACAAATTTACGAAAACTAGAATGAGCGAGTTTCTCGCTTATTTATAAGCGAGATTTACCCATAAAAAAAGCTGTTAGAGTTGATTAGCTTTCACTCCTAACAGCCTCAAGTTTATTCTCATTCAAAAATAATTAAACTCCTGGCAGACTTACAAGTTATCGATAATAAATTATCGATAATAATTCGTCCACCTAAAGAGTACGCATACTCTTTTTATGGAAGTTGTAAAAGTGCACTCCTCGGTGTCTTCTCTTACAACCTACAGCGCCACATGCGCTGAATACCTCTTGCATATTCCTAATTAATTTCTATTGTAAATTCAAGCCATAAATACTCAGAAAATTCATTAAATATTTGCTGGCTTTTCAATACTAAAAAAATAACAGAATTTATTGGTATTTGTCAAATGCTTTTTTCAATTTTTTTCAAGTTCTATTTTTGAAGATAAATTTAACTGCACTGTTGCGATCGCGCTCTTGATTCCTCTTCAGTTGTTCGGAGCGATCGCTACATTTAGGTACTGTTAGCTTTTAGAAAGATGTATAACCTCTCCTGGCTCAACTATTAATATTCCTCTATATTGTCTGGTTTAGAAAATCACAGCACGCTCGCTTTGGAGTAGAGTTTATCTATCGATTTCGGCTTTTAAGCTCGCTTGCAGAGACAATATATCTATATTTTATGGATTATTTCTGCACTTTATTAGCATACCTATACTGAGAAAATTTATAATGTATCTCCATATACAAGTTTACAAATTTTTTCATACAACCACAGATTCTTGGCGATTGCTTACCCAGCGGTCATTTCTCAGGTAATGGGCAGGAGCTTTTTCGGCGTTTCCGTCTTTGCATAACCTCTCGCTAGTGGTATTTACCAATTATTACTTACGAATTCTCAGCTTAATGTAAGAAAATGATGCAGACATCCGTATCAAGGATGAGATAACTGTCTTATATTGGCGTTCGAGAATGTATGAAGTATCACAAGCTGAAAGCAAGTCATATCAGCATTTAAGAGTGTATGAAGTATCACCAACTAAAAACAGATAATCTTGACATGCAAAAATGTATGAAGTAACACAAGACAAGAGCAAATCAACGTTGAAATACTTATCTTGCCGCTCGCGCTCTCGCTCTATCGCTCAACATCTAAAAGAGTCAATGAGATTGAGAAAATTGCCTGTAGAATCTCTATGTCCGTGAACGAGAAGCTCCAAATTTCCAATTTAGAATCTAGAGTTGTACCGCTGCTTACTTCAAGTATAGACTAATCCCCACGATTGACAGGGCAAGCAGAATCGTTACATTCGCTACGTAGCAAACGATTGCATTAAGAAAAACTTATTATTTTTTCAGTTTTACAGATCGATGATTAGAATTAATGACCTCATGGTAATATTTTTTAACTTTTCAAGAACATGTGCGATTTTGAAACAATAAAATATAGATAAATTTGCAAATCAATATACTTCGGTCAAAATATTTTGAATTATTCTGCCGCGAACTCAACTGCGCCTGCACTCTACAATTGGCATTACAGGTAATGAAGTAGCTAGATGTCAATAGTTTCTTGCCCCTTATGTTTCCCAACCTATGTCTGAGCAAAATACATCTAATTTAGATGCAACACCTTTGTATGCGATGAATCCAGTCGATCGATTTTCCGATCGCGTGGGGGATTATGTAAAATATCGTCCGAGTTATCCTCAAGCGGCAATCGAGCGAGTCTTAGCGGGATTATCGCCATCACAACTAATTGCCGCAGATATAGGTGCGGGAACGGGAATTGCAGCGCGATTGCTAGCAGAAAAGGGAGTGCGAGTCATAGCAATCGAACCAAATGCACCAATGAGGCAAGCAGCTGCACCCCATGCTTTAGTAGAATTTCGAGACGGGACTGCTGAAACAACAGGTTTAGCTGATGCTGCTGTAGATTTGGTAACGTGCTTTCAGTCTTTCCATTGGTTCGATCCAGAACCGACGCTGCTAGAGTTTCGCCGGATCTTAACAGAAGAAGGAAGATTGGCTGTAGTGTGGAACGAACGCGATCGCCATGACAAGTTTACAGCAGAGTATACTCATCTGATTAAAGTTGCTTCTGGCTATCATCCTGCCGAACAGCGGCGGATGGCGATTGAGCCTTTACTCAGGAGTAGCTTGTTTGCTGATGTCCAGCAGTATAGATTTGCCTATCAACAGCGACTCGATTTTGATGGGGTAGTCGGTCGGGCAATGAGTACATCGTACATCCCCCGCGCTGGTACAGCCTACGAGCGATTGATTGCAGATTTACGGCAGTTGTATGCTAAAAATCGTAACGATGACGGTTTTGTGACTTTAGTGTATACGACAAGCGTATTTCTAACGCAGATTAGATAGTTTGTCATCTGTCATTGGGTAGATATTTGCAGACATAAACTTGCGATCGCATTTTGTCATCTGTCATTGGGTAGATATTTGCAGACATAAACTTGCGATCGCATTTTAGTAGGATGGCGATCGCTCTGTCTGTACGATTTCCGTAAAGGTGGGTTTGTTATGCTTCTACTGTGGCTGTCGATTCATCTCTAGCTTGGAAATACCAGTAGAGGTTAGCAATAGTCATATGGGAGGCTTGTTGTAAATTGGCTGGTACTAATGCTTTATATCCAGATAGCGGTGCTTGCAGGGAAATATATGTTTCTGCTTCTCGACGCAATTCTGTTTGCATCATAAATCTTAACTGGTCGCGTAAAGATAGAGGATGAGATTTTTGTTTCAGTTCCTCGTAGATTTTTTGTTCTGGAGGCAGTGGAGAAGTGCCTATTTTTTGATTATTTTCTGTATTATATGTATCTGAATCGCTAAAATTTGCGCTTGATAATAATTTTTCCTCTTCTGGGGAAAGCGATCGCCTCCAGTCTACATGATGTTGCCAAGAATTGAGTACTACTAAATCGTGGTCGTGCAGGCGTTTGATTTCAGGGAAGATAAAATCAAGCTTGTCCTCAGTTTCACAAGCATCAATTATATTTACAGTATCGTGACGGATTTGATTTTGTAAATTGGCAAGGCGATCGCTAACTACTTCATAAGCACCCTGAATCTGATATGTTGTTGTAATTGCTTGATCGATCGCCCAAGCACATTCCTTTCTACGAAGCTGTCCAACTGGACAAGTCTGTTCGTATAGCAATGGATTATTGTAATCTGCTAAGGCTTGTAGTAACATTCCTCGTGCGCTGACAATATCTGCATTTCTCATATTTATATCGACTAATTTTAGCGCGTCTCTAATACAGATCAGTGCTTGGACAAATCGCCCATAAGCTTGAACTAAAATTGTCCGATGATGTCTATATTCTACATTTTGAGCAACCTGCTCAATTTGTTGGATTATTTCAGCACTCTGGTTTTTTAAAACCTGCTTCAAATCGATAAAACCATCCCGAACTTCTAGCCTTAGTTGTTTTACATCTTCTCGTAATTTCAAAGTTTGGTATAAGTTGACTGCTGATATTGCTAAATTTGCTGCTACACCAACACCAATTACAGCAGTAGTTGCTTGCAATACTCCTACACTAGTTTGTAGAGTATTTAATCCAGCTTGCACAGCCGAAAATCCTTGATGCATCTGGTACATTTGTGCAGCACCCATAGCAAATTCAGAAGCATTTACTAGTGGTGATAAAGGACTGTTATTGACAACAGCACCAACAGCATGAGCAACAAAGCGTCCGGTTGCAGAGTTTCTCACCATTCCTAATGGTATGCTACCAGATCTGTATACTTGCACGTACTTACCAGCTTCGATACCAGCTTGAATCTGTGATGAGAATATGTATTGGATAGGAGTTATGATTTGAATCATTTTTGTTTTTGCTAATTAATAATTCATTTATACGAGCCTAACTAGTTTTCTCGGATATAGATAACCGTATTTACTCGGTACTCGTTAAAGATGAGTATCAAGCATATTAGAGAATAGTTAGCTACCCCTGCTTAGAAACTTTATGAATACTTCATCTGAATACGGAACACATAACAACACTTCTTCAACTTCTTACGAGAAATTTCAGATGTTTCAGAAATATCGTCAGTGGTTGTATAGTTTATGCGATCGCCTCGCACAAATAATCTATAATCCAAGCAATCAATACTATCAGAAAGATACTTCTTTACTAAATCAGCTAAAAGACATATCTGAGAAACTGCGATCGCAACGTTTTCGAGTGGCAGTTATAGGAGATTTTAGTCAAGGAAAATCTACTTTAATTAATGCATTAGTCAAGAAAGAAATTCAACCAATAAGAGCGATCGCGTGTAGCAGAACGCTAACAGTTTTAAAAGATGGGACACAACAGCGGATTCTTGGTCAATATAAAGATGGGCGTATAGAGGAAATTTCCTACGAACAATATCGAGTTTTATCGACTATTACCAAAGATGCAGCGCGTCAGTATCACTCTGATGAATTTTATCATCCTAACATTGAAGAAATTATCTTTGAGCATCCCGACTTTGATTTATGTCAAAACGGGGTAGAAATTGTAGACTCTCCTGGTTTGAACGAACATCCAGCACGAGCCGAAATTACACGTAAACTCATAAAAGATGCCGATGCATTAATTTTTATCACCGATGCTTCTCAAGCTTTAACTCAAACAGAACGTCAGTTAATTGATGATATCCGTCGTCAAATTAACGAAGGGAAAGAAGATAAACCTCTAGCAAATATATTCTTAGTAGTTAATAAAATAGATAATTTAGATTCTGAAGAAGACTTACAAGACGTGCAAGCTGTAGTCAATGAATTTGCATATGGTAAAAATCCTATGCTTGCCGGAGAACATCGCGTTCATTATATTTCTGCTAAATCTGTTTTGAAAGCTCTGAGTAACAATAATCAAAATGAGTACTTGTATAGTTTTCAAAAATTTGTTCAAGCTTTGGAAAACTTTTTAGCGAACGAGCGTGGTTCTTTAAAAATTCAGAATGCTATTACAGCGATTAGCAAAGTTTCTCAAAAATACATTGCAAACTGGAACGTTACAATTGAAGACACTGAAAAAGCAAAAAACGACATATTAGAAGAAATTGGAGTATTGAGCGGGCATTCTGTGAGAATAGAAAATTCACTGATTAAAAAAGTAGAACTAGCTGCATCTCAATTGAGTGAAAATATGAGAGTAGACTGGCATCATTGGATTAATTTATTAGGATTGAAAGCAATTTTAAATGAAAAGTCTAAAAATTGGTATAGTGGACGTGATGTTGTTTGGGATCAGCATGGAATTATTAAGGACTATGTTGACTTATGCATCAAAGATTCAGAGATTGTAATCAATTTATGGATAAACGAAAAAATTCAAGTTTTAGTAGAAAAAGGCATAAAAAATATAGAAGAAAAATTCTTCTCTGAGTTAAATAGTATAGATAAAAATAAGCTTTATAACGAGCAATTTAGACAGCAACAAATAAAAAATAATACATGTCAGTTTGAAAAGTTTAAGTTTGATGTCGGTCAAAAAGGTGGATATGGGGATTTATGGCGTTGGATAACTTGTATACTATTTGTGGGCTATTTTTTTGGAAGTGCTGATGAAATAGTTAGACAAATGAAAGAAAAAGTTGTTGAAGTAGGTATAAATGAGTTACGCGAACATCCGCCTCAAGTTCTTGAAGATATTCATCAAGAGATACTAATAATTCTAAAAGATCGTATTTCAATCGTAGATAATTTTTTCATACCCATGTTATCGAATTGTACGAAAACTTTAGAATGCAAGGAATCAGAGTATATAAAAATTTTAGAAAAACAAGAAGAGGAAATTACTTCAATTACTCAATATCAACAAGAGCTGGAAGAATTAAAGCAGCAAGTCAAACTATATTTTAATCAATATTAAAATAGCGATCGCCTCATTCTATCCTAAATGCGATCGCGTGCTTATTAAAAGTAAGAATGCGATCGCTCTTATTTACTATCCTTTTCTTCTATCTGTTTTTGTAAAAGCTCCTCTAACAAAATATTTCCCTTCCCGCGACGGTAAACATTGATTGGGTTATTTCGATTTTCTGCCTTAACTTGGGCAATTAGCTCGTCAAGTAACATAATTTGAGCGTCAAACATTAAGCAGATTTCACGCATCCTAGCAGCTCTTTGCTTGACTTTTTCAGGATCGGGAAACTTTAATGACTGATTCATGTTAAAGTCCTCTAAGTAAAAATTCGCCGTAAATTGAGCGTAAAACCTGGCAATACATCCTCGCCAGACAAAGTAAAAGGATTTTGTAAAGTTTCTACTTGTTGCCCTTGACGATATATTTCTACTTGACGATCTTGAGGATTAATCAGCCAACCCAAACGCGCCCCATTATCCATATATTCTCGCATCTTGGCTTGTAGTTGTTCAAGGCGATCGGTAGGAGACCGCAACTCTACTACAAAATCTGGACACAGGGGTACATAACCGTCCTGTTGCTGTTGAGTTAAAGCATCCCAGCGTTCTCGCTGTACCCAACTTGCATCGGGTGAGCGTTTAGCGCCATTAGGTAAAATAAACAGAGTTGAAGAATCAAATCCTTCACCTTTATCTAAGTTCTCTTCCACCCAATTGCCAAATTGCCTAGATAGACTTAAATTTTTCTTTCCTGATGTTCCTCCAGTAGGTGGCACTATAACTAAATCTCCTGCTGCTGTTTGTTCAAAATTCCACTCTGGGTTTGCTCGAACGACTTGCTCGAATTCGGCATCATCAAGCTTCAATGCACGTACAGTTAGGCTACCGTTCATTTTTCAATCTCCATTCGCGAGATAATAAGAGAAATAACTGTAGTTATATTTATCTTAAGCATGAACCAGACTGCCCTAAACTTAGTTGCTATTTCCATCTTCGCGATGACGCTTTCGACGCTACTAAGTCCTTTGTTGCATTTTTCCCCCACAATTCCAGCGCTTGCTACTTTCAGCATTTTGGCAATTGCAACACTAGATAGCTTCAGTTTTCAAGGTAAAGGTGGTAATTTAGTTTTAGACTGGCTGGCGAGTTTTTCACCCCAACACCGCGATCGCATTGTTCGTCACGAAGCGGGACATTTTCTAGTAGCGCATTTATTAAATATCCCGATTACTGGTTATACTCTTAGCGCTTGGGAGGCTTTGAAACAGAAACAACCAGGGTTAGGGGGTGTCAGTTTTGAAGATCGAGAGTTAGCAGCACAGTTAGATCGAGGTATGCTGACAGCTCAAATGCTAGACCGCTATTGTACTGTTTGGATGGCAGGTTTAGCCGCAGAAGATTTAGTTTACAGTAACACCGAAGGGGGGGCAGACGATCGCCAGAAGTTAGGAATGGTTTTGACCCCTTTAGGATATACGGCTAATGCTGTAGAGCAAAAGCAACGCTGGGCGGTTTTACAAGCACGGACTTTATTGCAGACAAATTGGTCGGCTTATGAAGCTTTGGTTGGTATGATGCAGCAACGGGCTGGGGTTGATGAGTGTTGTCGGGCGATTGAGGAGAATAGCGGAATTCGGAATTCGGAATTCGGAATTCGGAATTAACTCAATACCCTTGAATCTCTCCAAGAACCACAGTGTTGTAAAAACCGGGCGGGAATGTCAGGGCGCGTACCAAAATGGAGGTGGATGTAAGAGGCGTGTAGGTTGGGGAGTCGCCAGCCTTCGGGAGTTGGGGAAGTGCTGAATCCTTGGGTTTGAAATAGGGGTTGGATTGGTAATTCTGAAGCAGAACGATGAAATTCATGTCCCCAGACTGTATCGTTCGTTTGTAACAAGGGACTATCTTGAAGCGCAACGCAGTGGCGATATCCTAGAGTAAGGCGAGAACCCATTGTAGCAGCGGTTGGAATAGCGCCTACCATTGTCCAAGAATTACCATCAAAATCAATAATTTTATCGCATAAATACATTAATCCCCCACACTCAGCATATGTAGGCATTCCTGTCAATATAGTTGTTTTTACTGAAGCAATCGCTCCTCTATTTGCTGCTAATTCTTGGGCGAAAACTTCAGGAAATCCACCACCAAAATACATCCCACAAACATCTTTTGGTAATTCAGGATCGGTTAAGGGACTCCAAAATACAAGTTCTGCCCCTAATTGTTGCAATAAATCCAAATTGTCTTGGTAATAGAAATTAAAAGCGCGATCGCGCGCAATGGCGAGTCGAATTCGGAATTCGGAATTCGGAATTCGGAATTGGTGATTTGGTAATTGGTAATTGCGAATTGGTAGTTGGTAAAATCCTTCTTCCTTGTCCCCCTTGTCCCCCTTGTCCCCCTTGTCCCCCTTGTCTCCCTTGTCCCCCCTGCTCCCTACTCCCTGCTCCCTGCTCCCTTGTATCAAAGGCATTAATTTGTCCCAATCAAAACAGGTTTGGGCTAAGGTTGCTAATTGCTCGATAACGAAATCTAGTTGGGGAAGTTCGGCGGTGGGGACTAGACCGAGATGGCGATCGGGAATAGTAATATTATTGTGGCGGCGTAAAACACCGAGAATTGGTAAGTCTAGAGGTACAAGGGCATCTTGTAATAATTGTAAGTGGCGATCGCTTCCAACTCGATTCAGTACGAATCCGACTATTTTTACATGGGGATCGAAGGAACGATAACCGTGGGCGATCGCCGCAACCGAACCAGACAGGCGACTGCAATCTATAACCAGTACTACAGGTAGATTGAGTATTCGGGCGATGTGAGCGGTACTGGCAAAATTAATTGGTAGTTGGTAGTTGGTAGTTGGTAGTTGGTAATTTTGACTTTTGACTTTTAACTTTTGACTTTTGATATTACCAATTCCATCAAACAGTCCCATCACTCCCTCTACTAGTGCATACTCAGACTGTTGGGTATGATGGATAAAACATTGCTGGACGTAAGTTTCGGAAGTCAGTACGGGGTCTAGGTTGCGGCAGGAAGATCCGGTGACGTACTGGTGAAACATCGGGTCGATATAATCTGGTCCTACCTTAAAAGACTGGACGGATAATTTTTGCCACCGACATAAAAAAGATAGTAGGGCAAGCGTCACGGTTGTTTTGCCTACCCCACTGCGTTCTCCAGCAATAATTAAAGACATAACTTAGTAGTTGGTAATTGGTAATTGGTAGTTGGTAATTGAACTTTCAAAAGCATTCATTTTGACTTTTGTACGGGCGGGTTTAGCAAATAGGTTGACAACCTTAAGTGAAAATTTTTGGTCAAAACCCGCCCCTACGTCTTCTCATTACCCATTACCCATTACCCATTACCCATTACCCATTACCCATTACCCAATTTCAACATCTGTACTGTCACTGCCAGACTTTCTTCAAATAGTACGTCTCGTCCCCAGCGTTGTAGTTGCTGCGAGAGCAACTCTTCAGCACTTTGATCGGCAAGGGATGTCACTTGGTTGACGATTCCAGCTTGAGCGCCGCCGTGTGCCTCCATCCGCATACAGCCAGAGGTTTCGGAACACAAAACGGTAGAACAGTTGGCAGCTGGATTC
This sequence comes from Chroococcidiopsis thermalis PCC 7203, assembly GCF_000317125.1. GTDB lineage: Bacteria > Cyanobacteriota > Cyanobacteriia > Cyanobacteriales > Chroococcidiopsidaceae > Chroococcidiopsis > Chroococcidiopsis thermalis. Next base: position 852,745 of record NC_019695.1, read on the forward strand.
GTAGAGGTTAAGCGTAAAGCAATCAAATCTCCAGCTACGTCACCGTCGCTAGCAGTTGGAACGCCAGCAATTTCTGCTTCGACTTCGCGATCGCCTTCTGCCATGAAGTAAAAGCGTTTAATGTCGTAGTCTCCCGTTTCTGTAGTCACTTTAGTCGGTCGCCAGTTCAATCGACTTGCCAACCAGCCTAAAAACATCAAGGCTTGGGCAGAATTGCCTTTTTCATAGTCTATAGTGACGCGATCGACTTCCCCTAATGCAGCGCGGCGCTGGGGTGGATCGAAAGCTTCTGCCGTCAACTCTTGCCAAGCAGCTAGCCGACTCCAGTTGACATCGAAAATTGTCATGCCTGCATCGATCAATTCTTGCAGCCGGATGAGATTGGTTTCAACTTGTGTAAAACTGTTGGAGTCGAAGATGACAGAGTTGCAAGAGGCTACCAAACGCTTGAAGATCGGGTGATCGGGTTCTGGAGTAGCTTTCCACCAGAGAAACTTCGGCAAGCCACCAATTAATAAATCTGGAACCATGCCTACCACTCTTTCGAGGGCTTCAACCGTTCCCGTCAGGGTGATGTATTCGCAACAGATCAAAGTTGTAGCGGACTGCTTTTGGATCGGGCAGTATGCCGAAACTTGTGCCTTTACGCCCTCGTCTTCTCCGGTGACTGGACATAAAGCAATAATTCGGCAAGGATTGCGGCTGGCGATCGCATCAGCAACAGCGGGACTGCGGGTATCCATTGCGTAAGCTGTCGTTGCTGCGCTGCTATCTACTACACCACGGCGTTTGCTTTGTTCTTCTCTAAGTTTGATGAGTAACTCTGGGCTAGATTTCCCCGTTTTTTCTAGTCCAAATACTTTTTGGGCTTCGCGAATTGCGGAGGCGGTGCGTGGTCCTGGGATGCCGTCGATTGGACCGCTGTAATATCCCAAAGCTGCCAGCAATTGTTGAGTTTCTTCTGGTTCGTAAACGATCAAAGTAAAGGTTTTGGCGCGAGTGGCGGCGGGCAGTCCCCCATCCTCACCAGCCACGCCATAACTTTGCCAAATCTGATTGAGTTCGGCTTCAATCTCGCTAACTGAGATATCCTTGGGAGCCTGAAGTGAGAAAATTGGAGCAGATTGAGTCACCATAGGACAGGATGAAAGATGAAGGATGAAGGATGAAACTAGCTATTAGCAATAGAGCGATCGCCACCTTTACCATCATTCCCGTAAATTGGTATTTGTAACAGATAGCCTGTATACAGATTGAGTGCCGATCGGTTCATTGCTATTTACAACCTACGCCAGCGACGACCATCTCGATCGATCAGTAATTCCGCCTCGGTTGGTTCCCATGTCCCTGCTTCGTATTGCGGAATTGTCGCGGGATCGGTAGGCGAATCCCAAACTGAGAGGGCTGGAGTCACTAATTGCCATGCAGCTTCTACTTCGTCGGCTCTAGTGAATAGCGTTTGGTCGCCCATCATGCAATCGAGTAAGAGGCGATCGTATGCGTCGGAAGTTGCTTGTAAGCCAAAGGAACCATAGGTAAAGTCCATATCTACAGAACGAGTTCGTAAAGTTCCCCCTGGCATTTTTACCTCAAAACGCAACGAGATTCCCTCGTTTGGTTGAATTCGCAGCGCCAAGATATTAGCGTTCATCTGCTGTGCTGCCGACTGAAATAACAAATTCGGCACTTCGCGGAAATGAATTGAAATCTCCGAGACTTTTTTGGGCAAGCGCTTACCCGTCCGCAGATAAAAAGGCACTCCCTTCCAACGCCAGTTGTCGATCAAAAACTTCATGGCAACAAACGTAGGAGTTGTAGACTGGGGATTCACCCCTGGTTCTTCTCGATAACCAGGGACGCGCTTGCCTTTCATCCACCCCGCACTATATTGTCCTCGTACTGCCGCACGTTCCAAATTCTGAATATCTGCTAGGCGAGTCGCTTGAATCGCCTTCATTTTCTCCGTACGGATTGAATCGGCATCTAGGGAATTAGGTGCTTCCATTGCTGTGAAGGCAAACAGTTGCATCAAGTGGTTTTGCAACATATCCCGCAATGCCCCAGAGCTTTCATAATATCCCGCTCTGTCTTCTACCCCGACTGTCTCGGCAACTGTAATTTGGACGTGATCGACAAACTGGCGGTTCCACAATGGTTCAAAGATGGCATTCCCAAAGCGAAATACCAGCAAATTTTGGACTGTTTCTTTGCCCAGATAGTGGTCGATCCGGTAGACTTGTTCTTCTTTACAAACTTGCTGCACGACGCGGTTGAGCGATCGCGCCGTTCCCAAATCCCGACCGAAAGGCTTTTCAATCATCAAACGGGTTTTGAGCGGATCTTTGAGCATTTCTGCTTTGCCCAACTGCTGGATGGCTTCTGCAAAAAATTTGGGCGATACGGATAAGTAAAATACGCGGTTGCCTCTGGTTCCCCGCTTTTCATCTAACTCTGCCAAAAAGTTTTTTAGCTTTTGATAGCTTTCGGGATTGTCAATATCTCCGGGGCAATAAAATATACCCTGAGAAAACTCTTGCCATAGGTCTTCCGAACCAATACCGTCAGAAAACTGCTCGATCCCCTCCCGCATTTGTTCGCGGAAGTAATCGTGACTCCATTCTCTGCGTGCTACGCCTACAATTGTAAATTCGGGTGGTAGGCGGCGTTCCCGTCTGAGTTTGTAGAGTGCTGGAACGAGTTTGCGCTGAGTCAGATCTCCCGACGCACCAAAAATGACTAAGATTTGCGGTTCGGGAACTCTCTGTTGTTGCAGCCCCACTCGTAAGGGATTTTCTAGCAACGTGACCATATGAGGGTTAAGGGGTAAGGGGTAAGGGGAAGAAGAGAGCTGAGGAAGCTGAGGAAGCTGAGGGAGCGTCGAAAGAATTTAATTATGAATTGCGAATTCAATTGACTCCCTATCTCCTCGCTCCTCGCTCCTCCTATACAGGTGACAGCTTAGCAACCTTCTCTTCCAAAGACTGCATCAGCGATTCAAAGGGTTTAATGAATTTGTCGATCCCTTCTACGAGTAATTCGTCCATCACTTGGTCGATATCGATCGCCACATCTGGATCTTTTAAGTTTTCAATTAACTTGTATGCTTCCTCGACATTTGACTCGACGCGATTTGCTACGTCGCAGTGGTCGGCACACGCATCAATCGTATTGGGTGGTAATGTATTGACTGTTTCAGGACCGATCAATTCGTCAACGTACATGACATCGCTGTAGTTAGGGTCTTTGGTACTGGTGCTAGCCCACAGCAATCTCTGAACGTTTGCGCCTTTGGCTGCTAATGCTTGCCAGCGATCGCTTTGAATAATTTTCTTGTATTCTTGATAAGCAATCTTAGCGTTGGCGATCGCGACTTTCCCTTTCACGGCTCTTAATTTTGCTTCTTTCTCAATCCGGTCTACGCCTGCTTTGAGGGCATCATCAATTTTCCCGTCAATATTAGAATCGATCCGCGACAGGAAGAAGCTAGCCACAGAAGAAATCTTACTAATATCCTTTCCTTCTGCCGCGCGTTTTTCTAAACCGCGAATATATGCCCAGGCTGTTTCGATGTAACTTTGAACTGAGAACAACAGCGTTACGTTGACATTAATCCCCTCAGAAATGACCTGTTCTACCGCTGGTAAACCTGCATCAGTCCCAGGAATCTTAATCATTACGTTATCCCGCCCGATCTCTTGATAGTAACGACGGGCTTCATTAATTGTCGCCTGGGTATCGTGGGCGATCGTGGGAGGAACTTCAATGCTGACATATCCATCTAGTCCGCCGGAAGCGTCATATACAGGACGCAAGATATCGCAAGCATCGCGGATATCTTTAAAGACTAGGGATTCATAAATTTTGTAAGTTGGCAACCCCGCCCGAATCCCTGCTTCGATGTCAGCATCGTAGATCGCATTACCCGCGATCGCTTTTTCAAAAATCGCTGGGTTAGAGGTGATCCCGCAAATACCTTGATTCTCAACTAAATTCTTCAGCTCTCCAGACTGAACTAAGTCACGGGTCAAATTATCCATCCAAATGCTTTGACCGTATTCTTTGATCTCTAGTAAATGATTTGTTGCCATAATATTTGTATTTCTCAACTCTTCATTGGTTTGCTAGATGGGGAGCGAGGAGCGAGGAGCGAGAGATAAGAGAGCGGGTGATGGGTGGCTGGAATGTCTCCTTGTCTCCCTTGTCTTCCTTGTCCTTTCCCTAACCCCTAGCCCCTAACTCCTCATCCCTCTCATTGTGGTATGCGTGCCTGCGCCCGAATATTCTTTTCCTCTTGGGCTTGGGCGTGTCGCTGAATAAAGGACTCAACTAATGCCACGTCATCTTTACTACCAATAATCAACGGAGTGCGTTGATGCAGTTTTTCTGGCACGACATCCATGATGTCTTGGGTTCCCGTAATTGCTCTGCCTCCTGCTTGCTCGACCAAAAATGCTAAGGGAGCAGATTCATACAGTAGGCGAATTTTACCTTCTGGTTTTTTCACCGTGCCAGGGTAAAGGAACACGCCACCTTGCACTAAAATCCGATGAATGTCACCTACCATAGCTCCACTGTAGCGTGCGGTATAGCCTTCTGTGCGGTGGACGTAACGAATGTATTCTCGGATCGATTCGTCCCATTGCCAGAAGTTGCCTTCGTTGACGCTGTAGACCGAACCGTGTTGCGGCAGTTGAATATTTTCTTCTGAAAGTATGAATTCTCCGAGGCTGGGATCGAGGGTAAAAGAATGTACGCCCTTGCCGATGGAATACACCAAGATGGTGCTAGGACCGTAGAGGATATATCCTGCCGCAATTTGTTTGCTTCCCAATTGCAGTAAGTCTTTTGCCTCTCCATCTAGATCGTTGCCTTCCTGCTGTCGGATGGCGAAGATCGATCCCAGACTCATATTAATATCTGTATTGGATGAACCATCGATTGGGTCGTAAAGCAAGGTATAACGACCAATCGGACAGTTTTCAGGAATGTAATATGGCTTTTCCATTTCTTCGGAAGCCAAGCGACAGACTAAACCACTCTGCTTGAAAACCGAGATAAAGACATCGTTGGCGTAGACATCCAACTTTTTGACTGATTCCCCCTGTACGTTCACGTCTCCGGTAAATCCCAGTACGCCTTCCATCAATCCCGCACGACTGAGGTGACGCGAGATTAACTTGCCAGCGAGGGCAATGCGACTCATTAAGGCGCTCAGATCTTGGGCATCAGCAGAAAAACTTTGCAACTGTTGTAGGACGTGTCGAGACAGTGTTGTACAATCCCGACCGAGTGCAGATTCGTAATCTATTGAGTGTTGGACAGCTTCAGCCATAACGATCGCTCTCTCTGTAGATGAGGGCATGTTGCAAGATTTACCAATAAGGCAGCACCCTGCACTACTATCTTAGGAACTGAATCTAATAGTGGAATCTGACTTTAGATAAACTATAGAAATCACTGCACCTTGCCATGCGCGATCGCCACAATCGTGTTGCTGAGCGATTACGAAATACTGCGATCGCAGCTCGATCTTTAGAGTCTTATTCTCAAACAATGCCGTCAAGCCATCAGTCTAGTTCTTGCCAAGAGCGATTGACAACATGCGTTGAACTGATGACAAGAATTAGATCGAGCCAATTGCGATCGACAAAGCACCGACCAGCAATTATCAGTGTCAGATACTTAACTGGTCAGTGAAAGGGTTGACCCAAATTCAGATTTAAACTATTAATCTTGTTCCGAGTAGTTTCCTACAGAGCGGGGTGATTGTCACTACTCCTGACCAAATCTTGCCCTCACTCCGGCTCCGTTACGCCGATATCCACCGCCGCCACCGCCATTTTCTTCGCGGGGTTTAGCTTTATTGACTCGCAGCTGTCTTCCCATCCATTCTGCACCATCTAATTCAGCAATCGCTGATTCTTCTTGGGCATCCTCGTCCATGTCAACGAAAGCAAATCCGCGCATTCTGCCAGTTTCCCGATCCATCGGTAGGACAATGCGCTTGATCGCGCCATACTCTGCGAATACAGTTCTCAGGTCTTCTTCCGTAGCGCGGTAAGAAAGGTTTCCAACGTAGATAGTCATAATCGGTCGCGTAAGTCTGAACAGAGAGTCAAGTTCAGTCGGGAAATCGAACCTAAAAATTTGCAGTTTCGGCAAACACCAGATTTCAAATTTATCAGTAATCTAGCTTTCAAGATAGACAACCCCAGTCGGTAGCAGCTTCTCAAATTTAACCAGTTACAGGACTGAACTCACACTTACGCATATCATATCGTATGGTTTGTTTATCAAAGGTCTTCTGTATTACAAATACTGCCTAAAAAATTTCTGATAGTTATCATTTAATCTGTTAACTGTTAACAGTTAACAATCACCACTAGACCTCCTGCATGAATCAAAAAATCATGGATGTCATTCTGTTGGCGAAGCCTTCCCGAAGGGTACGCAACGCAGTGTAGTGAAGAATCTCCCAGATGTTTCGCTTCGCGTGTGGATGACAATTCAAGTATTCACGCAGGAGGTCTACTGTAGAGACGCGAAAGATCGCGCCTCTACGTAACTCTCTACCTCTAGTCGATAGAAATGCTTTGGGGACCGCTAGTTTTGCCGTTGCGATCGCCAGATGTGGAAGAATTGTAGCTGGAAGAATCAGACTGGCGATCGAGCCAACTTTTGACTGGATCGTCAGCTAGGCTGAGGCGCAGTACCCCAGAGACAAATCCTCCTAAAAAAGAAACTGGGTGCTGTACCAATTCCTTAAAAATAGGTGCTAGTTCGTCTACAAACATATTTGAATTTCCTCTATGCGTGGCTGCATCTGTACTGTTTGAAATTCTAGCTCTTTATAGAATTGGGAGTCGGGGAGAAGAGAGCTGAGAGAGCTGAGGGAGAGTCGTGGAGTTGGGGGAGAAAGAAAATTCAAAATTCAAAATTTTCCTACACCCCACACTCTACACCCTTTCTTCACTGTCAACTGTCTTCACGTAGCTTGCTTCTCTGCAGGAGTAGTGTAGCGCAGCGTTTACCGTTAACCATCAACTACCAACTACCAATTACCAATCCCTACTTACCTTCTACTTGAGGAAAGAGGCATTTATCTGAATCGCACCCTGCTGGACCTGCTTCATCTAACTCTTGAGCATCATAGCGGCTGAGGGCAGTATAAAAATCATGCACTTGCCGTCGGGAATGCACTTGTTGCATTAATTCTTCGTACTTAGCCTTGGTTATCGGTTCAAATGGCAAGCGGGGAAAAGTTTGTAAGTCGTCAAATCTAGCTAGTAAGGCAGCACTAATATAGCCTTCATCGTTTTGAATGGCTTCATAAATCCGCGTCCCTAATGCTTCTACCTCGTTTTCTCGTAACTCAATTGTTGCGGACGTATTATGAGTGACATAGTATTTCTGCACTTGCATGTAGAAATCCATCTGGGCTGGAGCGCTAAATTTGCTAATTTCAATTTCATCAGCACCAGGTAAATCTGCCCAAGGCACGGCGACAGGAATTTCTACCAACCACTCCATACAACGAGGATCGAAGGGATCGTTCAACAAATTGCCATTTTCGTCTTTGTCCGATTGGGAAGGAATGACAGCATAACCATAATCAATGCAAGCTAGTGCCACTGGATCGTTTTTGCGGAAGGTAATCCGACGAATAAAACGTTGGGCTTTAGGGGGATGCCAGCCAGGAGACGCGCCAGTCAGTAAAGATTTAGTCCCGCTAGGTTGGACTGTGGTACAACGATTAGGGCGTTTAATGTGATGGCGATCGCAATATTCCCACACAACGCGAAACACAATATCCCGCCATCGATTGAGATACTCCCGTTCCTTATTTCTAAAATATTCCGCCATATTCTCAATTCCGAATTCCGAATTCCGAATTCCGAATTCTTCTGGTCTTCCTTGTTCCCACCACCGCAACCAATCTACGCCAAAAGCGCGGACGAAGAAATCGAATAGTCCCGTGAAAGAAACACCCACAATTGGGTCTAATTCCCGACTGAATTGATAGCGGGGTTCGAGAAATTTGTGATTCAACAAAGAAGCGACAGATAAGGCTCCTGCGGTAAAAGCTTCTTCTTGTTCTTGGTCATTCTTAGGGTCAATTTGATTTAAATGAACCTCCGATAAGTTGCAGTGGAAATTAACACCGTGGATCTCGCCGCATGGATTCAAACCATATCTTGAAAGCCTATGTTCTAGCTCTGAAGCTATTATTTCAGGATGGCGATCGCGCAACCAATTTTGAGCTTGTTCTTTTGAGTTTGTGTATGTTTTGATAAATTCTTGTTTTAGCTCTTGGCTAGTCAAAATATCTGCATTACTACGGGCGATTGCTTCTGGCGCATATTGAATCGCTCCTTCACCAGAATAATATTGACTGCGAACGGCGTTAATACATTCTTCTAAAGTTGGTTTTTGATGAAATACGCGGGTATGATTTGCCATTCTCAACGCATCGCGTTCGGGATCGATCCGCCAATTACCATTTTCATCTTGTTGCCAAAGGTTATTTTTAGCATTAGCAAATAATTCATCATTGCTAGTACCTTGGCGCATCCCTGCACTATTGTGAGTTAGGTAGCCATCACAATAAAAACAGTGAGCTTCTTCTACTTCGATATCGTAGGTTTGCACGCAGTCGTAGCTTCCCAAAGCATTTACTGTAACTGGAATATCGAGACAAATATCTGATTCAGCAACGTAGCGTTCGTAATTAGCATCCACATCGCGAGAACCTTGAAATCCCATGCCTCGCATCTCACTATAGCTATATACCTCACGCATTAGCGAACCAGGTATAGTAAATCCATACATCTTCAGTCCTTGGCGTAATTCACCTTTGACTGAATGCAGTGCAATTAAGGCATTATATTGATTTTTTAAAGCAGGTATTGTGACATTGTATTTTACTTGCCAATTTTCTATTTGCGGACGAGTTAGCTTTACTCTTCCAGCAATTCCCAAACTGGAAAGAACAGCAGCTACTTGTCTAGCAAATGAGCGATAAACTGTTGTCACTAAATGAGGTGGTCTATTATTAATTGCACCATCACTATCCATTAAACCTGCTAGATAAGCAGCTCTGATGTCAACCGAACCTTGCAAAATAAAATCAGGAATTTCTATCGCTTTATTCGGTTGTTTGATGTATTTATGGAAATATTCAGCTAAGCGAATAGAAGTGACACGCGATCGCAGTGTATTTTCATTTGAGAGCAGTACATGCGTTACCTTAAGTCCAAATAAAGCTAGAGCGCGATCGATCTTATCGTGAATTTTGGCAGCGAGTTTTTCATCTAAGCTGCTACAAGCCCAAGAAATTGCTCCATAAGGTTTTCCATGCTTATTTCTACCTAAACTAACATATCCATCACCATGAGTCAGACCAATTAGCCATGCCACGTCAGGAGTTAATTCGGGGATACTAATTGGGCTAGCATTTCTACTTTGAATCGGTCGTTTTGTAGTAAAATCTCGTGGCAATTGAGTCACAGTACCAGGAAGAACCTGAGCATTGTGCATGAGGCGATCGCCTTCTACTAAATCTCCAATTCGCTGCCAATTAATCTTACCTTTAGCATCAGCTAAAACGGCAATACGATGATTTAAAGTAGCGCGGGGAAAAGTACCATTTGTCTCAATTTCGTAGACTTCTTGAACGCCTTGGTCAAATTTATCAATCACATGTCGAAAACCAAGTGGAGTTTGTACCAAATCTCCAATTTGGATATCTCGAATTGGTATAAGTCCTTTTGATGTATGTACTAAAGCATCTTCAGGTAAACAGCGGCGAACATTGCCTGCGACAACTACAACAGCAGCTTCATCTATTAATAAACAACACTCAACTGAATTCAGTTTTCTGCCTACAGCTTTATTTAAAATTGCCGCACAGCGTTGATACAATTCTGGCAATTTAATCGGGTTAGCAACGCCGCCAAAGCCTTTTAAAATTTCCCCTGCGGGACGGATGTTACTTAAATTGACGCTAACATGTACGATACCCGAAAAGGCATCGTTAGTTGATAGTTCTAACAAAGTTTGATAGGACTTAACCCAACCTCGACGGCTATCACCCACAAGAATATTGACGATATTCCCTTCGATTTGTACTTCTGTCTCTTCTCTCCGTTCTGAAGCGGGATTTGTGCCAATTTCTCCTTCTACAGTGACGTGGAGGCGGTTGCGAATTACAGGCAATTGGTTAATGTACTGGGGTTCGAGGATTGCACCCGTACCGCAGCCCATCATTGCCAAGTCCATCATCAAGCCAAAAGCCCGCCAGTCTACCACGTTGGTAGAAGTACAGTTATAAGCGCCAGAAAAGTTTTCTGGGCGAGAAATCCATTCCGTACCTCCTACCCACAGCCAGCGTCCGCTTGGGAGAGATTTCATCTCCTTTTGCATTTTTTCGAGAATAGCGGCTTCTGCTGGGGTGAGTTTACCCAATTCCACTAGCCCGCGCAGGGTGCGATCGCATACTTGTTCCCAAGTCTCGCGCCCACCTCCTATCCGCCGACTATACGTTCTGAAGAAGACTGGATTTGCAGCTGGGGCAGTTTCGGGAAACTGGGTGGTTTGGGTTAAGCGCTGTAGCTCTCGCACCATAGTAGAGTCGTGATAAAAAAAGGTTTTGCTGAAGAAAAAGCCCTGGATGTTCAAGGCAATAGATTAAGACTATACGCGATTTACATATAGTGGTAAAGATTGAAAAATTACTCAATCTGCGCTAGCTCTAGGGCAAGAATAAGAAAAGTTAAGTTTTTACATGCACGGGTACTAACCCAAAGGCAATGAACCGCGCTAGCAAGTCACGTAGAATAGACAGCCGTAACAAACTTGGCACTTGGAACTTTTGCCCTGGATTGAGGGCTTTAGCAAGAATTTGCTTTTGGATTAAAGACTGAAACACTTGGATACATCGCGTGGGTAACTCACGACGACGCTGAACTTTGGCTAAGTCCTGTAGCTGCAATCTACCAGTTCTTAGTGGTTCGCTCAGCAGGTTTGCCGCGACTACGGCATCTTGAATCGCATAGTTGATCCCTACTCCACCAACGGGTGACATGACATGAGCAGCGTCACCAATTAATAGTAAGCCAGAACTATACCATTGCGGTAGGCGGTTCGACTCAACCGAGAGAAATGCTACTTGCGACCACTCTTTGAGTAATTCCACGCGATCGCTAAATTCCGGCACTACCTCAACAATAGACTTTCTCAACGCCTCCAATCCCGCCGCCCGCAAATCTTGGTAGCCACCTTTAGGAATGACATAGGCAATCTGCCAGGAATCATCGCGATCGATCGTTACTAAAATATGACCGCTACCGATACGACCATTCAACCCTTCTGGTTCATCCGGTCGGCGCGGAAGACGAAACCACAGCACGTCCATAGGTGGCGAGGTCTCAATTGGCTGAAATCCAGCTAGTTGACGTAGGCGGGAATGACGACCATCTGCACCAACTGTAAGCTGCGCCCTGACTTCATGCCAACCGCCATGTCCGCGATAGCGCACGCCTCGGACTCCTCCATCTGCCACAATTAATTCTTGTACGTTTGCGCCCAACACGAGTTGAAAGTTGGGATACTGTTTTGCCTCCTCGGTGATAAATTCCAAAAATTTTACTTGGGGCATCACCGTGATGTATTGATAGCGTGTTTTCAAGTGACTGAAATCAGCTATTGGGAAAGTTTTCCCATCTGTGCGAATACTCAGCTGGCGTAGTTTGGTGTGGCGCAGCTCAAGCAAGCGATCTGCTAAGCCTAATTCTGCCAAGATCTCCATCACAGACGGGTGAATGGTATCACCCCGAAAGTCGCGATCGAAATCTTTGTGTGCTTCCAGCAGCATCACAGGTATACCTTGACGGGTCAACAGCAGCGCCAATACTGCTCCTGCCGGACCACTGCCCACAATACAGCAGGTTGTCGTTTGTCGGTCTAAAATGTCATGCTGCGGGGATACAGCATCAGTTGGCGATGTGGGAGTTATATCGTTCGTCATCTCAAAAACTCCTTAAAATTTTCAAAATCATTGGACTTGTTTTTGATTGATTGGTTAATCAAAAAGACCCGAAAAAATGTCCTAAAGCTGAATTGCGTGAATTATTCCTACCCCGTATCCCTACTCATCGATGGGAACAACTAATGTCCCTTGTAAGAAAACTTTGACCGCAGTTTCTACCATCACTTCTGCACTAAGCTGCTGTGCGTCGGGTTGCATGAAGACCTCCCGCGTTAGTAAATATGCCACAAAAGAACCAGCGAAACAGCGTGCTGCTGCGTTTGGATTCATCGGTTTGAGTACGCCAGCAGCCATCTGTTGTTCTAAATAACCAGACAAGAAAGCCACCGAACGACTAGGACCAATTCGATTTACTATTTCTGCAACGTGCGGCTGCCGAATTGCTTCTCCCATGATGAGTTTGAATAGAGCCAGCGATGTAGGATTTTCAGCCATTCTGAGAAAAGCATGACCGAACAGAGTTAACACATCCTCTATTGGTTTGGTCATTAACTCATCGCTATGGCTCAGTAGTTGCAGTAAAGGTAAACGTTGTTCGATAACTTGCTCAAACAGATCGCTTTTATCCTTGAAATAGTGATAAATCAACCCAGGGGAACCAATACCGGATGCAGCAGCAATATCTTTATTAGTTGCTTTCTCAAAGCCTTTGCTAGCAAAAACTTGTAAAGCACCATCAATAATTTGCTGTCGCTTATCCTCAAAATCGCGATCGTCGCGTGGGGGCATTGTTCCGTCCTAAGTAAGTCAAAAGTTAAAAGTCAAAAGTCAAAATATTGAAACTCTATTTTCAGAATAACATTGATTGATTAGTCAATTAAAAAATTGACATGATTTTACAAAATAGATATCACTCCTCGGTTTAGAGTGTTAGTTTATACAAACAAGTGTAATTTTGAGTCAGTGCGATCGCGGCAGGTAATATATGGTAGTTGTAGGCGATCGCTCTTGCTTTAAGTTACTAAGTATCCGCCTTTAGTCTTGTTCCTAAATTTTTAGTAAAGAATTACTATGTTAAAAATTATGCCAAACAGACAAAGAGAGCGATTGAGCTATAAGGCAGTTAGAACGATAGCAATATTTTGCCTAGTGTTTTTAGGATCGTGTAGCGATCGCAAACCTGATGTATCGATCTCTAGCCAGTCTTCCCAGCAACAGACATCTACTTCATTGCTAAAAACTACCTATCCTAAATCGTATCCACTGAAACTACAAACAATAGGTGAATTTCATGGAAATGAAGTTCAAGCAAAATCGGGAGAACAATGGCTGGGACTGTTTGCTACACCAAAAGGTTTTGAGTTATTACCAACAAAGATTATGGTGAATACCGTTCGCGATTACGTTATCGACTTAGATGAAACGAAAAAAACTGGAAAAAAAGTTATCACCAACCAAAAAAGTCAACCTATTTTTTTAGTTAAAGGTGCAGCTTATCTCAAGCCAGGGATAGTTAAAACTGTGTTTTCAGAGCAGCAGTATTTGACTCCTAACAAAGTTCTCAATCTGAGTTTGAATAGCGCAATAGATAGTGACTATCAGATAGCAATTGAAGATAAACAAAATCTCGAAAATAAAGAATTTTCATTTGAACGTCAGAGTAACACTAAAACTAGGAAATATATTTTTTCGGTTTCTGATAATTCTTCTATTAGTCAAAATTTACAAGAATTTCAACATCATTATAGTAATAACGAACTACCCAGCGATCGCAAACCTCCCTCAGTTTTTTGGGCAGGCGATTTAGATAGGGATGGAAAACTCGACTTACTTATCGAGTCGGCAAGTCATGCTAATGTCTCCAGTCTCACATTATTTTTATCTTCACCTGCAAAAGAGAATAAATTATTAGAACCAGTAGCTCAATTTGTGACTCAAGGATGTTAGAGATCGATAGCAATAGATAATTAGAGCGATCGTTCTCCTCGCAGACATTAAAATTTAGAAAGGCTAAGAATCAGCTGTATTCACCAAAGACGAATGACGAATGACGAATCACAGTACTTGTTCTACCTCCACCTTGCGCTATGGCAAAATATTAAATAATTCACTGCATTCCGTCTTCCCGACATGACAGCAACCATTCCTAACCTGCCTAGCCTCTACGACCCCTTCACCACTGAAGCCAAGTGGCAAAAGTTTTGGGAAGACAACCAAGTGTATAAAGCAGACCCCCAGCGCGGCGGGGAACCCTACTGCATCGTCATTCCTCCTCCAAACGTGACTGGTAGCCTCCACATGGGTCACGCCTTCGATAACACGCTGATAGATTCCCTGATCCGCTACCATCGCATGAAGGGATACAATGCCCTATATCTCCCTGGAACCGACCACGCCAGTATTGCAGTTCACACAATTTTGGAAAAGCAACTGCAAGCAGAAGGCAAAACCCGCTACGAACTCGGACGGGAGAAATTTCTCGAACGCGCTTGGCAGTGGAAAGACTCATCTAAGGGTACAATTGTCGGTCAACTGCGCCGCTTGGGAGTTTCCGTAGATTGGTCGCGGGAACGCTTCACGATGGATGAAGGCTTAAACAAAGCAGTTATAGAAGAGTTTGTCCGATTTCACGAAGAAGGACTAATTTATCGCAGCAAATATTTAGTAAACTGGTGTCCCGCCACTCAGTCAGCAGTATCCGATTTAGAAGTAGAAAATAAAGAAGTCAACGGGCATTTATGGCACTTCCGCTATCCATTAACTGATGGATCTGGATCTGTAGAATTAGCAACAACGCGACCGGAGACAATGTTAGGCGATACGGCTGTCGCGGTAAATCCAAATGACGATCGCTACAAACATTTAATTGGTAAAACCCTAACTTTACCAATTATGCAGCGAGAAATTCCGGTAATTGGCGATGAATTTGTCGATCCTGAATTTGGAACGGGTTGCGTTAAAGTGACTCCCGCCCACGACCCGAACGATTTTGAGATGGGTCAGCGTCACGATCTGCCGTTTATTAATATTATGAATAAAGACGGTACGCTGAATGAAAATGCGGGAGATTTTCAAGGACAAGATCGATTTGTTGCCCGTAAAAATGTCGTCAAACGGTTAGAAGCCGATGGATTTCTCGTCAAAGTAGAAGAATACAAACATGCTGTACCGTATAGCGATCGCGGTAAGGTTCCGATTGAACCCCTACTTTCAACTCAGTGGTTCGTCAAAATTCGTCCTTTAGCCGATCGCACTCTATCATTTCTAGACGAGCAAAATTCGCCTCAGTTCGTTCCCCAACGTTGGACGAAGGTTTATCGCGACTGGCTAGTTAAACTCAGAGATTGGTGTATTTCGCGTCAACTATGGTGGGGGCATCAAATTCCGGCTTGGTATGCTGTCAGCGAGACAGGTGGAGAAATTACTGACAATACGCCGTTCGTTGTCGCACGAAGCGAAGCAGAAGCACGGGAAAAAGCTAACGCACAGTTTGGCGCGGATGTCAAGCTGGAACAAGACCCAGACGTATTAGATACGTGGTTTTCTTCGGGATTATGGCCCTTTTCTACTTTAGGCTGGCCCGATCGCACTGAGGACTTAGAATTTTACTATCCTACCGCTACCCTAGTCACGGGATTTGACATTATCTTCTTTTGGGTGGCAAGAATGACCATGCTAGGGGGGCATTTTACCGGACAGATGCCGTTCAAGGATGTTTACATCCACGGGTTGGTATTGGATGAAAATGGTAAGAAAATGTCCAAGTCAGCGGGAAATGGGATCGATCCGCTGTTACTAATGGATAAATATGGGACAGATGCCTTACGCTACACCTTGGTGAAAGAAGTTGTCGGCGCGGGACAAGATATTCGGTTGGATTACAATCGTCAAAAAGATGAATCGGCTTCTGTGGAAGCTTCCCGCAACTTTGCCAATAAATTGTGGAACGCCGCCCGATTTGTAATGATGAATTTGGATGGCAAAACCCCGCAACAATTAGGTGTAGAGGCGTTGCACGCAACGTCTCTACAATTGTCCGATCGCTGGATTCTCTCTCGCTACCACCAGGTGGTCAAACAATCTACAGATTACATTGATAATTACGGATTGGGAGAAGCGGCAAAAGGTTTATATGAATTCATCTGGGGCGATTTCTGCGACTGGTATATCGAATTAGTCAAATCGCGGCTATTTCAGAAAGATGCCGAGGGCGCAGCGTCGCGGCTGGTAGCACAACAAACTCTTGCCTACGTTTTAGAAGGTATACTCAAACTCCTGCATCCCTTTATGCCTCATATTACTGAGGAAATTTGGCACACGCTGACGCAATCAGAAGAGGGGCAGAGTATATCCGTACAACCATATCCAGAATCAGATGCGACTCTAATTGACTCAGAATTAGAGCAGCAATTTGAATTGTTAATTGAGGCAATTCGTACCCTGCGCAACCTACGGGCGGAAGCAGGAATTAAGCCAGGGGTAAAGGTAAAAGCGGTAATGCAAAGTGAAAGCGATCGCGAACGCCAAATTTTGACAAGTAGTGAATTGTATATTCAAGACCTTGCCAAAGTCGAGTCACTGACGATAACTTCAGCTTTAGAAACAGCATTAGAACCTGCGATCGCCGATGTTGTCGGTACGGTACAAGTCCTAATTCCTTTGGCGGGAGTTGTTGATGTCGCCGTACTCAAAGCTAAGCTAGAAAAAAGCCTTAGTAAAGCCCAAGCTGAAGCCAAATCTCTCTCGGCGCGACTATCTAACCCTACCTTTGTTGATAAAGCCCCTGCTGATGTCGTCCAAGGCGCTAAGGATGCTTTAGCCGAAGCAGAAAAACAGATTGAAATTCTCCAAGCCCGATTGCGTTTGTTGAAATAGAGACAAGGGGGACAAGGAGGACAAGGGGGACAAGGGAGACAAGGAGCAACTACCAATTACCAACTACCAACCACCAACATCCCACACCCCACACCCCACACCCCACACCCTTTCTTCACTCACCACTCACCACTCACGATGTTCTACCTCGCTCAAATTATCAAGTACGGTATCTCTGGTAAGTTAGGCTTAAAATTGCTGGCAAGTCAGGAAGCAGAGCATACTTGGATATTGGTAAGCGATCGCAGCGCTATTCTCGATGTGGAAACTACGATTGGCGATCGCTGTCCTTTTACCCTGGCTGAGGGTTTGTTGGTATTAGCAGAACTCTCGCCTGATTGCTGCCAAGTTTACAGCCTTCACAATGCTACGGATTGGGTGATGGAATTAGTCCAAACCTATCTCACTAGTGGCATTACTCCATTATTTTTGCAACAAGAAATGGAACGGGCAGAAAAATGGCGACAAACCCTAACTTTACAGACGCAAGAGTTATCTCGACGGGCGTTAGAAGTGGAAGCTAGACGAGAACAAATTCAGGCTTTGGAAACGAATGTGAGGCGAGAACAAGAGGAAGATGAAACTGGCTAAATGGTAATGGGTAATAGGTAGTTGGGAAAGTGTTAAAAGTTAAAATTGCCTAGTGAGGTTTTACAGTCTGCCAGAGAGCATCTACCTCTTCTGGTTGGTAAATATCTTGATTTGCGAGTTCTACGAGATCGAGTAATCGTCTATGTAAAAATGTTTTGGCAACTTTTAGGATCTCGCTGTCTGGATAATTTGGATGCACCCAAACATTCACAATAACAGGCTCTATTCCGTTCGACTGTAAGGTAAATTTTACTTTATGAAATGGTTCTGTAAAGCCTGGTCTTTCTTGATTCTGATAAATTTCTACATTCTCAACTTTGCCACCAAAATACATAGATTCTCCTTGCAATTAGAGAGCGCGCTTTCATTTTCAGATTAGGGTTGCCCACCCTAATACTAACGGGTGATTGCAATTACCAATTACCCATTACCCATTACCCATTACCCATTACCAATTACCCTTTTAAACCTTTGCGGGTGGTAACACTAGCCGATCGCGTGCATCTGGTTTATAACCGTTGCTGTAATTATCTTCTGGTGTAATTAATAATTCCCGCAACAAACGGGCGATCGCCTTTTGCGTTAACTGACTGGCGAGTTGCTGCCCGATTCTTTGAGTCTCTGGTTTTGTCAACACCTGTGTTAATTGCGGAATTAATTGTGCGGGGTCGAAACCACGAGTTTCTTGTAAAATTCCCCAAATACGCTTAATATGCTCCAAAGTTTGCTGTTGCTCGGAAGAAGCACCTGGAGTTTCATGAATTGCCATTGCCAAACGATTTCCCAATGGAACGCGATCGAATGTATCTCGCAGCCTGGATGTGACGGCGTGTAAGGTATTTCGACTCACAGCATCTACACTCTTAACGATCTCATCTACCAGGCGATCGCGAATAAAAGCCCCGCGTTCGGATGAGAGAAAATCAATCATTTGATTCAAGACAATATTAAAGTCATAGTCCTGATTGCCACGGGCATTGCGTAACAAGTTTTCTAAGCGATTCCAGCGGAACGTCCCTTCTTTAAACAGCAAATCTTTTAATGATGCGCGCAACTCTGGCGCGGGATCGATCAACAAACGCTTTGCAACGTAAGGATAAGCGGCACTGAGAACTTTAAAATCAGGTTCGATCCGAATGGCAATTCCTTCTAACGTCACCAGAGAGCGAATGATCAAAGCGTAATATGCTGGGACGCGGAAAGGATATTCATACATTAAATTCGACAGTTCGTCAGTAATACTTTTAATATTTAATTCCGATACGCTAGCACCCAAGGCGGCGTTAAATACCTTAGCAAAAGCAGGGACGATGGGTGTTAAATCTGTATCTGGAGTCAAAAACTCCAGTTTCACATAGTCCTGTGCTAAAGAGTCAAAATCACGATTTACCAAGTGGACGATCGCTTCAATCAATCCGTACCTTTGGGCTGGCTTGATCTCGCTCATCATGCCAAAGTCTAAATATGCCAACTTCCCATCGGGCGTGGCAAGTAAATTCCCTGGGTGAGGATCGGCGTGGAAAAATCCATTTTCCAATAGCTGACGCAGCGAACACTGCACCCCAACTTCAATGATGTGTTGGGCATCTATTCCTTGGGCGCGAATCGCTTCTACCTGCGTCAGCTTCGTTCCGGTAATCCACTCCATCGTCAAGACTCGGCGCTGGGTGTATTGCCAATAGATTTTGGGGACGTAAATATCTGGTAAATATCCGTAGTATTCGGTAAAACGTTCGGCGTTTTCGCCCTCCTGAACGTAGTCCATTTCTTCAAAAATGCGATATCCAAACTCGTCGAGAATATCGACTAAGTTACTGCGGATGCGCTTAAAAGTTTTGTTTGCCCAAGCTGCCAGACGACGAATGATATATAAGTCAATAGTAATGCGATCGCGTAAGTCTGGGCGCTGTACCTTCACCGCCACATCTTCCCCAGTCTTTAGCTTACCCTTATACACTTGCCCTAAAGAAGCAGCAGCAATCGGATTGGCAGACAGTTCGGCATAAATTTCTTCGGGAGTTTGCCCCAATTCCTCTTGAATAAAACGGTAGGCGATCGCATTATCAAAAGGTGGTAGCTGATCTTGCAGTTGTGTTAGTTCCTCTAAATATCCAGGTGGAACTAAATCGGGGCGAGTAGAAAGAGCTTGACCGATTTTGATATAAGCTGGACCAAGTTGCGTCAACAATTCTCTTAACTGAACTGCCCTACGCTGCTGCATTTTTAAGCTGCGTCCCCATTGCTTATCCCACCACAAACCAAAAGCAAAGGAAAAACAGGGCAGCAGAACCGCAAAAATTCTCCCAATAACCTGAAAAGGACGACGACTGTAATATGCAGCGATCGCTTCCGGTTCGTATCTTAATGCAAATTCCGGCTCGATCGAGCTGTGTCCAATTTCTGTAGCGTGTCTTGGCACAACATCTGTGCTAGTCACGGGGCTATCTGTCGTTACTTCTACGTAACTGTTCCCTGTTTGGCTGTCCAACTGCTGAGGATTTGGGGAAACCTGCTTCACATTCATGAATTTGGTGACGCTTGGGCGTGAGTTTGCTAACTATTGTAACAATTTGTTACCTAAAAAGTTGTCGCAATACCCGAAGGCTACCGGACTTAAGATAGAAATTTGCTATCACTCCGATAGCGATCGCACTGCACCAACGTCATCATTATCGCTTTTTAGTTCAGTAAAGTAATCCTACTGATGACGGGCAAGTTTTGGAGATTCTATCGGTGGTTGGCTGTTGAGGATACCCGTTCTTACCCATCTTTATTTTCGATCGCGCAAAGACGCAAAGACGCAAAAGTACTCTTAGCGCCTTAGCGTTTTTGCGTGACATTTGCTCTGACAATCAAAAATAACGAATGACTAATGGCATACAACATTTCTGCTAGCCTGTAAATTAAAGCTAGCTTGGTATAGCAATGTATATACTTATTGGCGGCGCGGGCTTAGTTGGGCTAAATTTGGCACAAAAGCTTGTAGAGTTAGGGCATACGGTTGCAATTATTGATTGCGATCCTAATGCCTGTCGTTATGCCCGCGAACAAGTGGGGGTGATGGCTTTTGAAGGGAGTGCAGTCAATACAGAAGTGTTGTTAGAAGCAGGGATTCGCAAAGCTGACTCTGTGGCTGCTGTCCTCCGTCAGGATGCTTTAAATTTAGCAATGGTCACTCTTGCCAAGCACTACGGAGTCTCTCATATTTTGGCGCGGATGCGTCACCGCGATTTTGCCGAACCGCTACGTCTTGCTGGAGCTAATCATATTATTAGTACTGTAGAGCTGGCAGTCTCTACAATGGTAAATGCGATCGAGTATCCACAAGTGGAATCGATGATGCATTTCGAGCAGGGACAAATTGAAGTATTGAAACTCGCGCTTCCTAATAATTGCTACGTTGTCGGTCGTAGCGTTGCCGAAATTGCTCAGGATCGAAGATTTCCCACAGGCTCTTTAATTATTGGTTATCAAGCCCACCCTCATGAAGATTTAGTCATACCTAATGGTAGTACAATACTAGAACCGGATTCAACTGTATTAATCGTGACGAAACCAGGTTCGCTACATCAAGTCATCGATTTTATCGAAGGTTGTCGGTAACTAATTTTCATGAGAATATATCCATTATTTTGCTTACTTGTATCTGTTTTTTTTCTATATTCCTGTACGTCACCAAGTCCGTCACAACAAGCTAATTCTCCACAGAAAACTTCATCTCAACAAGTAGTAAATGTAGATGAAAACTTTAAAAGAGTAGCAGGTCAAACTGTCTATGTTCCTGTCTACTCTCATATCTATCACGATGATGGGAAAAAGACTTTTAATTTAGCAGCTACCCTTAGTATTCGTAATACCGATTTGGCAAATCCTATTGTCATTACCTTTGTTCGCTACTACGATACAAATGGAAAGTTAGTCAGGCAATATTTAGAGCAACCAATTCAAATTGATGCTCTAGCTTCTACAGATTTTGTCATTGATACAACCGATACGAGTGGAGGATCGGGAGCTAAATTTCTTGTGGAATGGATAGCTCAAACAGAAATTTCTGAACCTATTATTGAAGCAGTTATGATTGGTAGCGGCTACCATCAAGGCATTTCTTTTATTAGTCCAGGTAAAGTCATAAAATCAGATAACAATAAATAGCGAAATACAATCAGCTAACAAAATTAGAAGTAAAGTATTACTTCTCCCTGATAACTGTCAATCGTCTTCTAGGCTTAGTAGTTGTTCGTCAAGCTTTTGCAAGCGCGATCGCGCAATTTCTTCTGAAAGAATTTGCTTGCGAATTGCATCGTTCAGCGCTCCTTTTTCTGCTAATAATAAGCGACGACGAATAGCATCGAATTTAGTGAGATTACCTACAGTAGCGTCTAACTCATTTGGGCGGCGATTGTAGATTTCTCGCAAGGCTTTTTCTGCCCCTGCTACTCTTACCTGATAAGCCGATCGCATCTCTTCATAAACAGCTTTTGGTAATACTCCTGACCTCAACAAATTATCTAATTCATCTTGTGCTGCTTTAGCCGTCATCAACTGTGCTTGTAATTGTTCAGTCTGTTGACGAGAAGTGGATAAAGGGGACAAATGTAAACTTTTGACTAACCAAGGTAAACTCAAACCTTGCCCAATTAGAGACAGCAAAACCGTACCAAATACCAAAGTAATCAACTGCGATCTCTCTGCCAATGCACTTGGTAAACTGAGGGCAAGCGCCATTGACAGCGATCCTTTGATGTTACCGAAAAATAAAACGTGCTGCCAGCGCCACGGAACCGGACGGTCGAACCAACGCACTAAAGCTAACAGTCCATAAACAGAGATAATACGTGCCACTTGGCAAGCAAAAACTGCTAGCAATACGGCAGGTAGGGTTTGCCAGAGAGTTATCAAGTCAATTTCTATGCCGATAAGCAGAAAAATGAAGCTGTTAACAGCAAAACTAGCGCATTCCCAAAAACTTAACAAAGTTAATTTATTAGAAGCCGATACATGACTAGCAAGCCCAATCGTGCCGAAAATTAATCCTGCAACAACTACAGCCACTCCACCAGAAACTCCCAAAACCTGACCGATTTGAAAGGTTCCTAGTGCTACTGCTACTGTTAGTAAGATGCTACTGAGTGGATCGTCTAATCGAGCTAGCAAACCCGTGCTACCCGTACTTAAATAGCCCAATCCTAACCCTACTAAAATACTGCCGGCGATCGCCACAAAAAGTTGTTGCAATCCACCCAAAACTGAGAATGAGCCAGTAGTATTGACATTCAAAACTAAGTTAAATAAAACCAGCGTGAGGATATCATTAAATAAAGTTTCCCCCTCAACAATTGTGGATAGTCGAGAGGGTACTGGCACTTCTTTGAAGACGGCAATCACAGAAACAGTATCCGTGTTTGCCAAAATCACTCCAACTAGTAACGCTGGTATCCAAGTCAATCCCAGTCCGAATTTCAGCACTAGTGCTATAATTCCAGCAGCGATAACGACTCCCGGTCCTGCTAGGAGAGCAATCGGTTTAACAGTGTTACGCAGACGGCTAATATCAGTGTTGATAGCTGCCTCAAACAGGAGAATTGGCAAAAACAAATTCAAAACTAGAGAGGCATCTAAACCAATACGTTGAGGTAAAAGTTGGGTAATAGCTAAACCAGCTAATACTAAACCTGCAACGTAAGGCATTCGCAACCAACGAGATAGTAAAGCCACGCCAGTCGCAACCAGTAACAGGATAATTAAGACAGTAACTAACTGAGCGACTTCCATTTAAATTAAAGTCAAAAGTTAAAAGTGAGAAGTCAAAAGAGCAAACGTGCAATATTGACTTGTGCCAGATGAGATTTGTCAAAGGTCGTCCAACACTCCTCGACTCGTATTGTAATTTGCAACTTATCGTAACAGAAGTTAGCAGCCCACCTTTAACCACCAACTACCAACTACCAATTACCACTCGATCTATTAATCCCCTGCCAATCTTGGCTAAAATTCATGAGGTGGCAAGTATGCGATCGCCCTCACGATATAGCACTTCATGTTAATCTCCCTCCAGATTGAAAACTTTGCTTTAATTGACCAGCTGGAGTTGGAATTCGGCACTGGTCTGAATGTCCTCACAGGCGAAACTGGTGCTGGTAAATCGATTATTTTGGATGCGATCGATGCAGCTTTGGGTGGAAAAGTCAATAGTCGCGCTATCCGCACGGGAACAAATCGCGCCTTGATTGAAGCGACATTTCGATTGGATAAAGATTTGGCTGACTGGCTAATTACAGAAGAAATCGAACTACTTGACGATAATTCCTTAATATGCAGTCGCGAGTTAACCGTAGCTCAAAATAGCCTCCGCAGCCGATCGCGAGTCAATGGGGTACTCGTCAACCGCCAGCAAATGGCACAACTACGCGATCGCTTGGTAGAAATTACTGCCCAAGGGCAAGCCGTACAAGTAGGACAAGCAGCCCAAGTACGAGAATGGCTAGATTTATATGGTGGTACAAGTCACTTTCAACAACGGGAAGTTGTCGCAACTGCCTATACCGCATACCAAGAAGTTAAAACTAATTTAGAAAAACGGCGACAGTCCGATCGCCAGCGGTTGCAACAAATTGACTTACTAACTTATCAAGTCAAAGAATTAGAAACAGCTAGTTTGGGCGAACCAGACGAACTAGAACAACTGGAACAGGAACGCCAACGCCTCAGCCATGTTGTAGAACTACAACAGTCGAGTTACAAAGTCTATCAAGTCCTCTATCAAAATGAGAATGACGGACAAGCCAGCGCCGACTTGCTAGCAGACGCGGAAGCTACGCTGACAGATATGGTGCAATATGACATCCAGCTACAACCAATCCTCGATTTAGTGGGCGAAGCACTAGCAGCAGTCACGGAAGCAGGACGGCAGATCGGCGCTTATGGAGAAAGTTTAGAATCCGATCCGCAGCGGCTAGAAATCGTTGAATCCCGCATTCGCGAATTGAAACTGGTGTGCCGCAAATACGGTACTCTCCCAGAAGCGATCGCCTACTACCAAAAAATTCAAACAGAACTCGCCGAACTCAACGATAGCGAACAATCGATTGAAGCCTTGGAACAACAGGAACGAAAATATCTGGATCGACTGTTGCAGGAATGCGATCGACTCACCCAACTGCGCCAGCAAGCCGCCGCCAAACTCGAAGCACAGATTCTTGCAGAACTCAAACCCTTGGCGATGGAAAAAGTTCAATTTCAGGTAGAAATAGCCTCTACAGTCCCTACAGCCACCGGAAACAACCAAATTTCTTTTCTGTTTAGCCCCAATCCTGGCGAACCATTACAACCCTTAATTGCGATCGCCTCTGGGGGTGAAATGAGTCGATTTTTACTCGCCCTCAAAGCCTGTTTTTCCCAAGCCGAAGCATCGGGAACGCTCATCTTTGATGAAATTGATGTTGGCGTATCGGGAAGAGTCGCCCAAGCGATCGCCGATAAACTTCACCACCTCAGCCAACGTCACCAAGTGTTGTGCGTCACCCACCAACCCTTAGTTGCAGCAATGGCAGATCGTCATTTTCGGGTAGATAAGCAAGTTATTGTAGGGGCGGGTTTATCAGACACGCCTGGGGACAAACAAACAATCCCGGCAAACCCGCCCGTACCGGAGTCGGGAGTCGTAGGGGCGGGTTTATCAGACACGCCTGGGGACAAACAAACAATTCAGACAAACCCGCCCGTACCGGGATCGGGAGAAATTAGGACGGTTGTGAGAGTTGCAGCTCTGGATAATTTTGATACGCGGCGGGAGGAACTAGCAAATCTCGCTGGTGGTAAATCTGCCCAAGATGCGATCGCCTTTGCTGAATCTCTGCTTACTCAAGCTGCCAACCAACGACAAACACCACAAAACGGTGCAGCCACAAAATCGCGATCGGCTAAATCGACCAAGAAACGATGATCGGTTATAGCGGTTTTCGATTGGGTAAAACACACGATCTGTAGGGGCGCACGGAGAAAGCGCCCCTACAAATGTCACGCACGCAATCGAGAATTGCTATATCCGTTAACATTTATTAGTGACTAATCGATTAATAGAGAGGGAATTATCATTGAGGTTTACCACAGTTTTGCAAGTAGCTATCAAAGCGATTTTCTACTGTTTTGAGCGAACCATTTTCATCTAAATAACGTACTTGAAAATTAATCACTACAACATCGCCCGAATCATATCCAAAAATGCGATCGAGAAAATTTACAGGAGGAACTTCATAACCGCCGCCAGGATTAACGGAACAGCATTCTGGATACAATGCTATATGCTCATCGAAGCTTTTATACTTGATGTGAGCGAGATTATATCCATCAAAGCTTTTATCCTTGACGTGCTTGGGATCTGGGGCATTGTCCAGAGGTAATGTATCTCGGCTATTTAGGTAATCGAATACTGCTCTAATTTTTTCTTCTTTACTTAGGTAACGCATTTCTGCAAAACAGAAGCCAGAATAGTTTAAACCAAAATATCCAAACAGAATTAGCAGCACGCCACCGACAAAGAAAAAACTTTTCAAGATATGACTTTCACTATTTTTTGCCAACGATGTCAAAGACTCGTATTTAATACCTGTATATAGTAATTCCAATTCTAATGCATTACATTTGTAGGGGGCGCACAGAGAAAGCGCCCCCTACAGATCTGTGTACCTCATGTGACTGAAAACTGCTATAAATCTATTTGAAAATATCACGTCGGTGGATTTTATAACTTGCCCCATACAATTCATTTAAAAAATGTAATATAGTTTATAACTTTTATAATATCTTGCTGGGTTCTCGTTTACAATTATTTAAGTCCGTTCATCGACCAATGATAAAAGAAATTGAAGTCACCCGTACCTATTTAAAAATGACAGCGGCAGACGAATTAAAACCTGCCAAAATAGAAAGCGATCGCCTGCAAATTCATCAGGTCGTTGAATGTCCGGCTTCCTTTTATCGCTATCTTTACACGGAAGTTGGACGTAAATACCATTGGTGCGATCGCCTCAACTGGACAGATATTCAAATTAAAAATCATCTCAAACAACCCAACATTTCTATTTGGGTTCTGTATTCTATGAGTGCGCCAGCCGGATTTTTTGAATTAAAACAACACGAAGATAAATCGGTAGAAATTGCTTATTTTGGTATTCTCGACGAATTTTTGAGCAGGGGATTGGGCAAACACCTACTCACTGTAGCGATCGAACGAGCTTGGGATTTGACCGAAAATTATATATGGCTGCATACCTGCACTTTAGACCACCCAGCCGCCATGCCCAACTACCTCAATCGCGGCTTCAGACCTTTTAAACAAGAAACTTATTACATATAGAGACATGACGTGTAGAGACGTTACATGTAACGTCTCTACACGTCATAACATTTCTGGATAAATTATGCTACCAACCCAGCTCTGAGGGCGCGTACAGCCGCCTGCGTCCGGTCGTTGACGCATAACTTATTGAGAATATTACGGACGTGAGTTTTGACAGTGCCAACTGTAATGTAGAGTTTATCGGCAATGTCATAATTACTATGCCCCGCCACAATCAGCGCTAACACGTCGAGTTCGCGATCGGTGAGGGGAGTCGCTGCCAGCATTTGAGTGTATTCTGGCTCTATGGCATCGATCGCCACCGTTGGCTTAGCACCAACCGGACGGACTTCTTTCAACACGATCCGGGCAATTGACGAATCAATCCAGTTTTCACCGCCGTAGGTCGCTTCTATCGCTTCGACCAATTGATCTATACTGGTATCTTTCATACAGTAAGAGTCTGCTCCAGCCGTAAAAGCAGCTAAAACAGTATCTTCGCGATCGTTTAAAGTCAGGATCAAAACTCTAGTCTTGCAGTCTGGCGTTTGACTTTGAAACTCGCGGAATTTACGAGTTAATTCAATTCCATCCATATCTGGCAAGCCTACATCAACGATCGCCACGTCTGGCTTAGTCGTTTGCAGCAATTGTAACCCATCATGGGCATTAGCAGCATCGCCAACCACTTTTACTTTCTGAGTCTGTTCTAGAGCAGTCCGCATTCCTAAGCGGGTAAGAGTGTGGTCTTCAACCAAGGCGACTTGAATTAGACTCATATTTAACCTCAACCAGTTCGATCTCAACAGTTTAAAAAATTACCTGAAAAAACAGTTTTTGTCGCAGTCAATTCAATATAAATTACAAAGTCCACCGAACATTTACTGAAATCGGGTGAGAGATAATCAGTCAATTACCCGTCCTTCGGTAGATACACTGATATTCGCATCAGTCATAGAATTCTTATATCCCTCTAAGGGATGAAGTTGTCCCTAAAAGGGAGCAATTCAGTGACCAGTGACCAGTGGCTAGCCATTGAAACGGTTTCTGGGCAACAAAAGCATTGCTGCTTGTAGATGGTCTAGTTGTAAATACTCACTGATAACTAATAACTGATAACTGATAACTGATAACCAGAGCAAGTGAATCAAAAAAGTGTAGAAAAAATTCAAACAGCAACAAAATTTATTCTTTGGTTTCGTCACTGTTTACCGCAACCATTTCAACAGGTTGTGCGACCATATTTAGCTCAACCTTATCAATTAGCTTTAGAAATACTTGACTGTTGTAGCGGTGAAGAACCGATGACGGTAGAAACTATTGCTCAAAAAGTTGCCATTAACAAAAATACAGCGCGGCAAGTACTCAGTGCTTTGAGAGAGGGAGGTTTAATTTTTACTATCACTGCAAATAGAGGATGGAAGTGTTTGCAGGTCAATCAGCAATCTTTACAGGCGATCGAGCAAACTTTGGAACGAGAATTAATTTCATAGTGACAAATTCAGAAGTCGATTTATATCTTGCACAAATCGACTTTTTTCAAAGTTTTATTCTACGGTAACGGACTTAGCCAAATTACGGGGTTGATCCACGTCCAAGCCACGCCTTGCAGCAATGTGATAGGCAAGTAGCTGTAATGGAATTACAGAGAGAATGGGAGAAAGGATTTCATCCACAACTGGGACGGGGAGTGTATCGTCAAATATTTCCTTGGCGTGTTCGTCGTGCATGGGAGCAACGCCAATTAAGCGCGAGTCGCGGGCTTTAGCTTCCTGTACGTTAGAAAGAACTTTTTCATAGACGCTACCAGGCATAGCGATCGCCACGACAGGGACTTTAGCATCCAACAAAGCGATCGGTCCGTGTTTCATCTCTCCCGCTGGATAGCCTTCCGCGTGAATGTAACTAATTTCCTTCAATTTCAGCGCCCCTTCCAGCGCGATCGGATAATTAATTCCCCGTCCGATGAAAATAAAATCTTGCGTCTCGGTAAACTCATGGGCGAGTTCTTCAATTTGTCGCTCTTGCTGTTCCAAAATTGACTCGATCTGGGCTGGGAGTTGCCACAGTTGCCCGATGATTTGCTCTAGTTGAGTCGCTGATAGAGTTTGGCGGCGATACGCCAGATCGAGGGCGAGGCAATAAAAAGCAACCAACTGGGCAATAAAAGTTTTTGTCGCGGCTACGCCAATTTCAATTCCAGCCTGAATGTCAATCGTGTAGTCTACTAGTCGAGCTAGCGAACTTTGCATTCGGTTGGTAATTCCCAACAGACGAGGACGAAATTGTGGCGTTTTTTCGGCACGGCGTTGCTTATCCATAGCGATCGCCGACAGCGTATCAGCCGTTTCACCAGATTGCGTCACGCCCACAATCAACGTATTCGGCATCAGAGGCGGCGGCGCGTAACGGAACTCTGAAGCATAGTGTACCTGTGTGGGAATTTGTGCTAACTGCTCCAGTAAATACTTACCCACCAAGCTAGCGTGCCAACTCGTACCGCACGCCACAATTTGAACTTGTTCCAAGTCGGTGTAGAACTCTGCTGGTAAGCTCAAATTAATCGGACTGGTGGTAGATGCAGCAGTCCAATCGTTGCTAATGTAAGTTTCTAAAACCATCCGCACGACACTCGATTGCTCGTAAATTTCTTTGAGCATGAAGTGACGGAAGCCTTGTTTCTCCATTGTGACAGCAGTACCGCTGAGCAAATGGGGATGTTTTTTAAGGCGATCGCCCGCAAAGTTGTAAATTTCAATTCCCAAAGGCGTAAGAGTCGCCATTTCTCCGTTTTCCAACGGTACGATCGCGTGAGTATAGGGTAAAATCGCCGGGATATCTGAAGCACAGAAAAACTCCCCTTGCCCGAAACCAAGCACCAAGGGCGCTTGTTGTCGCGCCACCACAATTTCATCGGGATAATCGGCACACAAAAGCACGATCGCGAATGCTCCCTCCAAGCGATTCACGACTCGCCGCACTGCTTCCGTCAAAGGAGAGTAGAATTTTTCAGTTTCGCCACTCTGCCGCATTTGGTTCAGACATTCCGCTACCAAATTGGGAATAACTTCAGTATCAGTCTCAGTTACAAACTCATAGTTCAGCTGTTTTAATTCTTCTCGTAGCTCTCGATAATTTTCGATAATACCGTTTTGCACTACAGCTACCCGTTTTGAAGTATCTAAATGTGGGTGAGCGTTGTGTTCCTCCGGTTTTCCGTGGGTTGCCCAGCGTGTATGTCCGATTCCGACTAAACCAGGAATTTCTTGTCCGTTAAGTTTTGATTGGAGGTTGCGTAACTTACCCTTAGCACGGACGCGGTGAATCTCGCCTTCCCACACCGTAGCAATTCCGGCAGAATCGTAGCCCCGATACTCTAGCTTTTCTAAACCCGCCAGTAAAATTCCGGTTGCTGCTTGAGTACCGATATAGCCTACAATTCCGCACATGTTTCACTCCTTCTATTCTTTGGATTTTATAAGTTAATCTATCGGGGTTAGTTTGAATCGACAAATAATTTCTCTATTCTATAATTGATGACTTATGTCATACAGGTGTTGCTCCTGCAAGAATTAAGCAGTATTACTTAGTTGATAGTTATCAGTTATTAGTGGTAATTGGTAGTTGGTAGTTTTTTCTCCCTTGTCTCCCCCCTCTCCCTTGTCTTCCTTGTCTCCCCCCTCTCCCTTGTCTTCTTTGTCTCCCCCCTCTCCCTTGTCTTCCTTGTCTCCCCCCTCTCCCTTGTCTTCCTTGTCTCCCCCCTCTCCCTTGTCTTCCTTGTCTCCCCCCTCCCCCTTGTCTTTCCCCTCTGCTCGTGCGCTCCCTGCTCCCTCATCAAAAAAAGAGGGTGGCTTGTGTTCTCCCCCCTCCCGAAAGCAGCTGGATTGTTACACGCAGCTAAAAAAGGCAATCGTCTAATGGTACTAGCTATCAAAATGTTGTTTTTTTATTTCTAGCTTCTAGAGAATTTAAATCAAACTCTAGTAAGCTAGACCCATGCTGCGAGTGGTTTCCGCACCGAGATATACGCGAATGCTTAAAAAGTCGGTGGGACAAGCTGTTTCACAGCGCTTGCAGCCTACACAGTCTTCCGTGCGGGGAGAGGAAGCGATTTGAGCGGCTTTGCAGCCATCCCAAGGAACCATCTCTAGCACGTCTGTCGGGCAAGCCCGCACGCACTGAGTGCAGCCGATACAGGTATCGTAGATTTTAACGGTATGAGACATGGAAATTAAGACTCCAACGAGCGTTTTATGTTGGCATAGACTCATAATCAAGGCTTAGTTTACCGTAGAGTCCGAATCCACTTCAGTAAAAGGCTACATAACTTTAAATTCTGTAATAGTAGGGAGCAGGGAGTAGGGACAAGGGGACAAGGGGGACAAGGGAGACAAGGGGGACAAGGGGGACAAGGGGGACAAGGGGACAAGGGGACAAGGAGACAAGGGGACAAGGGGACAAGGGGGACAAGGGGGACAACTACCAACTACCAACTACCAACTACCCATCACCACTGAATAACTGATAACTGATAACTGACTACATCTATCTATACTTATAAAAGTAATAAATTGTGTGCTGAAATTAGTCAATAAAATATAGAGAAAATATTTGGCGATCGCCTCTCAATTTCATGTAAACTATTGTAAATAATTGCTGAGTTTGATAGAATACGCAGGTAGTGTTGTATGAACGATCGTGGCGATCGCCGTCAATTTTTTGACAGTAAATACAACTCCTACTTTGGACTGAGGACAGAAATTTCGGCTTCAGTTTATTTTTGTGATGTAACGTAAATAGACTCAAGCACGCGAGTGCCTTGGCATAGCTGCGATCGCCTTAAGTGTGGCAAAGTCCATAAGGGAGCAAAACTTGCAATACAAGCCCAATGTTGAACTGAATCGATCTCCTCTAAATCCAGAGCAGAAAGTTAATTACGGTTGCAATCTCAAATGGAAACCTGGAGATGAAAGAGGTAGTTTGATAGCCATAGCCGCTATTCTCATTAGTAAAACTACTTCAAAACCAAGCATTTAGGCTTGTCAAAGGTCGGAGATTTCAGTGTTTTGTGTAGATTGTCAACCGCGATCGCAGATTCGGCAAAATATAAGGTAATAGCAGTAAGATAAGCGATTCCGAGTGACAGTTTAAGCAATGTTTAATTGCGACAAATTTTTGTCTTCTATAAAGGTTTGTTTTTGTCAAGGATTGCAAATAATATTTACTTGCTGCTAATGTATTGTAAGAGGCATTTGGCTCTCAAAGCGCAATAGAAATCTGCCGATGTTAGTTTTTTCCTCCTTTTCTGCCCTCTGGATTCAGAGCGGGGAACACACTAGGAGATAACTAATTTGGCTTTTAGTAATGTATTTTTTGACCTAATAAGAGCAGTGCCAGCTATGAATGTGTAGCTGAGAGTAAAGGGCGTGCAGAAATTGCGTTAGCGTTCACGTAGCTTGCTTCTCCGAAGGAGTAGTGTAGCGTTTAGCGCAAACTTTGCGATCGCCACCCTAATTAACGCGAACTTATTAGGCTTTCTGTCATCGCATCTCCAAACACGGTGGCGAGTCGTTAGAGGCAATAGAAACAAGTGAAGTCAAAAATTGGGTAAGTATTTACTACTATATCCAATGTGCTTTCGCAGATCTTCTTTTGCATCTACTTGGTCTTGCGGCGCTACATGCAAGTCGCTAATTTTTGTTGGACTAATTCACACAGGTAAAATTCATGAGCGAAGTACAAGCAAAGTTCACGGCGACTGAAACAGCTTTTCACGTTGAAGGCTACGAAAAGATTGAATTCAGCCTCCTCTGCATTAATGGTGCTTTTGACATTAGCAACCGTGAAATTGCCGACCAATATCAAAAATACGGACGCTGTTTAACCGTCATCGATGCCAATGTTTATCGATTGTATGGCGAACAAATTGAAGCTTACTTTCAGCATTACAACATCGATCTGACGGTATTCCCCATCACCATCACCGAACCGAATAAGACGATCGCGACCTTCGAGACAATTATCGATGCATTTGCCGAGTTCGGCTTAGTCCGCAAAGAACCAGTTTTGGTTGTTGGTGGTGGATTAGTCACAGATGTAGCTGGTTTTGCCTGTGCTGCTTATCGTCGTAACTCTAACTTCATCCGCGTCCCAACGACCTTGATCGGTTTGATCGATGCTGGAGTAGCAATTAAAGTTGCAGTTAACCATAAGAAACTAAAAAACCGCTTGGGCGCTTACCACGCACCTAAACAAGTCATCCTTGACTTTTCTTTCTTGCGCACCCTACCTACAGCCCAAGTGCGTAACGGCATGGCAGAACTGGTAAAAATTGCCGTAGTTGCTAACGCTGAAGTCTTCAATTTACTAGAGAAGTACGGCGAACAACTGCTGCAAACTCACTTCGGTTATGTGGATGCAACACCAGAACTTCAGGAAATTGCCTACAAAGTCAATTACGAATCGATCAAAACGATGATCGAGTTGGAAACTCCGAACCTGCACGAAATCGACCTCGATCGCGTCATTGCCTACGGTCATACCTGGAGTCCGACTTTAGAACTCGCCCCTAACGTACCAATTTTCCACGGTCACGCTGTGAATATTGACATGGCATTCTCCGCCACTCTTGCAGCAAAACGCGGCTACATCTCTACCCAAGACCGCGATCGCATCCTTGGTTTAATGAGTCGGATCGGCTTAGCCCTCGACCATCCCCTACTAGAAGGCGATCTTCTCTGGCAGGCAACTGAGTCGATTATGCAAACCAGAGACGGCAAACTACGCGCCGCCATGCCCAAACCTATCGGGACTTGCTTCTTCGTCAACGACCTGACGCGGGAAGAATTGAATGCTGCTTTAGCCGAACACAAGCAACTGTGCGCGACATATCCTCGCGGTGGCGACGGTGTTGATGCTTACATGGTACAAGAACCCGAACTCGTAGGGAGCGTATAGACCATGACGATCGCACCTCAGAAAGAAAATACGGCAAGACCAGTTACGCCCTTGGGGATTCTGGTGCAGCAATTGCAGCACATCCTAGAATTAGTGGCGAAAGAACAAAACATTTCTTTAGAGGTAGCTGCCAAAATTCAGCAGGTGTGGCAACTCGCCGCAGGCATCGATCCATATATCGAAGCTGTTTCTACCGAAGAATCTGCTGCCCTCGCCGCACTAGCAAAAAAAACCTGTGCTGAACCTTGGGAAAAACGATTTTCTGACCAGGAGACAGTCCGCCAGTTAGAACAGGAAATGCTGTCTGGACATCTGGAAGGACAAACATTAAAAATGTTCGTCCACATGACCAAAGCCAAAAGTATTTTGGAAGTTGGAATGTTCACGGGTTACTCTGCATTAGCGATGGCAGAGGCTTTACCAGAAGACGGACGACTAGTCGCTTGTGAAGTGGATCGATACGTGGCAGACTTTGCGATCGACTGCTTTCAAGCATCTCCCCACGGACGCAAAATTTCTGTGGAAGTAGCCCCAGCTATGGAAACATTGCAAAAACTGGCAGCCGCGAAAGAGTCGTTTGACTTGGTATTTATCGATGCCGATAAGAAGGAGTACGTAGATTATTTCCACCTCTTGCTAGATGCAGATTTAGTACCCTCTGGAGGATTTATCTGCGTCGATAACACCTTGTTGCAAGGGCAACCATACCTGCCACCCGACCAGCGCACCCCGAACGGAGAAGCGATCGCCCAATTTAACCGCATCGTAGCTGCTGACCCTCGCGTGGAACAGGTTTTGCTACCGCTACGCGATGGTTTGACGATTATTCGGCGCATATAAATCGGTAAAAGCATGGCAGTGCCATGCTTTTACCACAATCTATTACCCCTACCATGCAGATATTTGCAGTATTCCAAAATCTGGGAACGCTACTTCTACTCGCGATCGCCTTTCCTTTCAACTGTATCGTTGTTTTGACAGCGTTATTGTGGAATCTCGTCAGCAAGCCGTTTCGTGACCGGGGCATCTTACCTGTATCTCACCCCAAAAACATCATGCTGACGGGGGGGAAGATGACCAAAGCCCTGCAACTTGCCCGTTCGTTTCATATGGTCGGACATCGGGTGGTGTTGGTAGAAACTCATAAATATTGGTTGACCGGACATCGATTTTCTAACGCCGTCGATCGCTTTTATACCGTTCCCGCGCCGGAAAAAGACCCGGAAGCCTATTCACAAGCATTGCTGGCGATCGCCAAACAAGAAAATATCGATGTCTACGTTCCCGTCTGTAGTCCCGTCGCCAGCTACTATGACTCTGTGGCTAAATCAGTTTTATCTGGCTGCTGCGAGGTGTTTCACTTCGATGCAGAGGTAACGCAGATGTTAGACGATAAGTATGAGTTTGCCGAGAAAGCGCGATCGCTCGGTTTATCTGTCCCCAAATCTTTCAAAATTACCAATCCAGAACAAGTCATTAACTTTGACTTTTCCGATGCGGAACGTCCATATATCCTCAAAAGCATTCCCTACGACTCGGTACGTCGCTTAAACTTAACTAAGCTACCATGTGCTACTCCAGCAGAAACAGCAGCTTTTGTCAATAGTCTGCCAATTAGTCCTGAAAAACCCTGGATTATGCAAGAATTTATCCCAGGACAGGAATACTGCACCCACAGTACCGTCCGCAATGGGGAATTAAGAATGCACTGCTGTTGCGAGTCTTCGGCTTTTCAAGTCAATTATGAAAACGTTGACAAGCCAGAAATAATTGCATGGGTGCGTCATTTTGTCAAAGAATTAGGAATTACCGGACAAGCTTCTTTTGACTTTATTCAAGCTGAGGATGGAAACGTTTACGCGATCGAGTGCAACCCCCGCACCCACTCAGCAATTACAATGTTTTATAATCATCCAGGGGTAGCCGATGCATTTTGTAGAGACGTTACATGTAATACCTCTACGTCGAGGGCGGGTTTATTGAATTCTTCGTTCATCAACAATATTTCGGGTGAACCCGCCCCTACAATATATCCGTTGCAACCCTTATCGACCAGCAAGCCTACTTATTGGACTTATCACGAACTCTGGCGGCTCACTGGAATTCGCTCTTTTCCACAATTGCAGACCTGGTGCAAAAACATCTTGCGTGGGAAGGATGCAATTTTCGCGATCGACGATCCGTTGCCGTTTTTGATGGTACACCATTGGCAAATTCCCCTCTTGTTGTTAGACAATCTCCGCAGGCTTAAAGGCTGGATCAGGATAGATTTTAATATTGGCAAGATTGTCGAATTAGGTGGGGATTAAACCAGCGAACAGTGACTAGTGACCAGTAACCAAATGGTGTAACTCTTAGATGTTTATCCACCATTCACTTTTTACTCTCTGCCTTGAGGGAAATTAAATACAGCTCAATGAAACTGATAACTGATATATGATTGCTAATCAAACTGAAACAGGTTGGGAAGTTATTTATCATCGCGCTCATGCGCTACTTGCAGCACAAATTGCCGGACATTGGCGACGTAAGGATTTCCCACCTCGGATTTACGAAACTATAGCTGCAATTTCCCACCACGACGATTTAGAAAAAGAATGGGAAGAAAACAATCTCACCCCAGCTGGCGCGCCGTTAGACTTTACTCTCGATACTAGTACTCATCTACCCAAGCTGAAACAGCACATTTCCAACGCACGCTATCGGGGACGGTGGGTGACAATGCTAACTTCTATGCATACTAGTTTTTTGAATGAAGGAAAACGGGGAGAGTCATCGGAACTCGATGAGTTTCTTGACGAACAATTAGAGCTACAAAAACAATATAGAAAAGAACTTAAAATTAGTCAGAAAGATGCTGAAGAAGCTTATGCCTTTTTTCAGTGGTGCGATCGCCTTTCATTAATTCTCTGTAATCGTCAATTACCAGTAGACGAACGCGCATTAGAAATTGGGAAAGGACCAGATGGCGATCGCTACGATATTATTCAGTTGCAGGATGGCAAAGTTACCGTTACTCCTTGGTGCTTTGAAGATAAGGAGTTTACTGTCAACGTAGAAGCCTCATACCTTTCCCAACTACAATTTGGTAGTAATGCCGAACTGACAGAGCAATTACAAACCGCACCGATGAAAAGTTTGGAGTGGACATTTGTTAAAGTATGATGGCAGATGGTAGTTGGTAATTGGTAGTTGGTAGTTGATAGTTGGTAGTTAGTTGCTATCAACTATCAACCATTAACCATTAACTATCCCTGTTACCCATTACCTATGACCTATTACCGATGAAGTATAAGTGAGTCAAGCACCAGAACAGTCCCCAACCAACCTACCTAATGTAGCCTTTACCGATTGGTTTGAATATCCAGTCCGAGCGCAGCCACATCACACAGATTATGGTGGTAACGCTTGGCATGGTTCGTACATAGCCTGGATGGAAGAAGCGCGGGTAGAATGCTTGCGATCGATTGGGATTAATTTTGCTGACTTAGTCGCTTTGGGTTGCGACTTACCCGTAGTAGAAATTGCAGTACGCTACCACCGTCCGATCAAAATGGGGATGGATGCTGTAGTTAGAACTCGCATGGCGGATATGGAAGGCGTGCGGATCAATTGGGATTATCAAATTCAATCTCCCGACAGTCAAGAATTGTATGTAACGGCAAGAGTCATATTAGTAGCAGTCGATCGCGAAAAGGGTAAAATTATGCGTCAATTACCCCCAGATGTCGAGAGTGCTTTTGCTCGGCTAGCTGGTACGCCAAATCGCTAAGCTCAATGTTCCCACGCCGTCATTTTCTCAGAAGCGCGATCGCTATTGCTGGTATTGGTGCTATGTCTACACCCGTACTTGGACAAGGGAGACAAGGAAGACAAGGGAGACAAGGAAGCAAAATTACTTACGACTCCCGACTTCCGACTCCCGACTCCCGCATCATCAAACCTGCAAGACTAAAACCCGGCTCCGTTGTCGGAATTATTAGCCCTGCTGGGGCGACATTTGTGCGAGAAAATTTAGATATTGTCCGCGATGCTGTGAGAGGATTGGGGTTAGAACCGAAACTTGCACCTCATGTCTTGGATCGCTATGGTTATCTTGCTGGACAAGACCGCGATCGCGCTGCTGATGTAAATCAGTTTTTTGCCGACCCTAAAGTTGCTGCACTTTTGCCTATTACAGGTGGATGGGGTTCTAGCAGGATTTTACCATATTTAGATTACGAATTAATTCGTAAAAATCCCAAAATTATTGTTGGGTTTAGCGATATTACTGCTCTAATTTTAGGGATTACAGCTCGAACTAATCTAGTCACTTTTCATGGACCAAATGGCTTTTCTTCTTGGAATGCAGAGCAAACAGATTATTTTCGACGCATCTTATTTGCGGGTGAATCTTTAGAGTTTAAAAACTTCAAAGATGGCAGCGATACAGATCGTTTAATGCAAGTCAAATATCGAATTCAAACGATTAATTCTGGTCGTACTAAAGGTAGGTTATTGGGAGGAAATCTATCTGTACTATCGGCAATTGTCGGTTCGCCATACTTGCCGAATCTAAACGGAGCGATTTTATTTTTAGAAGATATTGGCGAAAATATTTATCGACTCGATCGCATGATGACACAGTTAAAATTAGCTGGAATCTTCGATAAACTAGCAGGTTTTATATTTGGGCAATGTCCTAACTGTACTCCAGATGCCGATTATGGTTCTCTAACTCTAGAGGAAGTTGTTTGGAACCACATTCAACCATTAAAAATTCCCGCTTGGTATGGTGCGGCGATCGGTCACATTGACACTATATTGACACTACCAATGGGTTTAGAAGTTGAAATCAATGCTGCAAAAGGAACAATTCAAATGTTAGAGTCTGCGGTAGTTTAGTCAGGTATTACTGGTGCATGGTGCGTGAATTTTGAACTTTAAATTTTAAATTGCTCCCTCAGCTCTCTTCCCCGACTCCCACTCTCCCACTCCCGACTCCCGACTTACCCAACAGTTTCCATAATTGCGAGTCCTTAAAGTCAGGAATGGCAAGCATAACACCCAGATCGTACAGTTCGCTTGGTGTCTGAGAGGAGGCGATTCCTACTGTAGATATTCCCGCACCCACAGCGGAACGAATGCCAGAAGGGGAGTCTTCAAATACAAGTGCTTGTTGAGCATTTAAGCCAAAGTAAGCCAGTGCGTAGAGATAGGGTTCAGGATCGGGTTTTGCCATGCCGATTTCTTGCGAGACAAACACCCGCTCGAATCTGTGTTCTAAGTTCAAAACGCTCAACATGTGCTTAGCGTTTTCTGGAGGAGCATTTGTGACTACGGCTTGTTTGATTCCTCTTTCATCAGCCCAAGCAATCACTTCTAACAGTCCCGGTATTGGTGTCAATTCTGCTGCTAGTTCGCGAAACTCTGCTTCTTTGCGATCGCTAAATTTTATCACCTCTTCAGAAGAGAATTCTGGAAATAAATCTCGCACGATAAATGGATTCAGCCTGCCACTCATGCGATTTTTATAGAACTCTTCATCGATCTCTATACCATGCTCTTTCAAGAGTGCTTGCCATATGCGAAAGTGCAGTGGATCGGTATTGACAATCGTACCGTCGAGATCGTAGAGAATCGCTGCTAGCATGGTCATCGTCCGGGAAGGCTGAGGGTTCGAGCCAAGCTTAACATATCTTAATTGGAATGAGTGTGTGTTCCCTTACCGAGAGAGTCGGAACGCTTTTCATCCCAGTCTCTAAAGAGACTGGGATGAAAAGCGATGGATGGTTAAAACCATCCGTCTGCCTTGACCATATCTTAATATTTAAAGCTCTCACTTTGTTGTATATTAATTAACTAGGAGATGATGCGTTTGTA
Organism: Chroococcidiopsis thermalis PCC 7203; assembly: GCF_000317125.1. GTDB lineage: Bacteria > Cyanobacteriota > Cyanobacteriia > Cyanobacteriales > Chroococcidiopsidaceae > Chroococcidiopsis > Chroococcidiopsis thermalis. The sequence continues at coordinate 892,353 of NC_019695.1, forward strand.
CGGATACCAACAGATTTTATTGCACCCAGAAAATGAACTAGAAGCGATTCTTGAGTTCGTCTGCAAAACCGCTAACTCTTTGATTAATTGTGGCATATATTATGCCCGTCAAATCTACTTTAAAACTAAAAAGTTCCTTGGTAAGTATGATTTAGAAGCAGAATATAAGACCAACAAACATTTCAAGGCACTGCACTCGCAAGCAGCCCAACAAGTGTTAAGGTCTGTATCTGAATCATTCGAGTCATTCAAAAAGTTAAAACAAGCTTTCAATCGAGGGAAAATAGTAGACAAGCCCAAACCGCCTAAATATCGTAAGTCGGGAGGTTTTGCGCTCGTCTCTTATCCCAAGCAAGCACTCAAGTTGGTAGACAACCAAATCAGAATCCCGTTGGGAAAGCAAGTTAAGTGCTGGTTTGGGCTGGATTGTTTCTTCGTGCCGATGCCGTCAAACCTGAACTTTGCCGATATCAAAGAACTGCGAATACTGCCAAGAAACCGCTGTTTTTATGTTGAGTTTATCTACAAAACTAATATTGTTGAGGTGGATGTAGACTCAAATAACGTGCTAGGTATTGACCCTGGCTTAAGCAATTGGTTGACTTGTGTTTCTAACGTTGGTACTAGTTTTATTGTTGATGGTAGGCACGTTAAATCGCTGAATCGTTGGTACAACAAACAAGTTTCTACACTTAAAGAAAACAAATCTCAAGGCTTGTGGTCTAATCGTCTTGCCGCAATAACTGAAAAACGCAATCGACAAATGAGGGACGCGATAAATAAGGCAGCTAGGTTAGTTATTAATCACTGTATTGAAAATCGCATCGGCACAGTAGTATTTGGCTGGAATCAGGGACAAAGACAAGAAGTTAAACTAGGCAAATCGACTCAATCTTTTGTGCAAATTCCGACCGCAAAACTCAAAAAAAGGGTTAGTCAGTTATGTCAACAATACGGAATTAAATTTGTAGAGACTGAGGAGGCCAATACTTCCGCCGCTTCGTTTTTGGATAATGACACTCTCCCCAAACATGGTGAAAAACCCACAAACTGGAGAGCGTCAGGAAAGCGAGTTAAGCGCGGATTGTACCGAACGGCTAATAATTGGTATGTCAATTGTGATGCTCAAGCGGCAGCAAATATTATTCGCAAAGTAGCGGTAACACTTGGGTTAGACCTAAGTGGAATCGGTAGGGGGTCTTTGACTGCCCCCCAGAGAATACGTCTCTGGTCAGTTAAACAGAAGCGAAGTGGTGTGGTTTCAACCCACCACGTAGCATCAGTTTAGAATCCCTGTGTCTTCAGACCAGGGAGAAGTCAAATCGTTAATTCTTGCAGACGATTGAGAACGGCGATCGCGTGACCTTTGGCTTTGACTTTTGCCCAAGTATGAGCGATAGTTCCATCAGGTGCGATCGCAAAAGTAGAACGTTCGACACCCATATACTCTTTCCCCATAAACTTTTTCAATCGCCACGCCCCATAAGCATCAGCAACCTGATGTTCGGGGTCGCTCAGAAGTATAATTGACAAATTATGTTTGGCAATAAACTTGCAGTGAGACTGTTGAGAATCAACACTCACGCCGACAACCTTCGCTCCCAGGTTGCTAAACTCCTGTGTATACTCGCTAAAATCCTTTGCTTCCGTCGTACACCCAGGCGTATCATCTTTAGGGTAAAAGTAAAGTACCAGCCATTGTCCGGCAAAATCGGCTAAACTAACTAAATTACCATCCTGGTTGATAGCAGTAAAATTTGGTGATATTTGCCCTGGCTGAGGGATATCGGTCATAAATTGGATAAATGCGATCGCCGTCCTACATCTTCTAGTAGTTCTACACGAAAAGCAAGTCTTTTAATTAATCTCACGTAAAGGCGCAAAGGCGCAAAGCAATCTTGGTGACTTTGCGCGACATAATCTCTTAAGCTCCCATCCCAGAATACTGCTTTAACCCCCGTCGCCACAACCAACGATTTAAGCCGAAAAATAGCGCGCACCAACCTACTGTAATTAAAAAACCCCGCCCTACATTTTCTGGTAAACCCACGATTAAGGAAGTAGGAAAATGAATCAGATAGGGAAAAGGAGTCCATAGAACAATATTGCGCACAATTGGCGGAAACGTCTCTAAAGGTGCAATTAGACCCGAGAAAAACAGATAAAATAGAAACCAGAAATTTTCAATCGCATTTGCTCTTTCCGTCCAAAAAGCAAACAAAGCAAAAGTATATTGGATTAGAAACCGCAGAGTAAAAGCCAGCAGAACGGCAATTATAAATAAGATCGAACTACCTAAACTCGGTATCCAAAACGCTTGCGGATAGAGGAAGAAAAACAAACCGACCAGGGCGATCGCAAATGGTAAGCGAGCAAATCTTTCAGAGATATGAGAAAATACATGATGCCATACCGGATCTAAAGGTTGAAGCAAGCGGGGAGATAGCCGTCCCTCGACGACTTCTTTCTCAAATTCCCAAATGACCCACACCACAGTAAACTGTCGGATCAGAAATACTGTGAGGAAGTAACGGGCAAAGTCTATAGGCGTTAAGCCGAATTGTCCGCTTTGGGCTGCTTGCGTCCATACCCCCATTAAGATCAGCGGTAGGCTACCAGACAAAGCCCATAAAAATAGCTCTGCCCGATATTCCAACATATAAGCGTAATATGAGGTGAGTAAGGTAGCGCTAATCCGCAAGACGCGCGTTAATTTTTTGCCAATCGCCTGAAAATGATTAATTTTAGAGTTTGATTGCCGCAAATTTGTCATTTTGAGTTTTAATTGAGTGCGATCGCGTTCTCTCTAGATCTTATCTGTAACAACTGCGATCGGAGCTATGGCGATCGAAACACTCGACTAGGAATCGATTATAAAATATCTCTTATTTTTTTTCTTCTGCAAGGACAAGTATCTGATGATAGATCTATGAAGATGCGATCGAAATAGCAAATTTTTCCGCCATACAAATCATACAATTCAATTAACCATCTATGCGTTTTCAACTGGGACGAACGATTTTTAAAATCATTGTTTTGTCATGTTTAGCATCTGTAACGACTCAATGTGCAGATCGAGCAACGTCAGTACAGAAGCAATTTCCCGGAGTGTGTGCAAAAGATCTTGGCGTGGGCAATAATAGCTCTGTTTGGATGGTAAGTTGCGGTAAAGCAAACGAATCGGGGGATTTTTACTTATTTACCTGGAACGGTTCTAAGTGGGATATGATTCCAGGTTTTGGTAGCGACATAGCAGTCGCACCAAATGGTACTCCTTGGATAACCAACTCAGGCGGACAAATCTACAAAGGCAACGGTAACAATGGATGGGAACAAGTTGCAGGTTGTGCGAGAGATATTGCAGTAGGAAATAACTCTGTTTGGGTATTAGGTTGCAAGCAATCTGGAGCTAAGGATTTTGAAATTCTTTCATGGCAAGGTTCCCAATGGAATCGAGTTGAAGGCGCTGCTGCACGCATAGCAGTCGAACCGAATGGTACTCCTTGGATTGTCAATTCCAGCGGGCAGATTTACAAACGTAGTGGCGACAGTTGGCAACAAGTTTCCGGTTGTGCAAAGGAGATTGGAGTAGGAGAAAATGGCTCAGCTTGGATACTAGGTTGCAAGTCAGCTGGTGCTGGTGGTTTTGAAATACTTTCACGCCAAGGTTCTAAGTGGACGACACTCCCTGGTGCTGCTACTGGCATAGCAGTCGAACCGAATGGTACTCCTTGGGTAATCAGCATTGAGGGAAAAGTTTTTCGTTTATAATCCCTCACTCTTTACCCGTACTTGTATTTGCACCACCTGGTTAAAACAATCAAAAATTTATCCAGCACTCAAGTATTCCGTGAATACGATGGCACTAACTTTCAGCTATTTCAACATAAATGTACTCCGAGCTATGGCTTTACGGGCGATCGCATGAATAAGTTGAGAATTTTATTGTTTGCCACTGGTATTCTTATCAGCTTCAGTATATCTGCCTCAGATCGCTCTGATAATCCGCATGGATATTTACTCAGTAGTTCGCCACTTGATGCTGCGAATGTTGCTCGCGAGTATTTCGTCGCCTCAAAAGGCTCAGATAATAATCCTGGTACGTTGGAGCGCCCATTTCAAACAGTGCAAAAGTGTGCTAATGTCGCTCAGCCTGGTGACTCCTGCTTATTAAGAGCTGGAATTTATCGCGAAACAATTCGCCCCGCAAATTCAGGGACATCATCGACTACACCGATAACATTTGCAGCGTACAACAAAGAGGACGTAACGATCTCCGGTGCGAACCCGGTTGAGGGATGGCAGGTGTTTCGCGGTTCTATTTTCCGTGCGAATGCGTCTTTACCCACAAATAGATATAACGATACGGGCTTTTTTGCCAATCAAGTATTTGTCAATGGCGAGATGATGCCAGAAGCGCGGTGGCCCAACACGGGAAGAGATCCGTTGCGTCCGAAACTGGCGGGTGGTGGTGTCAGAAGCCAGGGTGGTAATGCGGCGATCGTAGAAAACGCTGAAATTCCCAATTTAGCAGAGGGTTGGGCTGGTGCTACGGTATGGACGAATGATTGGTATGTCACTCGCACCGGGACGATAACGGGTGGTACTGCGGGAAAGCTGACAGCACAAATGACTGCCCCTTGGGATCGAGGTGGATATTGGTTCTATCTAGTTGGCAAGTTGGGGTTGCTCGATAGTGAAGGCGAATGGTTTTATGATGGTAGCGATCGCGCCCTCTATCTTTGGACTCTTGGTGGTACGAGTCCTAACTCAGTAGAGGTGAAGCAGCGCAACTTTGCTTTCGATCTGGGCGATCGCTCTTATATCGTACTGCGTAATTTGAAGCTTTTTGCCAGTACAGTGACCACCAGCAATGCGAGTCAAGGTGTCGTGATTGATGGCATCCGTGCTAAGTACGTATCGCACCACATGACCCTACCACCATTACCGAAGTCCGAGCAAGCACCTAATTCTGATGATGGTTTAATCGTTGCATCTCACGCACACGACACTGGTATACAGTTACGGGGTAGCAAGCATACGCTGAAAAACTCAGTTGTGGAATGGAGTTCTGGCAATGGCGTATTGTTAGAAGGTACTGGACATAGGGTGACGAATAATATTATTGCTAACAGCAATTATATGGCATCTTACGCCGCCCCAGTCCGCATCAACGGTACTGGTCACCGGATTACTTACAATACAATCGAAGCAGCTGGACGCGATGCCATCAGTTTTGATTGGCATACCGCAGGTTTCGATGGTAACAAAATCGATATTGCTTACAACGATATTTCTCGCTTTGGCATGTTGAGTACCGACTTAGGGGCAATCTATATCTGTTGCTATGTCAATCTTGCAGGCGGAGCTATTCACCACAATTGGATTCGAGATACTCAAGCATTCAGTCCGTTTTGGGGCACGCGAGGCATCTATTTAGATATTGAAAGCTACAACAGTACGATTCATCACAATGTTGTATGGAATATTACAGGGGGCAAGGATAGCTTTTATCTAGTCGCAGGTAGTCCACGCGGATACAATCGGATTTTTAACAATACGTTTCTCGGTTCAATATATACAGATAAAACTGTTGAAGCGCGCAACAATATTTTGCGGAGTTCGACGAGTATAACTGCCAGCCAGCAGTCTCACAATTTATTTCAGTCAACCGATCCAAAGTTCACCAAAGCTACTACAACAGATTCAAAATCTATCCCAGATTTTACCTTACAATCTGGTTCGCCCGCGATCAATGCAGGCATGGCAATTACTGGGGTGACGGACGGGTTTGTGGGTAGCGCCCCCGATATCGGGGCATACGAACGGGGCGCTAAGATTTGGAAAGCTGGATCTAGACTGAAACGGTGATGTCAGAAACTTTGGCGACTTGAGTTGATTTTAATACGAACGTGTAGTAACCGTTACTGTTTTAACGCCTTTTTTCTGTTTTCATGCCATCGAATACCGATGAAAAGAGCAATAGTAAGCATAAAACCTGGTTCCTCCATTTGAGTTAGAAAAAAACCGTAAACTGCTACAGTAAGTACGAGAAACCTACTGAAATCATCTAAGCAAAGATTGCGCCATACAATGAAGCCAAGATACAAATAAGTTCCTAGCCCAAACCAACCTAAATCTCCCCAAATTCCTGCCCAACTGAACAAAGGAACATACAAGGTTGTTGTCAAAGCAATCCAATTCCCATTGATAAACTTCCAGATGTCGTCATATAGAGGAGGATTGGAAGCTCCTAGCGGGCTTAATAAATGCCAATACTCTCGAATTGACCATCCTCCTAATCTGCCAAGTGTATGCCCTGGTCCAAGCCCAAATAACCAATTTAAGGGCGATCGCCAATGGGCGAGTACCATATGAATTCCTTGCATTTTGACGGCAAGTCCGCCAGTCTCAGAATTCTCATATATGTCGGATCTAGAAAACCAATATTTGTAAACCTCAAAAGCTTCTAGATTATATGCAGCCCAGATAAAAGCGGCGATCGCGAGAACGATACAGGTTGCATACATTAAAAACTTTTTAACATTTCGAGTTTGGCTTAAACCTAACAACATCCAAGCTAATGCTGAAGTTAAAATTACCTGTTTTGTATCTGCAATCAATATCTGATGAACTGCACCAATTAAGCTAAGTATTCGTAGCCAGAGGGGAGCTGTTTTAAAAAAAAGCAAGAAATATAAAGCAGCACTTACGGAAACGGCAGTGGAGACATAACCGCCTGCTCCTGTTGCAAAGAAAACTCCTTGAACGCCATCCGTTTCATCCATTCCATTTGCTGCAAATAGTAAGCCAGCACTTAATAAAGGTTTCTGAATTTCAGCTAACAAAAAGTTAATCAAAGCTGAAATTAACGTCCAATTTCTAATTTTTTTAATGCTGGCGGATGATAGGGGAATACAAACTATTGCTAGTAGGAATAGATATGGCTCAGCCAGAATTAAAAAGTTAAAAACTACATTGATAAAACCTGCGTTGTTGACAAGCGCGCTGACAAGCATAGCTCCCAGCAGAACCAGGATAGCAGATGAAAGCAAACTGGCGATCGCAATTTGTTTACGATCTTTACTGCGGTTAGTGACTAGCACCACTGCAAGCGCAAACCCAACTGTCAAAAAATGAAAAAAATTGAGAAATGAAGGAGCGCGAGTTATCGTACAAAAAATTCGAGAATAAAAAGCAGTAGCAAAGGCAAAAAATATCAGAGTTGAACTCTTAATAATATACTTCTTTTTTGCTATGGTTCTAGTGCCGATCGCTAAATCCATTTTTTGAGGTAAGGGTTGCATCTACTCATTTCCCTCCGCTAAATGTTAGGAGTTAAGTATTCGGACATAATTAAAGAGCAAATTTATTTTGTTTCTACCTTCTGCCTTTTTTTTACGATAAATATCTACGTTCACCTATCTTATTGGTTAAACTTTTTAACTTTCGATGTAGATTGATTTTGGTTATCGGTACTGATTTTATCAAAACTAGTTTGCACTCGTTGCAAAATACCAACACGTAATGGACTCTTTCTAGCGATCGCAGCATAAAATTTCAGATAACGAGCGGCTACATCTGATTTAGAAAAACGCAAGTCTTTTGCAGTTTGACTGAGAGGTTTTTCTAAAGCATTAATCATTGCTTGAGAAAGATTTTTTACTGGATCTCCTTGCAAGTCAAAGTAAGTACAGTTAGAAGAGCCAATCTCTCTAAATATTGGAATGTCAGAGCAAACTATTTTACAAGAAAAATGCATAGCTTCTGCTAGAGGCAAACAAAAACCTTCTTGCGACGAAGGGGCAATAAACATTTCACAATTTTGATACAGCCAACATAATTCATTATCTTCGATAGAATCAAGCAGTAATACCAGTTCTTGAAGGGAGAGTCGATTAATTAACTGCTGAATTTTTTCAGTTTCAGGTCCATTGTTGCCCACAATGACTAGTTTAGTCGTATTTTTTAAATACTTGTTTTTAATTAACAACCAAAAAGCTTGAATTGCTAGATTGATATTTTTATTGCTTCGATGTTGCGCAATACTTAATAGAAAAGAATCGCGATCGCTAATTGGTAAGTGAATTGACGAATTAGATTTTAAGCCTTCCAAACTCACGTAGTTATAAATAACAGTTACTAGTTTACGTAGATGAAGATTTGGAAAATATAATTTCAGGCTGCTTGCAGTAGATTTAGACACGCAAACTAGACCGTCGCTATTTGTTATACATTGCTTCAGAAATATGCGGTTGAAAATTGCATTTGGATATCCAAAAACTTCAGGTTTTTCATAAGGATATAAATCGTGAATCGTAGAAATCACAGGAGATGAGAACAGCTCTCTTACAAAGGGGAAAGGAAATGACATATAAACTAAGTCAGGCAAGAGACGGTTAGCCAATTTTGGCAAACCAAATAAAAACCACATATTTCTTGCCAACGCACTATTCTCAATATCTATTTCGATCAAATTAATTTTTTTGGAGTTAAAAAATGTTTTAAAATAATGCTTTTGCCATGCTCCTACTATCAAAGTTACTTTAGTGACCTCTTTTGTATCAGCTAAGCATTGAGCTAAATTTGCGGCGTGTCTGCAAACACCAGTAGGTTTGGAAGGTCTGTGTAAAGCAGCAATGAGAATATGCATATCGAGATGCTCCCTTAAATATGTATTGCCATGTATCAGACGTGACTCTAAGAGACAAGGATTTTAGGAGCTATTTAGTCATTCTGGCTCCTGGCTTCTGACGCTTGACTTCTGCATAAAGCTTGTTCAAATCTTCGCCGACAGCGTTCCAGCTATAGTTTTGACTGACTCGGTTCCGTGCAGCAAGACCCATACTAATTCTCAGTTCTGGATCTTTAACTAAGTGAATCATACTTGCTGCGAGGTCGCGTACAGCTTGATATGGTTCGAGAGCTGGAACCTTAAAACCAGTCTCATTTGTAACTTGAATTGCTGGACCTCCTAAATCCAAACAGAGAACGGGACGACCTGCTGCCATTGCTTCCATACATACCCATCCTCCAGAATCATGCAAACTGGGATGAACTAATACGTGGCAATCTCTTAAGAGGTCTAAAGCTTTTTCACGCGGTAATTTACCCCAGAATTTTACTTTGCGATCGATACCCAAATCTCGTGCTAGAATTTGCAGGCGATCGCATTCCGGTCCTTCTCCAACAATCCAGTACTCTGTATTGGGTAAATTTGCTTGAGCGAAGGCACGCAGTCCCAGATGAAAGCCTTTCCAGTGTAAAAGCCTACCGATACTGATAAACCTTACTGGTGTCTCGTCAGGTATTTCATATTGAGTCAGAAGCGCCATATCTTCTTCAGGTAATCCGAATCCTGGCAAGATTTGTACCTGCTTTGCGCCTATTTTATACAGCCGCTCGGCTGTATCTTTAGTTGTTGCTCGAACTACAGTACTCTTTTTGGTAGTCAGATGTACGAAGGGATCTATCTCTCCCAACTTGCGAATTAAGCTGCGGGTAATTTCGTAAATTTTGGCTTTCCAACTAAAATCTTCCCAGAAGGTATTTGGCGCAGACTCTCCACCTCCTACTGGTCCCCAGATGAAGGGAGATGGTAGCAAAGATAGAAAGCAAGGATTGCAATACTTCATAAAAGTCACATGGTGCGTCAGGTCAAAGCCAATTTTCTGATGCAGGCGACGAGCCACAAAATATGCTTGAATTTGCCATAAGTAATAATGCAGTTGCATTCCGCCAGAGTGTCCCCATCGGCGGCTATCGTACCAAAAGGGGAGAGTGAAATAAATAAAGTGAAGGTTGGGGACAGGGTTGCGTGCTAGTTCTGCCTCAATCTCATTCTGGCTTTCATCAGGTCGAGTGAGTACCCAAACTTCGTGATATTTGGCAGCCTCGCGAACAA